>CAZSUH010000105.1:0-10622 GCA_964609905.1 uncultured Verrucomicrobiota bacterium
TGCTGAAGGGGTTCCTGGAGCAGTCCCAGTTCATCGTCATCACCCACAACCGCCGTACGATCGCCGGAGCCGCGGTGCTGTACGGTGTGACCATGCAGGAGCGCGGCATCTCCCGCATCATCTCCATGAAGTTTGAGGATTACGAGGCAGGCCGGCTTCCGCCCCCTGCGGGCGCGGGGACGCCGCCCGCCTCCGGAAACGGGAATCACGCGCCGTGAACAGGTCCGATTCACCCCAGCGCTTGTTGGAAGGCGCCGTGGCGGCCGCCCGAGCGGCGGGCGCCCATGCGCGAGCCAACCGTGCCCGGCGCGGCGAGGAGATCGCCCGTTTCGCGCATGACGTCAAGCTCAAACTGGACGAGGAGTGCCAACAGATCGTCCAAGCCGAGTTGGCCGCTCGTTTTCCCGGCCATGCCATCGTGGGCGAGGAGGACGCCACCGTGGGCGGGCGCGCCGGGAGCGGGGTGCAATGGGTGGTGGATCCGATCGACGGCACGGTCAATTTTTCGCACGGCCTGCCGTTCTGGTGCTGCTCCGTAGCCGCCCTGCGTGAGGGCCAGACCCTGGCGGGCGTGGTTTACGCCCCCTGCCTGGAAGCCTGCTACACCGCCTGCCTCGGCGGAGGCGCGTTCTGCAACAACGAGCCGATCCGCGTCTCCACCGTGCCAACCCTTGACCAGGCCCTGGTGCTGACCGGGCTGGATAAAAATCCGGAAAGCGGCCTGTCGCCGCTCACGCTCTTTCAAACCACCTCGCTCCATGTGCAGAAGGCCCGGATCATGGGTTCGGCCGCGCTCGACATTTGCCGGGTCGCCCACGGGCAGGCGGAAGGCTATTTCGAATCCGGCATCTACCTCTGGGACGTCGCCGCGGCTCGCCTGGTGGTCGCGGAAGCGGGCGGGCGCGAAGAAATTCTCGGCCGACAGGACCGTGGCCGGCTCCGTTTCCTGGCCACCAATGGACGCATCCACGAGGCCTACAAGGCGTTGCTGCTGAACGCGCTCCGCGGAGGATGACCATGAAACGGGCCGGCTTTTCGTTTGCGGAAGCGCTGGCCGCATTGGCCGTTCTGACGCTTGTCAGCGTCAGCCTCATGCCCCTCCTCGCCAAACTGGCGCAGGCGGACCGCGGCTTGCGGGATCAGGCCGAGGCCTGGCGCGCGGCCCAAACCGGTCTGACGGCCCTCTATCTGAACGACGCGCGCCTGTGGGAGGAGGCGGGTGAGCGGACGGGCTTTCGGCTCGTTTCGGATACGGAAATCACGCCTGCCGGAACGGCCTGGAAAACCGTGACCGTGTTTGCCTCGGGCGCGGAAACGCGGCCCGCGCTCCGCCTCTTTCTGTCCGTTCCCAAGCCCGCCGGGGTTCACCCCCAACGTCAATAACCGGTCAGCGGATCATCGATTCCGGCGCCGGACTGCTCAAATCGTCGTCCGCGCGGTCGGGCTCTTCTCCCTGGGAAACCAGCTCGTACGCCTCCCCGTTCCGGCCCGGGCAGAAATAGGCATAGTCACGCCCCCACGGATCAAGCGGCACCGGACCGCTCAGGTAGCCGCCGTCCGGGGGAAACGCATCCGGTTTGGGCAGGCCCGGGGACGGGTTGGTCAACGCTGACAACCCTTCGCTTTCAAGGGGAAACCGGCCCTGGTCCAGCTTGAACCATTTCAGCGCACGGTGAAATTCCTGCATCTGGATGCCGGCCGCGCGCTGCCGGGATTTCTTGAACATGCCGTAGATGTTGGGGCCCACCACGGCCGAAATAAGGCCGATGATCAGCAGGACCACCATGACTTCCATGAAGGTGAAACCGCGCATTCGCTTCTTCATCCGCCTCCCCCTCTCTCCAGAACCGGACCTTCCGATCACCAGCGGCTGTCCCCCCAGTGCATCTTGGGAAACGCCGTCAACCACAGCTCTAGGTAAACATTGTAATTGGCGTCCCGCTGTTGTCCGTCCTCCATCGTATACGCCGGCTCATGCGAAAATCCGACCCGGATGCCCATGCAGTCCAGCATCCGCTCGATTTCGTAAGCATGCTCCTCCATGCGCGACGCGTCCAGATTATATCGCGCATACACATCGAACGCCCATGTGGGGACAGGGGCATACCGGACCTTGCCGGCGGCCAGGCTGTCGCGATCCCGCTTGTAACGGTATTCGCCGGTCAGTTTCCACAGATCGAGCGGCGTAAACTCTCCCCGGATATTCCACTGGTCAAGTTCGCTGTCCTGGGTGTCGTAAACGGCATCCACGCGCATCGAGACGGCATCGGCGGGACGGCTTTCGACCTTCAGATGCAGGTCTCCCATCCCCTTCTCCTCCTGCTGGGACTCCATGTAGTACGTGCCGTAGATATCCGCGTCAAACCACTCGTGGATGATCGAATCCTGTTTGAACTGGATCATGTTGCGTATGCCCAGCAACACGGAGTGCTCGGACCCGAACTTGTCCACGTCGTCCAGCGGGTAATAATCCTCGGGCTCCGAGCCGGTCAGATTCGGCCGAAACGTGTAATTGACATACGGCTCCACGATGTGACGGTACAGGACCTGCGCGTCGTCCGGGCCCGCGGCCCAGCTCCGGAACGCCTTGAACGAGGCCTCCGACCCCAGTTCCAGGAACGGACGGAACTGGGAGCCCGCCTCCTCCTCCGTCACCGTCCGGACAAGCCCGTTGGTCACCTCCACCGTGCCGTTCTCCAGCCTGTTGGTAAACGGGACGAGTCGGTCCGTGGCGGACAGTTCCCGTGTTTTCGAGTACCAGGTGGCCCGCGCGCCCGCGCGGGGGACCAGGTGCACGATGCCCGCGGACATCGGATAGGAGACAAACTGCCGGGAGTCGAGTCGAAGCAGGGACACATCGTCCGGGTTCTCGTAAGAGGCGTATTGGCGCATCAGCCAGACGGCGTCGTTGTAGCCTTCGTAATAGTACCCGGAATCGGAAATAGCGGTCGTGAAGACCTCATGCCGGGCTTCGGGCAGGCGGGACAGGGTCGAGTAGAAGTCGTCCATCCGGCCCTTGGCCAAAAGGCTCATGGCCTGGTTGTCGGAAATGCGGCTCAGCAGCGCATAGTTCAGGGGGTCCGGATTCCGGCGATACTCCCGGCGGAAGAAATCCTCGAGGACAAACTCGTCGCTGAAGGTGTTCAGTTCGCCCATGGTGCTCCAACCGTTCTCGCCATTCCAATACTGGCGGATACGGGCTCGGTAGCGGCTCTCGTCGGGAACCCGGTCGACAGGATAATCGTTGTTGGCGTTGTCCACTCCGGTGTCCTGGGCCAGATAGCCCAGCACGGAGGCTCGGCTCCGGTCCGTCTTCCACTCGAACTCCTGGCCCGCCGCAAAACCGCGCTCGCTGCGGTAATCCACGCGCGTCTCGGCATCAAGCTGCTCCGTCAAGCCGTAGGAGAACCCGCTCAGGAGATAGCCCCCCATGCGGGACTGGTACCCGGGTTGGAGATTGACCCCGATCGCATCCCCCTCGAGCGACCGATACAGCCAGGGCGTGTAGAATATTGGGACAGGGCCGGCGAACAGCACCGAGTGGCGGGCCTTGAGATAGTCGTTCGGCGACACGTCTATCGACCGGGAGCGGACCCGGTAGTGCAGGTGGCCGGGCTCGTTGGTACAGGTCGAGAAGGTGGCCCCGCGAAGCGTGTAGACCGAACCGGTATCTTTTCGGCCGCTCTGCGCCCACACATGATAGGGGGAGAATGACGAGGCGAACCGGCCGGTTTTCATCTCCCGGGTGGCCAGATTATACTCCAACTCATCCCCCGCCCAGTCCATATCCGCCCGTTTCAGCCGCACGCGTCCGACCGCCTTGACGATGGAGGTTTTCCGGTCGAGGGTGATCGTGTCGGCGCTTAATTCCAGATCGCCGTTGCGGATCCGGACATTGCCGGAATAGATCACCTGTTCCGTGTTGCGGTCGTAATCGAGCTTTTCCGCTTCGACCGACATGGGGGATGCGGAAGGCGGCTCCTGAGCCCGGACGACCGGCCCCGGCAACAGCCCGATCGCAACGGCTCCGGCCAGACTGGCGAGAATGCGTCGGATTCGATTCATGGTTGACGCCTGTTGTCGCGCCCCTTTCCCATCGCGGAAACCGGCCGCTGCTCGGCGAGCTCCCCGGCGGGAAGCACGGGATTGCTGGAATAATATACCTCGTTGGTGACCGCATTGCGAATCATGAAATCCTCGATATGGCGGGTGGGATCGGGACGAAACACGAGCTGGCTGCCGAACCGGCTTTGGAGGTCCACCAGAATCTGTTCGTCCTCCTTGCGCAGCCGGTCGAGAATCGTGGGATGCACGGTAATCTGAAGTTGCAGGCCGGGATCGGACTTCTTGTGCGCGTTCCAGATCGCGGTGGCCCGCCGCTGGATTTCGATGCTCATGAACAGGGGCGACTTCACGCTGCCGCGTCCGCGGCAATAGGGACAGTCCACGTACCGCGAGGAGAGGATGCCCTCCTCCACCCGCTGGCGGGTCATTTCCAGCAAGCCGAGCGGGGAGATCGGAAGTACGTTCGTGCGCGCCTTGTCGCGGGTCAGGATCTGCTTGAACGCCCGGTGGACGGCGTTCCGGTTTTTCTTCTGCTTCATGTCGATCAGGTCGAGCACCACGATGCCGCCCAGGTTGCGGAGCCGGAGTTGGCGGGCCACCTCTTCGACCGCCTCCAGGTTCACCTGCAGGATCATTTCCTCCTGGGATCCGCCGCCCTTGTGCCGGCCGGTGTTCACGTCGATCGCGATGAGGGCTTCGGTCTCATCGATGACAATGCAGCCTCCGGACTTCAAGTGCACCTTGCGCTGGAACGCGTCCTCGATCTGCCGTTCAACATTGAAATGCTCGAAGAGCGGCGCCGGTCCGTCATAGAGCTGGATGCGCGACTTGATCCGCCGCGAAATCTGGGTTGCCAACTCCTTGACCTCCTGCCAACGTTCGGGCGAATCGAGCACGATGCGGTCCACGTCCTCGGTCACCCAGTCCCGGACCACCCGCTCCACCAGGTCCGGCTCCTGGTAGAGGCAGACGGGCGTGCGGTGGTCTCGCATGCCGGTCTGAAGTCGATCCCAGATCTGCATGAGGCTGCGCATATCGCGGGCAAAGCTCACTCCACGGGCGCCCTCGCCCGCGGTGCGCACGATCAGGCCCACCCCCTCCGGAGAGGGCAGCCGGTCCAGGATCTGCTTGAGCCGCTGCCGTTCCTTGGCATCGTCTATTTTGCGGGAGACGCCGCGCAGGGCGCTCCCGGGCATCATGACGAGGTAACGGCCCGGAATGCTGAGACTGGCGGTAACACGGGGCCCTTTGGTGCTGATGGGCCCCTTGGTGACCTGGACGACAATATCGGACCCCACGGGGAACCTCTTGGCGATCTCCTGAGGCGAGACGCGCTTGTTGCGCGACACGCCGCGATACAGGCCGTCCTCATCAGCGGCCAGGCGCGTCGAGTCCTCCGGGAACATATCCCAGTAGTGCAGGAAGGCGTTCTTGCTCATCCCGATGTCCACAAAAGCGGCCTGCAGGCCGTCCTCGAGATTCTGGATGCGTCCCTTGTAAATGCTCCCCACGAGGCGGTCCTCCTGGGGGTGCTCGATCATGAACTCCTCCAGCCGTCCGTTTTCCAGCACCGCCACCCGGGTTTCCAGGCTTTCGCAGTTGATGATAATCTCCCGTTTGATCGCGTTGCCTTTCATTTTATTCCTGATAAAGTTGACCAGCCACATACGTCTGCACCTTTCGTCGCTTCGGAACGGCCGCCTGCCCGGCGCGTCCCTTGCCCTGTTTTTAAAGCCGGCGGACATACACGCTCTGCAACAGGCCCAACGAGGCCATGGTGCAGAGCATGAATGACCCGCCATAACTGACCAGCGGAAGCGGGATGCCGGTGACCGGCATCGCGCCGATCGTCATCGCGATGTTCACGAACACATGCGTGAACAGCATCGCCGTCACCCCCGTTCCGATCAGCCGTCCCAACTTGTCGCGCGCCCGCGCCGCCGTCCGCATGCCGCAGGCGATCAGCGCGCCATACAACCCCAGCACCGCCGCGGATCCGGCGAATCCGGTCTCCTCGGCGATCACGGAAAAGATGAAATCCGTGGGCGCCACCGTCCTGGGCAGATACCCCAGCGTGCTCTGGGTGCCCCGCATGTACCCTTTCCCGGTCAATCCACCCGAGCCCACCGCGATCGCGGACTGCCAGCTGTTGTAACCGGCTCCCGTGCGGTCCGTGGCGGGATCCACGAACACCAGCAGCCGTTTCCACTGATACTCCTTCAGGTGCGTCACGCGACTGAACACCGTCTTCTGCTGCGCCTCGCTCAATCCCATCCAGCGGGGCACCAGGATCGCGCCGAACAACAGTCCCGCCGCCAGAAGACCCGCCAAGGCCAGTCCGCCAAAGAGCCGCATCGAGCCGCCCGCCACGAACAGGATCGCGCCCACGACGGGGAGGCAGACGATCGCCGTTCCCAGATCGGGTTCCTTCAGAATCAGCAGCACGGGGAGGATCGTCAACCCGAACACCAGGCCCACCGTTTTCCCGCGCCCCGCATCCGCCCCCGGGCGGCTGAGCAACCAGGCCACCGCCAGCAGCAGCGCCAGCTTGGCGATCTCCGAGGGTTGCACGCTCATGCCGAAAAATCTCAACCAGCGCCGGCTCCCGTACCGCTCCTCTCCCACCGCCAGCACCATCGCCAGGAGCACGATGGCGCCGGCATAATAGAGCCAGACGCCATCCGACAACCGGCGGTAATCGAGCAGACTGACCAGAACAAACAAGCCCAGCCCCGCCGCCGCCCAGAAGAGCTGCGAGCGGTAGAGAACCCGGATCAGTTCCTCCTGCCGGGCCGCGCACGCGCTGCGGATGAACAGCACGCCGATCGCGGTCAGCGCGAGCATCGCCGCCAGCATGAGCCAGTTGCACCGTTTCAGCAGACCGAATGGAAGGCCAGGCAGGTTCATCCGCCCGCCTCCGTTTCCTCGAAGATGCCCTTCAGCAGCCGACCCACCCGCGGGCCCACCGTGGAGCCCCCGGAGTCGCCCTCCTCCACCACCATGGCCAAGGCATAGCGGGGCGCGTCAAAGGGCGCAAACGCCATCATCCACGTCTGCTTGTGCCCCCCCCCCTTCACCCCCACCTCGGCCGTTCCGGTCTTGGCCGCCACCACCACCTGCTCCAGTTTCGCTTTTGTCCCGGTGCCCGACGGCGCGTTCACCACGTCGCGCATGCCGCCCCGTACCACCTCCCGCGTCCGGGCCGACCAGTTCAACTCCCGCACCAAAACGGGCTTTTCGGCCGGTGTCATCGCGCCGCCGCGCTCACGAAAGCCGAGGATCAGCCGGGGCTTGTAGAGTTGCCCGCCGTTCGCGATCGCGGCGCACATCACGGCCATCTGCAGGGGCGTGACGCCCAGGAAGCCCTGCCCGATCGAGGCGTTGGCCGTATCGCCGTTGCGCCAGGCGTCTCCGAACCGTTTGCGCTTCCAGCCCAGATCGGGTATCAACCCGGGCAGTTCGCCGTCCAGTTCGACCCCCGTGCGAATGCCTAGCCCGAGCGCGCCCGCCATGTGCGCGATGGCCTCGTATCCGATCTTCGTGCCGAGCGTGCAGAAATAGACGTTGCAGGATTGCTCGATCGCCTTGCGAAGCGTGATCGCGCCGTGGCCATAGGTGTTCCAGCAGCGGATGCGCATTCGGCCCAGTTCAAAATAGCCCGGGCAGGTCACCCGGGCGTCCGGATCCCATAACCGATTTTCCAGGCCGGCAATGGCGACCACCGGTTTGAACAGGCTCCCGGGCGGATAGAGCCCGCCGATCGCGCGATTCAACAGGGGTCGGCCCGAATCCTCAGCCGTCATCGCGCTCCACTGATCACGGGAGACGCCGGGAACGAACACGTTGGGATCGAAGCCGGGCGAACTGGCCATGGCCAGCACATCGCCGTTGCTTGGATCCATCACCACCACGGCGCCTCGAGCGGAATCCAGCGCCGTCTCCGCCATCCCCTGAATGCGGGCGTCCACGGTCAGGATCAGGTCCCGGCCCGGCTCCGAAACGCGTTCCTGCACGACACCCGACATGAAGCCCGACGCATCCACGCGCACCAGCCGCCGCCCCGGTTGCCCCGCCAATTTCGACTCCAGTCGCCGCTCCAGGCCGGAGCGCCCCTCCCATTCGGGTAACAGATAATCATATCCCCTTTTTTGGTCGGCGGCCAGATCGGCTTTTCCGACGTAGCCCAGCAGATGGGCGCCAAGCCCGCCATGGGGATAGATCCGCGAAGGCGTGGCCACGATATCGATCCCGCGAAACCGCCACTGATTTTCGGCGAACCGTGCCATAACCTCGATGGTGAGATTCGTCCAGGCCACCAGCGGAAGCGGCAGTCGGCGGCGCACGTGATTGGTGAAATCCGCCGCGGAAAGCTGGATCGGCAGGCCCACGACGGCCGAGACCTCCTTCAACTGCCGGGCCACGGCGTCGGCGGTAAAGTCCCAGCGGCCGGGTTTGCGGAACTCCTCCACGAAGACGCACAGGGAAAACGAGGGCACGTTGTCGGCCAGACAGATCGACCCGCGGTCGAAAATACGGCCCCGATCCGCGGGCACGCGAATCAGGCGCAGGCTTTGCCGTTGGGCGTTCCGCGCATAGTGCTCGCCGCGGCTGATCTGGACTCGCCACAACGCGCCCGCCAGGAAGAACAGAGACGCCAGCATCAGCGCGGTCAGGATGCCGAGCCGGAGCGATTCGAGCTTGGGCGAGGCGCGCGTCATGCGTGGGCGACCTCCGTCGCGCTGATCAACCGGTCGAGTCCTCGCGCAAGCACGAACACGGGCGGCGCCGCCACCAGGGCCAGCAGGGCCGAACCCGCTGACTTGGCCCAGATCATCCAGCCCGAATTGCCGGTCGGCGGGGCCAGCCCGGAGTCGCCTAGTTGAAGAAATAACCAGGTTGCCAGAGTAAGCGCAGCCGCTCCGAACGCGGTGAGGGCAATCCCCGTCAGGAGCGAATCCCGGAACAGGAAATCCCGGACCGCCTGCACCCCCAGGCCGGCGGCGCAGAAGCAGAACGCCGTGGCGCCGAGCGGGAGAAAGCCCAGGCTGTCGTGGATCAGGCCGCCCGCCAGGGCCGTGAAGAGCATCGTGAACCGGCCATGGGACAGGGCATAGTAGATCACCGCGCTGAGCAGCAGGGGTGCCTTGGCCATGCCCAGCGGGGCGGCGCCAGGCAGCAGGCCCTGCAGAAATCCGGCTGCCAGGAGTACGAGAAGAGAGGCTACCGCCGTCATGGTCTCGCCTCCCCCGACGCGGCGCGGGACAAGCCCGCGACAATCACCAGCACGTGGTGCAACCGGCCCAGATCCGCCGCCGGCTCGACGCAGGCGTCCAGGTAAAGCCCGGAACGGGCAGGATGGATCGACTTCACGCGCCCCACGAGGAAGCCGTCGGGGAAAATTCCGCCGAGGCCGGACGTGACGATCTCGTCTCCCTCGCGGATGCCGGATTCCCGTGGGATAAACGTCATTTCCGCGGGCTTGGCGGGCAGCAACAGGCCCATCACGCCGTCGGGTCCAGACACGCCGCCTCCCGCCAGCAAACCGAAATCGCGGGTCCGACCGCATCGCACGGCAATCCGGCAGCCGGGGTCTGAGATCAACAGAACATCCGCGGTATGGGGGGAAACTTCGCGTACCACGCCCACCAACCCGGCATCGGTCACCACGACATCGTTCGTTCCGATTCCCGCCTTGACGCCCCGATCCAGGCGGACCGAATGCCACCAGCCCGCCTCACCGTCCCGGGCAATGACCGTGGCGGGAATCAGACGGCGGGGTTGCCGGCGGGCAAACCCGAGCAGGCGGCGGAGTTCCTCGTTTTCCCGCTCCAGGTCGGACGGGCGGCGATCGAAGGAACCGGCGTCCGGGGCGGCCGGTGAGGGGCCTGGCGCCGGCCGGGCCGGGCGCCACCCGCCCAGCGAGGCCACCGCGCCCTGGTAGGGCGCCAGCAATTCGCGAACCGCTGATTTAAGGCCGTGTGCCGCGTTCTCCGGAAGGTTGAACATCAGCAGCAACGCCGCGCCAAGGCCCATCCATGTCAATTGCGTCTCTCTGAACAAAAGCCTCGTGCTCCTTGGTCCGTCCTATGTGCCTTGCGGACGCGAACCGGGAGGCGGTGAAAACGGCGGGTTTTTCGCGAAGATAAGCGGTCGATCAACCGCGATCCGCGCCGGCGACTTTGCGCAGGAAATTCAGTTCGTTCAGGACCACGCCGATGCCCTCGGCAACCGCGCTCAGCGGATCGTCGGCGCGATGGACGGGCAGCCCCGTCTGCTCGGCGATCAGTTTGTCCAGCCCGTGGAGCAGCGAACCGCCCCCGGCCAGCACCATGCCGCGGTCCACCAGGTCGGCCGCGAGTTCCGGCGGGCACCGCTCCAACGTGGTGCGGATGGCCTCGATAATCGCCGAAACCGGCTCCTGCAACGCCTCGCGGATCTCCTCCGATGTGATGGTCAGTGTCTTGGGCAGCCCGGCAACCTGGTCCCGCCCCTTCACATCGAGAGTTATTTCCTGCTCCATCGGATACGCCGATCCGATGGAAATCTTGATTTCCTCG
>CAZSUH010000106.1:0-10490 GCA_964609905.1 uncultured Verrucomicrobiota bacterium
TTGCTTGAATGGGTCAGCCGCTAACCACCCCCCCGAAACTGACCGATTACCGGTTTTCATAATGAGATGTTGACGGAAACGCGGCTGTGTTGCTATATTCTTTCCGTTCTTTTGCACCAGTGGTGAAATGGCAGACACGTAAGGTTCAGGTCCTTATGCCCGCAAGGGTGTGGGGGTTCAAGTCCCTCCTGGTGCACCATTTTGAATCGCCAAGGCCCGCCGAACACCGGCGGGCTTTTGCGTTTTTATCACATCCGCACCAGGGCGTCGAACGTCCGGCAGGCCTTGGCGATGGATACGCCGTGATCGACGAGGCTCGTCTCGTTCTGGATGCCGGCCAGGCGGGGGCATTTGCGAAGCCCGGCCATGACCGCCGGCCAATCGGTCGTGCCGGTGCCGGGCAGGGCATGCGCATCGGCTGTGGCGTCGTTGTCGTGGAAGTGGCAGGTGACGATCCAGGGGGCGAGGGTTTCCAGCGCGTGGGGGTGAAGGACGATGTTGCCGCCCCATCCCTGTTCGCGGAGGTAGGCATTGATGGCGGAGACCGGCCTTTTCTGGGTGGCGCTCATCATGGTGGCATGGCCGACATCGAAACAGCAGGCGATATGGGGCGAGTTGAAGGGCCGGATGCAGGCGAGGACCTCCTCCGGGGTATTGGCCGGTTCGAAGGCGTTCTCGACCGCGATGATCATGTTTAGCCGTTCGGCGGTCGGCAGGAGCGCCTCCAGTGTCTGAAGCGAGAGCGCGCGCAGGTCGTCGGTGTAGCGGCCGCCGTTCGTGAAGCAGGGCGCGGCGCCGATATGCATCGTGTAGGTCCGCACGCCCATATCCGCGAGCATGGCCATGCAGACCTGGTGGCCGGCGATCATCTGCGGGCGGCGGGCCGTATCCTCGACATTCAAATCCCACTGCGCACCGCATAGCGCATGCGCCTCGCGCACGGCCAGCCCGTGCGCCGCGAGCTGCCTGGCCAGGGTGACGGCAAAAGCCGCATCGCCGAGGATGCGCTCGCACCAGCCGATGGTGAAGGTCAGGTGCGTGGCGCCGTTGTCCGCGAACTCCGCCATACCGGAGGGGAGATAGACGTCCGGCAGCTTCTCCCACTGATAGAAATGACTGACTTGAAAAACGTTGTCCATGACAGTTCCTTTGGTTTTTGAGAGCGGTTCAATGGGTGTCAGGGAATGGCCCTGAACAGTTTGGCGCAACGGCCTTCCACGGCCACCGCCAGTTTGGTTCGCCGTCCTTCCAGGTCTTGCCTGGCCCATAGGTCGCGGATCCGAGATTCTCCCGCAAGACCGTAGGCGCCGAAATCCAATTCCGGCGACAGGCCGTCCTGTTCCGACAGGTTGAAGAATCCCACGGCATAGCTGCCGTCGGCCAACGGTTTCACCTGAACCTCCCAGCCGTCCTTCCGGATCACCACGGCGGCGGGACAGCCCAGAGCGTCCTGGTTGACGGCCAGCACCTCCTCGTTGCAGAGCAGGTTCCGGGTGAAGGCGTTCATTTCGTCCGGCATACAGTCGATGAGGAGCGGGCTGGGGCGGAGCGCCCAGCAGGAGAAACAGGCGACCAGTTCGTTTTCGGTCATGCCTTTGCCGTCGCGGGGCCGGATGGCGGTCATGTCGAGGTCAAACCAGTGGCCCGGGCCGATGTGAGGATTCCACGCCTCGTTGCCGAACCCGTTTTTCACAACCGACTCCCAGGCGGGTTCGGTGTCGCCGTTGGAGCGCCAGAGATTGCACAGGGACGCCGCTTCCCGGGCGTCTGCGAGCATCACGCTGGTGGTGATGCTGAACACGAAATCGCGGGTGGAGGCCCGCAGGGCCCGACTCATACGGCCGGCCAGTTCCATGTCGGTTCGCGCCCAATCGTATTTGACGTAATCGATGCCCCAGGCCGCCCATTGCGCCACGTCCTCGGTCTCGTGCTTGGACCGGCCGATGTATTTCCCCGGGACGTTCGGGTGCGGAATATACCGCGTGTCGATGGTGCCGGATGTGGTTCCGAGCCCTTCCGTGCCCCAAGGCACGGCGTAGGGGCCCGAGTAAATGCCCAGTTTAAGCCCCAATCCGTGGATTTTGGCGCTGAGCGCGGCCATGTCGGGAAAACCCTCGTGAGGAATGATGGAGTGGAAGGGGCCCCCGCGCCGTTTCGACTGCCAGCCGGAATCGAGGTTGACATAGGCATAGCCGCGGGCCGCCAGGCCGGAACGGAGCATGTCTTCGGCGATGCGGGTGATCTTGGCGGCGTCGATGTCGCTGCGGAAGCAGTTCCAACTATTCCAGCCCATGGGCGGTGTGAGCGCCATGGCGTTTTCGGCGATCACGATGCGGAACGTCTTTTCCGCCTTGCCGTGTTTGTTGAGTGCTTTCAGCAGGACGCGATAGTCGCCGGCGATGGCCGCCCGGCCGGTAATCTGTCCGGACGAAGCATCCAGAACAAGGCCCGCGGGAAGGCCCTCCGCAGTAAAACGGATCGGCCGTTCGCCGACGGTCGGAATCTGGTAGAGAAACGGTTTGCCCGGTGAAGCACCCGTGATCTCCGGGCCGTTGAGGGAGGGCGCGCCGACGTCCCACGCCGCTGCGGCAGCCATGATCGTCTTGGGGTTCAGTTCGGTATTCATCCTATTTCCTTTTGGACCAGAGAGTATCGCAGGACGACTTGAGCGGCCAGTTAATTTTGCGTGAAACGGGAGGAAAGCGAGGCGCACGCGGCGAATTGAATTTGAATGAACGGGGCGTGGTGCTACTATTCCGGTCAAAACCAGACGGCCTGTGCCGGAAAGCTTAGATGAAAAAAAAGGTGACGGGCAATTTGACGGAAAAACTGGAGAACCTGTATGCCCGGCGCACGTTCGGCATCAAACTGGGCCTGGATGTGGAACAGGCGATCCTGGTAGCTATGGGCAACCCGGAACGCTCCTTTCTGCCGGTCCATGTGGCTGGCACGAACGGGAAGGGCTCGGTTTGCGTCATGTTGGAGGCGATCTTCCGGAAGGCGGGGCTGCGCACCGGACTCTACACGTCGCCGCATCTGGTCCGGTTCAACGAGCGTATTGCGGTTGACGGCAAACCGATTCCGGACGCCGAGTTGCTCGACCTGTGGCAGGAGGGCGAGGAGGCGGAGCAGCGGGCGGCCGCCGGTGGCGATTGGAAAGAATCCACTTTTTTCGAATTCACCACGGCGCTGGCATTCGCCTGTTTCAAACGACGCGCCGTTCAGGCGGGTGTCGTGGAGGTGGGCATGGGCGGCCGGCTGGATGCCACCAATGTCGTGACGCCGCTGGTGTCGGTGATCACGCCGATCAGTCTTGAGCATACGGAACATTTGGGGAAAACGGTGGCCGCGATCGCGGGCGAGAAGTGCGGCATCATCAAGTCGGGTCGGCCGGTGATCTATGCGCAACCCGATCCCGAGGCGGAGACCGTGGTGTTGCGCACGGCCGCGGAACGGGGCTGCCGTTGCGTGAGCGCCCTGGATGCGGTGCGCGTGGAGCGGATCAGCCAGGATTTGGACGGACAGAAGGTGCGGATTGAATCGAACAACCAGGCGTATGGGACCGTGCGGCTGCGGTTGCTGGGGCGGCATCAGTTGATGAACGCCGCCACGGCCGTGGCGGCCGCCGAGGAGGCGTTTGAGGCGATGGGGCTGCCGGTCCCGGTCAAGGCGGTCAAGGAGGGCCTGGAGATGGCCGTGTGGCCGGGCCGTTTGCACGTGCTGGGGAAAGAGCCGGTGACGATACTGGATGGCGGGCACAATCCGGGCGCAGCGGTCCTGTTGGCAGAGGCGTTGAAGGAGTTGGGGGGGAAGAAGCCGGTGGGCCTTGTTTGCGGGATGTGCGGGGACAAGGATATCGCGGGATTCCTGAAACCGCTGGCCCGGCAGGTGAAGCGGCTCTGGGCGGTGCGATTGAAGACGGAACGCAGCGCGGAGCCGGCGCGGATACTGGAAGCGGCTTTTGCGCTGGGCATACCGGCGGAAACGGCCGCGCTGGCGGAGGCGCGTCAGGCGGCGGCGACGTGGGCCATGCAGGCCGGCGGAGTCGTGTGCATTGCCGGATCGTTGTTTTTAGCGGGCGAAGTGCTGGAAGGAGAGGGGCGATGAAGCGGGAAATTGAAATTCTGGCGCGCGGGGTTTGCGTGAAGGCGGGGAAGCTACTCGTGTGTCGGACCCGCGGGGCAGCGATCACCTATCTGCCGGGCGGACACGTGGAGTTCGGGGAGGGGGCGGTCGAGGCGCTCTCCCGGGAACTCCTGGAGGAAATGGGGAAAAATTGCCGGGTTGGCCGTTTTCTCGGGTGCGCGGAGCATGAGTTTCGGCAGAAAGGCCGGAAACATGTGGAGATGAACCTGGTATTCGAGATGGGCATTGAGGGAATTGACATCGAGCGGGATCCGGAGTCGCGGGAGGGACATCTCGATTTTTTCTGGATTCCGATGAAGGATTTGAAAGGCGGGCGGTTGGAGCCGGCGTTGCTGCAAACGGCGCTGCCGGCGTGGATAAAGAGGAGGCCGGCGGGAGGATGGGTGTCCACGATCGAGCGACGTCGGCAACGATGATACAATTTAATTGCGAAATCCACCTGAAAAAGGTTGATCTCCGGAGGGGATATGGTAGAACATTTCGAATTCCCTTTGCCGGGGTGGCGAAATGGCAGACGCACGAGACTCAAAATCTCGCGCCCGCAAGGGCATGAGGGTTCAAGTCCCTCCTCCGGCACCAACCGTTTGCGGCCTGGCGCATGGTACGCCGGAAAGATCTACCTTTCGCGAGCTATCCGCTCAGGCTTTGTTGAGCAGGTCCAGCGTGGATTCGACGAGCTGCCGGCCTCCGTCGGGACTGACCTGATTGCAATAGAGCGAGGCGCTGTACCCGCCGCCCCACGCGCCGCGCTCTGTCGCCAGATATCCATAGGAAGGCGCGCTCTCATCCCCGGTGAGTTGGACGACGAACGTCTGTTCGAACGGACTGCGTGCCTGGATGCGATGCATGTAATCCATGTAGAGTTCGAACGGATTGAACGCAAACGCGATTTCCCCGAGTTTGACCACGTGCAGGTTCATCGGAACGTTCGGCTCCGCATCCTGGCTCCGATACCGTTCGATAATTCGCCCGGCTCGGTTGCGACGGGCGGCCAGAACCGAGTCATGGATCAAGCGTTCCTTCGGGGTTCCCTTCACCGCAAAAGGCTCGGCTTTCAGGGCCGCTAAGGCCTTGACGTTCTCCCGGTATTCCTTCGGGGTGATGCGTCGGCGCGCCAAGGCGATGGCGCGGATCTCGTGCTTCAGCGCGAGCGCATCGCGGATATCCTTGGAGGCCCAGGCAAGGACTTCGTCGAATGCGGCGGTGATCCGGTCGGCGATTTCCTGGCGTTCGGTGGTCGCTTTGAGCCGGAAGCGGCGCTCCTGAGCTTTCCGGTAATGCAGGAGGCGGGGCGACAGGTCTCCGGCCGGCGCGCACTGCGGCAGCAGGAACAGATTGCCGTGCGTGCGGCGCAGGTTTTGGCGGACTTCATGCCAGAAATCGGCGGAAAGCGCCCATTCTTGTTCGGAACATTGCGAGGGGCACGGGACGTTGACGATCGCGCCGGTCAGTTTGTGTTTGGCGTTGAACGTGTAGAGCAGATTGATGAAATGATCGGCGCCGGCCTCGAAGTGGCTGAACATCGGGTCGTTGGTGTTGCCATACATCCGGGCGTGGCCGTCCACGAGGACACCCGGGGTGCTTTCGGCGCCGGGGCGTTTCGAGGTGTCGTCGTAATAGACGGTGCGGCGGCTGTGTCCCGCCACGGCAAAGCCGTAGCCCCACGCCACCGCGCCGGGTTTGCGGCTGTTCCAGGCGTCGATGATTGCCACCGCGGCGGAGGAAACGAAAAACTCCTGGTACTCCTCCGTCGGCGCCAGTTCCATGTCGCACGGGTACTCTTTTCCGGCTTTTGCCATGCCCGCGATATCGCCGGTGGTGTGAGTGTGCGTGGCGTTCATGACGATCTTTTTCGCCGGCAGGTCGGGGGACAGTTCCCTGACCCGGGCCAGGATCTTTTTGACCATGAACCCGTAGAAACCGGTGACGTCGCCTGAAAGGAAAATGACGGAATCCTTGCCGTTGTCGATGACCAGCGCGGTCACGGTGATCGGATCGAGCACGCGTTGGGAGATGCGCAGATGAAACTGGCCGTGCACGCCCACGGGTTTGTCGGAGGAGATGTCGCGGGAGGCCCAGCCGATCAAGAGCGGGCGGGCGTTCGTGCGTGGTTGGCGTGCTTTCGGGCGCTTCATGGATTCATCCTTTCCGTAATGGGGGTCAAAGTAAGCTAAATCCCCCCCCCCTGTCCACCCTCATTTTCCGACGCGAACACAGGCTTGTTTTTCACTCGTTCGCGTTCTATTCTCGCCGTCTATGAAACCCACATCACGAGCGTCGTGGATGTGCGACGGGAAGTTCGGCCTGATGGTGCATTGGCTCGCGCCCGGTCCGGAACCGGAGCACGGCCTCCGGGAAACGGACTTGAACCGTGCCGTCGATGCATTCGACGTGGACCGATTTATGGCGGATTTCCGCCGCACCGGAGCCGACTGGCTTATCTTCACCATCGGACAGGATACCGGCTATTACGCCAGTCCGAGCGAGGTGCTCGACCGCTTGGCCGGCCCGGGCCATTGCCCCCAACGCGACCTGGTGCTGGACATCGCGAAAGCCGTCAAGAAGGACGGCAAGCGCTTTATCGCGTACCTGCCCGGCAGCGTGTCCACCCCGTTCAAGAAAGCGTTCGGGTGGACCGAGGAACCGGGCACCGCCCAGGAGGAATTCCAGAAGCGCTATACGCCGTTCATCGCGGAGTATTCCCTGCGATTCGGGAAGTTGCTCGACGGCTGGTGGTTCGATGCTCCCTACGAACTGCCCGTTTTCCATAAATCCCGGCTCCATGCGGAGCTGTACCTTGGCGCCGCGCGAGCCGGGAATCCCAATGCGGCGGTTGCGTTTAACGACGGCTCGATCTGTTGCGGCTTTTCCACGCCGGTGGTTGCGGGCCAGGACTACATTGCGGGCGAGACGGAGGTTGTGTTCAACGGCAAGATTCGCTACGGGCGCGAACAGGATGCGCCGTTGCTGAACCTGTCCACCCACACGCCCCAACCGCCGCCCGATTGCCTCTGGCATGCGCTGGTTCCGATCGATTGCATGTGGATGCACGGCAGTCGATTTGGCGATTGGCTCAACGTGCCGTTTGCGCAACCTCCGATCGGGCCCGGCGAAATGGAACCGCCGGTCTATGCCACCGCCGATCTCGCCACAGTGGTGCGCGATTTTAAGTCGGCGGGCGGCGGCGTGACGTTCAATGTCGGCATCTTCCAGGAGGGTGGGTTGGGACCTCGGACGGTGGATCAATTGGCGGAACTGGCTTCGATCGTGCACGGCTGAAAGGAGCGACGTGAAAAAGAAGACCTCATCCAACGCGCATTGGATGCGCGACGGGAAGTTCGGCTTGATGGTGCACTGGCTGGCGCCCGGTCCGGAACCGGAGCACGGCCTCCGGGAAACGGACTTGAACCGTGCCGTCGATGCATTCGACGTGGACCGGTTTCTGGGGGATTTCAAGGCATCGGGCGCCGATTGGATGATTTTCACGATCGGCCAGAATACCGGCTATTATGCGAGTCCCAACGCGGTGCTCGACCGGTTGGCCGGCCCCGGCCGCACGCCCAGGCGCGATCTCGTGATGGAAATCGCGACGCGGGTCAAGGCCCTGGGAAAGCGGTTCGTCGCCTACCTCCCTTGCGAGGTGGCCGGCCAGTCGGCGGAGATCAAAACCGCGTTCGGCTGGACCGACGAGAAAAACACCGCGCAGACGGAATTTCAGCGGCGATACACGGAGTTCATCCGGGACTATGCGCAACGGTTCGGTTCGCGGTTGGACGGCTGGTGGTTCGACGGCGCCTACCAGTGGGACTGTTTCCACAGCAAATTCATCGATGCCGCGCTTTTTTTCGGCGCCGCCCGCGCGGGAAATCCCCATGCCGCCATCACGTTCAACGACGGCTCGTTCTGCTGCGGGTTTTCCCTGCCAGTGGTCCCCGGCCAGGATTACCTCTCCGGTGAAGTCGAAGTCATGATCGAGGGAAAAGTCAAGTATGGCCGGGACAAGCGTTCCCCGCTGCTCGTTCCCGCCACCCACACACCGCAACCGCCGCCCGATTGCCTCTGGCATGCGCTGGTCCCGATCGATTGTTTCTGGGCGCACGGCAACCGGTTCGGCGATTGGCTCGACGTGCCGTTCGCGCAACCTCCGATCGGGCCCGGCGAAATGGAACCGCCGGTCTATGCCACCGCCGATCTCGCCACAGTGGTGCGCGATTTCAAGTCGGCGGGCGGCGGCGTGACGTTCAATGTCGGCATTTTCCAGAAAGGTGGCCTGGGCGAGAGGACGGTGGCGCAACTGGCGGCTTTGACGAAGGCGGTTTCGTCCTGGACGCCCGGGGCGGGACGGCGATGACTTCCGGCGCCAGCATCTCCATCGTTCACGTCGTTTTCAAAACCCATCTCGACCTCGGATTCACCGATTATGCGCGTCGCGTGGCGCGCGGCTATTTTGAACGTTACCTGCCCCGCGCCCTAAACCTGGCGCGCGACATGCGCGAACGCGGGGGCGAAGATCGCTTTGTCTGGACCACCGGCTCGTGGTTGATCTACGAATATCTCGAGCAGGCCGACCGAACGCAACGACGCGCCCTGGAAGCGGGGATTTCCGCTGGCGATATCGCCTGGCATGCGCTGCCGTTCACCACCCATACCGAACTGCTCGACGCCGGTCTCTTCCGGTTCGCTCTGTCGTTATCGCAAGAACTCGACGCCAGGTTCGGTCGGCGAACGATCGCCGCCAAGATGACGGATGTGCCTGGCCATACGCGGGCAATGGTCCCGTTGTTGGCGGAAGGGGGGGTGGAATTCCTCCATATCGGCGTTAATCCGGCTTCGCGTCCACCCGCCGTGCCGCCTCTTTTTGTCTGGCGCCATGACGACGGCAGCGAACTGGTGGTGATGTATGGAGTCGGTTACGGGGCGTCGTCTGGCGTGCCGGGATTGACCGAGGCGCTCCAGGTCGCCCACACGGGCGATAATGCCGGACCCCAATCTCCGCAGGCCGTATCGGACGCACTGTCGCGCGTACGCCGCCAATTTCCGGGTGCGCAGGTTAAAGCCTCGACACTGGACGCCTTTGCCCTGGCGCTTCGGGCGGCACGGCCGTTGTTGCCTGTGGTGACCGGCGAAATCGGAGATACGTGGATTCATGGCGTGGGGACCGATCCAGCCAAAGTGACCCGGTTCAGGGCCTTGAGCCGCTGGCGGCACGGTCAGGCCGATTCACCGGCGCTTCGGGCCTTCAGCCGGTCGTTGCTGCTGATCGCCGAGCACACCTGGGGGCTGGACGTCAAAACCCATCTGAAGGACTTCCGTCATTATGGGAGAGCCGATTTCGAGCGGGTCCGATGCGGTGAACTGCGTTCCCGCTATGCGCGGATGGAACGGTCCTGGGCGGAACAACGGGCCTACCTGACACACGCCATCCGCCAGGCGCCGGCGTCGCGCGAGGCGTTGCGCGGGCTTGCGCCACGGCGGCCCGTCTTTCGCGGCTGGAAGACCGTGCGACACACCCAGGAGTCGATCGACTTTCCGGGTTTCCGGGTGCGGGTCGATCCGGTGTCGGGGGCGTTGGTGGGATTGCGGGAAAATAACACCGGTCGCGAGTGGGCCGGTTCGGGTCATCCGCTCGGTTGGTTTCGCTACCAGACGTTTTCTCAAGCCGATTACGATCGCTATCTCCGGACCTACAACATCAACCTGGATCAGCCGGACTGCCGGGCCTGGGCGATCCCCGATTTCTCCAAGCCGGGCATGGCATCGGCCCGGGCGCCATCGCGATTCTGGCAACTCCGGGTGCGGCATGCCTGGCGTAAAGAGGACCGTTTGATGCTGGAGTTGGCTGGACCTGGCGCGGCGGTGCGCCGCTGGGGCTGTCCGGCAGAGGTGACGATCGAGATCCGGTTCCCGGAGTTGCATTGGACCGTGCAATGGTTTGGCAAGCCCGCCAGCCGTCTGCCGGAGGCGCTCTGGTTCTCGTTCGTGCCCCGCGTCGGGCGGGATGTACGCGTTCGAATGGACAAGATGGGGCAATGGATTTCGCCCCTGGATGTCGTGAAAGACGGCAACCGCAACTTGCATGCCGTTCAAAGCGGTGTACCGGTTGACACGGGAGGGCGGCGGCTTTATCTCGATACACCCGATGCCCCGCTGGTGGCGCCGGGCGCTCCGCGTTTACTGCATTTCGACAATACCCAACCCGATCTTCGCGGCGGCATTCACGTCAATTTGTTCAACAATGTCTGGGGCACAAACTTCCCGATGTGGAGCCAGGGTGACGCCCGATTCCGGTTCGGCCTTCGGTTCGAACAGGCGGGTGAGCCAGAGCTCCCGGCGGATGCTCAATA
>CAZSUH010000107.1:0-10460 GCA_964609905.1 uncultured Verrucomicrobiota bacterium
CGGCGATGACGAGGGGGCCGAAGAAGTCGCCTTTGCCGCTTTCGTCCACGCCGATATGGGGTTGGGCGCCCTCGGGATCGACGACATCCTCGTAGCCCAGCTTGACCTCCAGGAGCACGAGGGGTTCGAGGGCGAACTGGACGAAGTCGGACGCGCCGGCGCCCTGCACGAGGCACTTGCCGCTTTTGTAGAGGGCCACGCGGAAGCCGTCGCCCTCGGCGGCGATGCGGGTATAGGGCGCCTCCACGGGCTTGTAGTTGCCGCCTCGGAGGAGTTCGATCAACGCTTTCTGTTGCGTTTCGCTGAGCGCATACGTGAACGAATTCTGGGTGGGCATAACGAAATAGGCTATCACTGAAGGGGGTGGTTGTCACACAAAAACGTAAGCCGCAATAACGGGAGCCTCCCGGGGCCCGTTTATCGGTTGGGCTCCGCGAGTTCCCGGAAATAGGCGCCGGCCATCTCCTCGTACCCAGCCGGAATGCCGTCCTGGAGACCGGCGCGGATGTCCTGCCGCAGCCGTTCGGGCAGGGCGGTCTGCTCGCGCCGCAGCGCGCCGGGTCGGCCGGCGGCCCGCCTGGCGCCGTCGAGCGAATCGAGCGCCTCCCGGAACGCCTGGCGGACGGCTGGCCCGTAACCCTGGACCGCCGCCTCTTCGAGTTCCCGCATGTGCAGGGCGGCGGTTTCCAACTCCGCGCCCGGCGCGTTCCAGGCGCGCAGCCGCAAGGCCAGCGCCTCCGCGGCCTGTCGGATGCCGGCCTGTTGCCCCGCGAGCCGGGCCATTTTCTGCTGGAGGGGAGGGGGTACCGGCCCGCGCAGGCCCTCGCCGGCAAAGCCGGACAGCTTGCCCCCGCCCGTGGAGCCACCCGGGCTCTCTTTGGAGGAATCCTCCACGCTGCCGGGTTCGAAGGGACTGGGGCTCAACCGGGTGGGTGTTTCGCGCCCGCCTTTGCCGTCGGCCGCGGATTCCACCATCTGTCCGCTGCTGCGGCCTGACCGGCCCTCGCCCGAGCGCCCTCCGATCTCCATCTGGTTGGGCAGCATGTTGCCGGTCACGCCTTTGGCGCTCATGCTCGAAATCGGGCCGTCGACCGCGTCCCAGCCCGCGCCCTTGTCCGGCGAGTCCATCCATGCGCTGGTCACGTCCTCGACCTCCTCGGTCATATCCTCTTCCCGGTCCATCAACTCGCCGAGGATGTCCTCCAGTTCCGCGGGCAGTTCGGCCATCGCGATATCGCCGGGCGCGGCCGCCTCCTCCATCAGCCACTTCAGATTGTCGGGCTTATCGGAGAGCCACTTCTCCAGGTTCTGCACCAGCTGCTCGGCGTTTTCGAGGCCCGACTGTTCCATCGGCACGGCCAGTTCGATGTTTTTCTCGTAGAGCGACTTGGCCGCCTTCTTGATTTCCATGAACGTTTCGTTGAACTCCTCGGCGACCTTGCCGTCCGCGAAATCCTGGAGCGGCAGCTTGCTCCAGTCGGTGAGTTTTTCCTCGAAATAGGAGGCCCATTTGGCCTCTTCGCGCGCGAGATCGCCGAGGATTTTCTCCTCCTCCGCGGTCAGGTCCTCGGGCGCCTTGTCGAGCAGGGTTCTGGATTTCTCCAGGATTTTCTTCTGCGCCTCGATGAAATCCAGCAGGTCTTCGCGGAGTTCCCGCGCCATGGCGCGGGCCTCCTGCGGCGGCGGATCTTCCTGTCCGACCTTCGCTTCCGGCCTGGGTTTTTCAGCCGCGCGATCTGCGGCGCGTCCGAGCAGGGCGATGAGCGAATCGAGAATGTAATCCTGCCGCTCGCGCACCGCGGTCAGGCGCGGGGCCAATTCCGGCGCCGGCCGGGCCGGCAGCCGCGCGAACCCATTGGTCACGTTGTCCATCTCGCCGGCGACGAGCGGGTCCAGACGGGTTGCCGTGGGCAGCCCGTCTGGCCCGGCCGCGCGAAAAGCGGCCAGCGCGTCCCGGCCTTTCGATTGGGCGCCGGTTTGCAGCCCGATCAAGGCGCCGCTCTGGACGGGCAGGGATTTCCTGGCCACCGCATCGGCCAGATTCACGCGCAGGTTTTCGGCGGCCGTGTTGGCTTTTTCCTGGGCGGCGATGGTGTCGCGCAGCAGGGCGAGGGCGCGGGCGAGGGGATGGCCCTCCTCGGCGGCCACATCCCGGGCGGCGCGCACGCGAAGCAGGAGCGGGGCGGAACGGCCCGGCTCGCCCCGCGGGGAAAAATCGGCGGCCCACGCCTCGACGGTCCACGCGGCGCCGGGCGGGAACCGGGCGGGATCGAGGGTGAGGCGGAGGGTTTCGGGCGTGGGTTCGCGCAAGCCGGGCGGGCCGAGATAGCGCCACACCTTCACGGTCAGACCGGTGGCGTTGTTGTCCTCCTCCAGCCGGCGGGCGGTGACCCAGACGGCGCGGACGCCGTAGTCGTCCGCGGCCCGCACCGGCAGTTCCACGGTTCCGCCGGGATTGACGAAGCGGTTTCGGTCGGCGGTGTCGAATTCCACCGTGGGCGGCTGATCGTCCAGGCGCATCAATCGGCCCTGGGCGAGGATTCGATCCGATCCCCGTGCGGGCCGGGGTGCGGAGATGGCGTAGGGACCCGCGTTGGTGAACGTCCATTCCAGCGAGAAAGAGCCTCGGCTTTCGGCGAAGGGCCGGATTCCGTCGGGGTCGGTCCAGGTCAAGCGAGCGACCGCGGGCTCCACGCGCGCCCGCGCCGTGATGCGCGTTCCGGGCAGGGCGGCGAGCGGGGCGGGGGGGCCGGGCCGGGTTGAGGGCGCCAGCCCCGTATAGGCGGGCGGTTCGAGCTGGAACGAGGCGGCGGTCAGACGGGGATGGGGTTGCACGGCGACGCGCACGGAGCGGGTATAGGTGTCGGCCGCGAAGACGCGGAAGGCGAACGATCGTTCCGCGTGTGGGAACGTGTAGAGCCAGCCGAAGGGATTTCCGGGTTGAGGCAGCAGTTCCACGCGATCGCCGTCTCGGTCCGCGGGCGGAACGAAGGAGGCCTGGTCGCGGAAGCGGATGGCGGGCGGGGTGGCGAGGGGCGCCCCGTCGGGGGTCTGGGCGAGCAGCGTCACGGTGAGCGAGTCGCCCTCGTCCAGGGAGACGGGCTGATCGGGCTGCAGGATCAGGCTGGCCCGGCCGACGGGAGGGATATCCGCCAGCGGGAGGAGCAGGCGCAGGAGCCCGTTCGCGGCATAGCGGGGAAAGAGCGCGCCGTAGGTCAGCCCGGCCAGCAGGATGATGCCAAGACCGACCGCTTCGCGGGTGGAGCGTGTCGTTTCCAGCAGCGCGTCGGGGGGGATTCGAGCGAGGGCGTCGCGGGCTTCGCGGCAGACTTCCGTTCCGAACGGCCGTTCGGCGGGCGGGAGTATGCCGGCCTCGAACTGCCAGGCGTTGATGAGCCGGTTCTGGTCCACGCCGAACCGGCGTTCCAGTTCCACGGCGACGGCTTCGTGGCGGCGCCGCCGGCGGACCGGCAGGACGATGCGATGGACGGCCAGCGCGCTGACGGTCCCGAGAAGGGCCCCCAGGGCGGCCAGGCGCAGGCCGGCGGGCAGGCGGATGAGGTTATCGGCGATGGCCAGCGCGAGCGCGGCCAGGAGCGTCACGGCCAGGGTTCGCGCGAAGCCGCGGATCAGCGCGCCGGTCAGGAGCCGGCGGCGGGCGGTTTGGATCAGAGACTGGATCGGGAATGGCACTGGCGTTGCCCGTAATGACCGTGCCGGCGTTGAGGCGGCGGGCCGGAAGCGCCCTTATTTGTCGCCGGTTGCATGGAGGGAGTGGAGCGCCTTCACGGTTGCCTCGACCAGTTCCTGGCCGCCCTGGGGGGAGACCGTGTTGCAGTACATGCTGGCGCTGTAGCCGCGGCCCCAGGCGCCGCGTTCGGTGGCGAGGTAGGTGCCGCCGTCGACTCCGGGCGTTCCCGCGAGTTGCACGACGAACGTCTGTTCGAAGGGGCTGCGCGCCTGGATCCGGTGCTGGAAATCCATGTAGAGCTCAAACTGATTGGACGCGAACGCGATGTTGCCGATCCGCAGAACGTGAAGCTCCATCGGGTGTTGGGGCGCTGCTTGCTGGGCCTCATAGCGGTTGAGGATGCGGCGATACCGGTTGCGGCCGGAAACCAGCGAGGAGTTGGCGTCGAGCCGTTCGATCGGGTCGCCGTCCGTCCGGAACGGTTGCCGATCCAGCTTCGCCAGTTCGGCTTTCGCGTAGTCGTATTCCGTTTTGGAAATCAGGCGTTTGCTGAGATGGACCGTTTCCACCCGGTGGCTCAACGGGAGCGATGTCCGGATGTCCTTCCGGGCCCAGTCGAGCACTTCCGCGAATGCGGCGGCGATGCGTTCGCCGATGTCCCGGCGCAGGAAATATTCGCTGACGTTTTTCGGGTTGTCGTTGCCGTATTTGAGCGCAAAGCGACGCTCCTGAGCGGCCCGGTAATGAAGCGGGCGAGGGGACAGGTCGCCGCCGGCGGCGCACTGCGGCAGGATGAAAATCGGACCGACTTTCGCGCGGATGGCCTCCCGGGCCTCGTGCCAGTAGGAGGCGGACAGGCGGCGTTCGCTCTCCGAGTTCTGCGAGGGGCACGGCACGTTCACGATGGCGCCGGTGAGCGCGCCTTTCGCGTCGAACGTGTAGAGCAGGTTGATGAAGGGATCGGCGCCCGCCTCGTAGTGGCTGAACATGGGGTCGTTCGTGTCGCCGTACATCCTCGCGTGGCCGTCCACGCCGTGGGTCGAGTTGATGACCGCGCCGGGGCGTTTGGACAGGTCGTCGAAATAGACGACGCGCCGGCTGTGCGCGACGACCGCGAAGCCGTACCCGTAGGCGATTCCGCCGGGCGCGCGTTTCGCCCAGGCCTCGGTCACGGCCTCGGCCGCCTGGGAGACGAAGAATTGCCGGTAGGCCTCCGCGGACGCGATCGTGACGCCGTCGTGGGGAATTTCTTCGGGCGAAGCCGTGGAGGAACCGGCTTTGATCGCCACCCCCTTGCCGTAGGTGGACGGGCCGGTGTGGGTGTGCGTGGCGTTCATCAGGATTTTCAGGACCGGAATCGCGGGGTCGAGCGCCGCGACCTTGGCGCGAACGTGATCGAGCAAGCCGGCCCGGACGACGACGATGTCCGCGGAGAGGAAGATGACGCTGTCCGCGCCGTTGTCGATGGCCAGCGCGGTGACCGTCACGGGGTCGATGATTCCCTGCGAGATGCGCATGTTAAATTGGCCCGGAATGTCGACCGGTTCCAGGGTGGAGATGTCGCGGGAGGCCCAACCGATTTTGAGGATGCTCATGGTGTGTTACGTTCCTTGTTTCGTGTCATCGAACAACGCGTTTAGTACTCGCAGGGTTTCTTCGACCAGGATGCGTCCGCCTTCGGGGCCGGCCTTGATGCTGGGGGCGATGGCGCCGTAGCTACCGCCGCGCATGGCCCGCTCGGTGGGCAGGTAGGTGCCCTCGCCGCAGAGCTGGACCACGAACGTTTGCACCGCCTTCGACCGGCATTTCATGCGCATCGCGTAGTCGAGGTACAGCTCGAACCGGTTGGTGGCGAATGCCGTGTCGCCCAGACGGAGGATATGCGTCTCGGTGGTGAAGTCCGGGCGCGCGGCCTGTTTCTTGAAGTTCTTCTCGACGCGTCCGTACCAGCCGGCCGCCCGGTAGGCGGACGAATAGGCGTGCGAGAGCGTGTCGGCTCCCGCGGCCTCCAGGGATTTGATCTTGGTTTCCGCGTCGGCCGCTATTTTCGAAAACCGGTCGACGTCGGCCTCGGTGATGGGGTAGCGCGGGAGCGTGAGGTCGAGCGTGCGATGCGCGAATTCGGCGCTGTACCGGATGTCGCGGGCGAGGGCGGGGACCAGGGTGTCCACGGCGGCGGCGATCCGATCCGCGATCTCGTTGCGGCGCGCGGCGCCGGCGTTGTCGTAGCCGAGCAGTTTCTGCATGCGCGTCGCGGCGGCCTGTTCCACCTGGATATGCGGCGACTGGTCGCCCGCCGCGCCGCATTGCGGGAGAATGAAGAGCGAGGAGCCGTGGCGGGCGCGGATGGCGCGGCGGACGTCGTGCCAGTAGTCCGCGGAAACCAGCTCGATGTTTTCCGAGACCTGCGACGGGCAGGGGACGTTCAGGATCATGCCGGTGAGCGCGTTATCGGCGTCATAGGTGAACAGGGCGTCGAGAAAATGGTCTTCGTAGCCCTCCATGTGGGAGAAGTCGTCGCGGTCGGTTGCGCCGTACATCGCGGATTCGCCGGAGAGATAGGCGGCGCGGCGGTTGTGGCCGACGACGGCGGGAGCCCGGCCGTACGCGAACGCGCCCGGGCGCTTCGCGGCCCAGGCCTCCGCGCAGACGGCCGCGAGGCGCTGCGCCAGGAATTCGGTGTAATCCTCCTGCGAGAGGATGCCGGGCGCGCCGTAGACGGGGTAGTCGAAATAGCGCGAGAGCTGCGACGGCGCCGTATGCGTGTGCGTGGCGCCGATCACAAGCTTGCGCGGGTCGAAGCCGGGGAGGGCCTTGGCGAGCAGGGCGCGGACTCGGTCGCGCGTGACGTCGGCAACCCAGACGGCGTCGATGCTGGCGAGGATCGCCTGCTCCGAACTGCCCTCCGCGCGGATGGCCAGGGCCGTGGCCGTCAGGGGGTCCAGGACGCCCTTCGAGATGCGGGTATGAAACTGCCCGGCCAGCGGGGCGGGTTCCGTGGGCGTGATATCGGTTTGCGCCCAGCCGAATTCCAGTCGTTGTTTCATGTCGGGCATCATCTCAAAAAAACGACGGGTTCGCAAGAACAGGCTGCCGGCCGCCTTTTTTTCGTTATTCGGTTGCATCACCTCCTCCGGTTGTGGTTGAAATACACGGAAGGCCGGTTTTCCCCGAACGAAAGGAAACGTTGCGATGACCAGGCGAGACGTGGTGTGGGAGGCGCAGGCGCAACGATGAGCGACGCGGGGGCCTATTTGTGGCAGGGGGTTGGGGTGACCGCCAAGGAACTGGTTTTGCTGCTGGGGCCGGGCCTTCTGCTGGGGCTGGCGTTGCATTACATCGGCGAGGCGATCCGGCTTTCCAGCCTGCGGTTGATGCGCGTCAACTTCTTCGTCTGGCTGACCATGCCCGGCACGGTGGCGCACGAGCTGGGGCATGTTTTTTTCTGCCTCCTGTTCGGCCACAAGATTCAGGACCTGGAGTTGTTCAAGCCCAAAGGGAAGGTGGCGCTGGGGCAGGTGACCCATTCGTATAATCCGCGCAATCCCTGGCACATGATGGGCCATTTTTTCATCGGCACGGGTCCGATCTGGTTCGGGGCGGCGGTGTTGTATGGGTTGGCGGCGCTGTTGTTGGGCCGGGGGATCGCCGTGCCGGGCGCCGAGGCCGGGTTTTCGCTGGCCGATCTTCCGGGCACGCTGTATCGCATCGGCGCGGCGGGCTGGCGGGTCTGCTTTGCCCTGGTGGAGCCGGCCCTGTTCCGGCATTGGCCGGTGTATGCGTTCCTGTACCTGGCCTTCAGCATCGGCGCGCACATGACGTTGAGTCCGCCGGACCTGGCGGGCGCGCTCAAGGGCCTGGCGGTGCTGGCGGTTTTGTTGCTGCTTTTCAACTGGGCCACGGCCTGGTCGGGGGACTGGTCCCAGGCGGCCGTGTTGTGGCTGTTACGCCCCTTGTCGGTTGTGTATGGCATGATGGCCTTTGCGCTGATCCTGACCGCCTGTATCGGGTTGATCCTGGCATTACTGGCGGCCTGGCTGGGGCGGGACGAAGCCCCTTCCGCGGGACGGTAAGGAGCGGCGATAGGGGTCCCACGTTCCCGGGCATTGGGCGCCCGACAATCTGGCGGTTCAGGTTGAAATTTCAGACTTGCGTTATGCCGTTGTGAACGGGTATTTTATAAAAGTCCGGACCGGATTTACGTGCCAGGCGAGGGCGCCATGGTTGTGGGGTAAAGAACGCGGGGGGGCTGATGAGATCCATACCGGTTGAATCGGTATTGGCGGGGCTTGGCGCTCTTTTGATTTCCGGTTGCGCCACGCCGGACCAGGCCTATTTTCTGAACACATCGAGTTCGGCGAACGTTTATGTGGCGCCGGTGCCCAGTTCCATCCGCAAGCTGGCCGTGCTGCCGTTCAAGGCGGAAACCGAGCTGATCGGCGGCTCCGTCTCCGACATGTTCGTGACGGAGCTGCTCCGGGCCGGCCGGTATGAGCTGGTGGAGCGCAGCCAGATGGCCAAGGTGCTGGGCGAATCCGAACTCGCCGTGTCCGGCCTGTCCGACGCGCGCGCCGCCGAGGTGGCGGTCATGATGGGCGCGGACGGCGTGGTGATCGGGACGGTGGACGAATACGGCACGGTGGCCGTGCGGGGGCATCCCTATCCCCAGGTGGGCATCTCCGTGCGGATGATCGACTGTTCGAGCGGCAAAATCATGTGGAGCGCGGACCTGGCCAAGCGGGCGGACAGCAAGTCCGCCATCCTCTCGTCATTCGCCCGGACGGTGGCGCACGAGATCGTGGCGGGAATGTACCGGAAATGGGGACAGCAGCGCTATGTCGCGGCGCGCGCGCCGGGCCCGTCCGTCCGGCCCGCGTCCGCTGCGCCGGGGGTTCCGCCGCCGCCGCCCGAAACGCCGGCGTTCGCCCTCTCCGACATGGGGTTGCGGGAGGTCGTCGTCACATGGGCGGTGCCGGCCGCGCGCGCCCGCGAGTACCGCATCGAGCGGGCGACCGACCGGCAGGGGCCGTTCCTGGAAATCGCCCGGGTTTCCGCCTCGCGCCGCGACTACCGCGACGCCGGATCGGGAAAGGCGCCGTTGGCCGACAGCACGGTCTATTATTACCGGGTAACCGCCGTATCCGCCGACGGCCAGAAGAGCGCGCCGTCGGCGGTCAAGGAGAGCATGACCGCGCCGCCGCCCGAGGCGCCCGGCAAGCTCTCCGCGTCGGCGCCCGCCCCGCGCGCCGTGAAACTCGATTGGGCCTGTCTGCCGGCCGAATCGGCCGTCAAGCAGTACCTGGTGGAGCGCGCCACGGACGGCGAAGAGGACGCGTTTGTTCAGGTCGGCACGACCATCCGGCCCGAATTCCAGGAAGGCGGGAGCAAGGAGTCGCCGTTGAAGGACAGCACGGCTTACCGGTACCGCATCCGGGCCGTCAACAAGGTGGGCGCGATCGGGGCCTTCACGGAGCCGGTGCGGGTGGTCACGCTGCCGCCGCCGGCGCCGCCGGAAGGGGTTACGGCTGCCAGCGGCGAGGTGCGGTGCGTGCCGTTGGCCTGGTCCGTGCCCGAGGATCCGCACATTGTCCGGTATGAGGTTTTCCGGGCGGACGGGGAAGCGGGGGAGTTCCAGAAACTGGCCACCGTCAAGGCCGCGGCCGACGCGGCGTTTCTGGACGGAGGCCGGAATCCGGGCTCGCTTCCGGACGACACGGCCTTCCGGTACCGGATCGTGGCGATCAACCGCGTCGAGTCGGCCAGCGAACCCTCGCAGGCCATCCAGGCGCGCACGCGGCCGTTGCCGCCGGTCGTGACGGAGGTGAAAACAGAGAGCGGGCTGCCGCGCATGGTCAAGGTGGCCTGGGCCGTGTCGCCGGACGAGAAGGTGATCGGCTATCGGGTGGCGCGAGCGGCGGAGGCCGGCGAATTTGAAGAGGTCGGCGTGGTGAACGGGCGCGAAGCGACCGCGTATGAGGATCGGGGGCGGGCGCGGCGCGGGGCGCTGGGCACCCTGGCCGACGGGGCCGTGTACCGGTATCGCGTGGCGGCGTTCAACACGGCGCAGGCGGCCGGTGACTGGTCGGATCCGGCGGAAGTCCGCACCAAGCCGGCGCCGAGGGCGCCGGAGGGGGTGTCTGCGGTTTCGGGCCTTCCGCGCTGGATTGAAGTGTCGTGGCAGGCGTGCCCGGAAGCGGACATTGCGGCCTATGTGGTGGAGCGGTCGACTGACGGCAAGAAATTCCGGGAGGTGAGCCGCGTGGCGGCGGATGCCGCGGGGGGGCTGATTCTGGCTGAAAAGGATTTGGACGATGCGGAGACGCGGCATTACCGGATCAAGGCGGTGGACAAGGACACGATCGAGAGTGTCTGGAGCGACGTGGTGCGGGCCACGACGAAAGCGCTGCCGGATGCCCCGACGGGGCTGAAGGCCGTGGCGGGGAGCGATTACCGGTTGACGTGGGAGCCGCCGGATGTGTATGACCTGGCGTCCTTTACGGTTTGGCAGAAAGGTTTCTTGAGATGGACGGCCCTGGGCACGAGTGAGCGGCCGGAGTTTTCGATTCCGGCTCAAACGGTGGGGAAGGGCATCACCGTAGCCGTGACGGCCACGGACGAGGACGGGCTGGAAAGTCTGAAATCCGAGCCGCTGGCGATCGCGCCGGACCCGGTGTCGGCTTCGGAAAAGCGGGAGTAACCCGGCCAAGGGCCGGGATGCGAGGTGAACGATGAGCATGACCAAACAGATCGGGCACTGGAGCGTGAGCCT
>CAZSUH010000108.1:0-10424 GCA_964609905.1 uncultured Verrucomicrobiota bacterium
AAGTCATCATCATGACGGATGCGGATGTGGACGGCGCGCATATTCGCACGCTGCTTCTGACCTTTTTCTTCCGGCAGATGCCCCAGCTCATCGAACGCGGTTACGTCTATCTGGCACAGCCTCCGCTCTACAAAATCACCCGCCGGAAAAAAGAGGAGTACATTCAGGCGGATGAAATCCTGGTGCGCCGCCTCCTGGAACTGGGCGTGGAGGATTTGACGCTGGTTGCCGCCGAGGACGAGACAAAATCCTTCAAGGCCAATCAGGTGCTGGACGCGCTTCAGGCCCTGACGGAGATCGAGTCGATCGGCGTTCAGCTCGAGCGCAAGGGCATTTCGTTCAAGGATTATCTCTCCCATCGGAACCCCGAAACCCGCACGTTCCCGAAATACCTCGTCTCCCGGAGCAACCTGACGGATGGAGAAACGGTCCGGTACGCTCACACCGACGAGGAGTTGAAGAAAATCCGGGAAGAATTGGAGGCCCAGCTCGGCCACGAAGTCGAGATCGTGGGCGAGGACCACAACGGAGAGAACGGCCTTCGCTGGACCGAGATTTACCAGGCCGCGCCGTTGGGCCGTCTGGCCGCCCTGCTGGATCGGAAAGGATTTGCCGTGGAAGGATTTGCGCGGTCGGATAAACCGATTTACAACCTCGTGTCCGGCGACACCGTCCAAACGCCCATTTATTCGCTTCTGGACCTGCTCAACCACATCCGCGAGAACGGCAGGCGCGGACTCGCCATTCAGCGCTACAAAGGTCTGGGCGAAATGAACCCCGACCAACTTTACGAAACCACCATGAATCCCGAAAAGCGAAAGTTGCTCCAGGTGGTCATGGAGGATGCGGCCGATGCCGACCGCATTTTCACCATTCTGATGGGCGATGAGGTCGAACCCCGGCGCGACTTCATCCAGGCGCACGCCCGTGAAGTCCGGAACCTGGACATCTAACACCGTGACCCCACCCCCCATGGACACTCCCGCCACTCCGTCACCCGAACCGCTTCTGCTCCCGGTCAGCATCACCGAGGAGATGCAGCGCTCCTACATCGACTATTCCATGAGCGTCATTGTGGGCCGCGCGCTTCCCGATGCCCGGGACGGCATGAAGCCCGGCGCCCGGCGCATTCTGTTTTCCATGCACTTGATGGGCCTGCATCCGGGAAAACCGTATAAAAAATGCGCCTATGTCGTCGGCGATGTGCTCGGCAAATACCATCCCCACGGCGACTCGGCCGTCTACGAAACCCTGGTTCGCATGGCCCAGCCGTTCGCCATGCGCTACCCCCTCGTGGACGGCCAGGGCAACTTCGGCAGCATCGACGGCGACAGCGCCGCCGCCTACCGGTACACCGAGGCCCGGCTTCGGTTGCCCGCCGAAGAACTGCTGGCCGATATCGACAAGAACACCGTGTCGATGGTGAAAAACTACAACGGCGAACTTGACGAGCCCACCGTTCTCCCCGCCCGCCTTCCCAACCTGCTGATGAACGGCAGTTCAGGCATTGCCGTGGGCATGGCCACCAACATCCCCCCTCATAACCTGGGCGAATTGATCGACGCCCTCGTCATCCTGATCGATAAACCCGGCGCCTCCATCGATGAACTCCTCCGGGCGGTCAAGGGGCCGGATTTCCCGACGGGCGGCACGATCTGCGGATTCCGCCCCATCCAGGAGATGTACCGGACGGGACGCGGCCAGCTCCGCGTGCGCGGCAAGGCCGATGTCGAAGAGTTGAAAAACAATCGGGAAGCGATCATCGTCACCGAAATTCCCTATGCCGTCAACAAGGCCAATCTGGTTTCCGCCATCGCCAGGCTCGTCAACGACAAACAGCTCGACGGCATCTCCGATATCCGCGACGAATCGTCCCAGAGCGGCATCCGGATCGTGATCGAGCTCAAACGCGGCGCCGTGGCCAAAGTCGTGATCAACAACCTGTTTAAACACACCCAGTTGCAGGTCACCTTTGGCGCCATCCTGCTGGCCCTCGACCACGGCCAGCCCAAGGTGATGAACCTGAAAGAGCTGCTCCAGTGCTTTGTCGCGCACCGCTACGAAGTGGTGACCCGCCGCACACAGTTCGAACTGGCCAAAGCCGAGGCGCGCGCCCATATCCTCGAGGGGCTCAAGATCGCCATCGATCATCTGGACGAGGTCGTGCGCACCATCCGGGCGGCCAAAAACCGCGACGACGCCAAGGCTTCGCTCATGGCCCGGTTCGGTTTCACCGAGGCCCAGGTCGCGGCCATCCTCGACATGCGCCTGTACCAGTTGACCGCCCTGGAACGGGACAAACTGGAAGAGGAATACCTGGAACTCATCAAACTGATTTCCTATCTCCGCGATCTGCTGGCCAATCCCCGAAAAATTTATGGCGTCATCCGCGAGGATTTGCTCGATCTGAAGAAACTCTACGGCGACGGCCGCATGACGGACATCGTCCCCGAGGAAGGCGAAGTGAACATGGAGGATCTGATCGTGGACCGCCCCTGCGCCATCACGATCAGTCATCGGGGCTACATCAAACGCGTTCCCGTCAACACCTACAAGGACCAGCGGCGGGGCGGCAAGGGCATCACGGGCGTCACAACCCGGGACGAGGACTACGTCGAACACCTGTTCGTGGCCTCCACGCACGACACGCTGCTGTTCTTCACCAACCAGGGGCGCGTTTACGCGGAACACGTCTATGAAATTCCCGAAGCCTCACGCCAATCCCAGGGCAAAGCCATCGTCAACATGCTCGAACTGCGCGAGAACGAGGCGGTGGCCGCCATGCTTCGCGTCCGGGAATTCAGCGAGTCGATGAATATCTTTTTCGCCACCGAGCGGGGCACCGTCAAAAAATCGGGCCTGGCCGATTTTGCCAACATTCGCAAGGGCGGCCTCATCGCCATCAACCTCGAGACCGACGACCGCCTCATCCAGGTTCGCCTCACCTCCGGCCGGGACGAGGTCATGCTGGCCACCCGTTCCGGCATGGCCATCCGGTTTCACGAGGACCAGGTTCGCCGCATGGGGCGTGACACGACCGGCGTGCGGGGCATCGCCATCGAGGATGGGGACGCCGTGGAAAGCATGGACCTGGTGGTCGACGGCGCCACGTATCTGACCGTCACCCGGAACGGCTTCGGGAAACGGACGGAGTTCGCGGAATTCCGCTCCCAAAACCGGGGCGGCAAGGGTATTATCGGAATCCAGACCACGGACCGGAACGGCCCCGTGGTGGCATCCCTGACCGTTTCCGAAGCCGACTCCATCATGCTGGTGACGGCCCAAGGCATGCTGATCCGTTCACCGGTTCGGGATATCCGGGTCATCGGCCGCAACACGCAGGGCGTGCGGCTCATCGACCTGGAAGAAGACGATACACTCGTGTCGGTCACCACCGTGGAACCGGAAGACGACAGCCGCATCGATGAGGAAGCCGCCGAGGCCTCGACACCACCTCCGCCCCCCGAGGAGGGAAAACCGGCCTAATCCGCCTTGGGCGGCTCCGGTTGGCCCCGCGAGGGATCGGCAACGGGCGGGGTTTCGGCCGGAGGTTCCGTGCTCCGAACAATTTCACGAAGCATGGTGCGGTAGCCCTTGCCGCCGGTCTCCATTTCCTGGGTCAGTTCCCGGAGAATCGTTTTCGCGCCCCGGGTGGCTTTCACGTCAACCCGCATCTGGACGCTGCCGATGCGGATCACGTCGCCCGCCCGGATCACAGTCGCATCCACGCGCCGCTCGTTCACGTAGGTGCCGTTTGTGGAACCGTAATCCTTGAGCACGTAGTCTTGGTCCCAGGGGCGGATGCCGCAATGCAAGCGGGAGATTTTCTCGCCCTGGATCACCAGCACCGCGTCCGGAGACCGCCCAATGGTGACCAGATCGGCGCCCAGTTCGTATTCGATCTGGTGACCGTCCGAATTGATGAATCGCAGCAACATGACGATGTCCTCCGTGTCAGGCGTATCTGCTATATTCGCCGCCATCCTACACCACCAGCCCGCCGGCCGCAATCAGGGAATCCAACTCCTCCAGGCTCCCGACCACAATCCGGGCGGCGCTTGCGCCGCCGTCTGCCCGCACCAGAATCGTTCCGCATCCCGCCGCCCGGCCGGCTGCCACATCCGTCTCCCGGTCGCCCACCATCCACGAGGACGCGAGGTCCAAACCGTGCCGCCGGGCTCCCTCCAGCAACAGGCCCGGTTTTGGTTTCCGGCAGTCGCACTCTCCCCGGTCATGGGGACAGGTCAAAATGTCCGTCACATCCAGTCCATAGCGGCCGCGCAACTCCGCGCGAAACAACTCATGCATGCGCTCCAGTTCCTCCCACGACAGCCGGCCCAACGCCACGCACCGCTGGTTGGTCACCACCACGGAGGCAAAACCCAGCGCCGTGACCCGCGCCAGCACGCGCGCAAAACCCGGTTGGATGTGGAAATCCTCCCACCGCTCCACGTATAGGCCCTCGCCCGGCGATTCGTTCACAATTCCGTCGCGATCGAAGAAGAAACAGGATTTCATGGCGCGCCCCCCCCGCCCGTCGTAAAAGGCCGCACGGCAAATATCTGATGCCGCAGCAACCCGCCCGTGCGAACCACGACGCGCAGTTCATGCGCGCCGGGCGCCAGACCCGTCGGCTCGAACAGGAACGGGTCTTCCAGATAGCCCCCCCCGATCTCGCGACCGTCCACAAACACCTGGTAGGCGCTCCATACGGCCCGGTCCGTTTGCTTGACGCCGATCTTCAACGGCCCGCCCCGCCCGGCAAGCGCCAGGTCAAGCCCTGTGATCGTGACCTCCCCCCGCGGTTTCCATGGCGCGGCAAGCGGATCGCCCATCGGAAGGTACTGGAGGGGGCATCGAATGCTCTGGTAATAGCTTTCCAAAGCCGTGCACCCGGCGGCGACATGCACAAAAAGCCGCGCATGCGGAAACTTGGTCCAAAACGCGCGCGGCTCGGTCACGGTTCCTCCCGCCGCCGTGGCGCCCGCCTTAAGCCAGTCGGTGCATGAACTCTGCCCATTGGGGGCGAACACCGCCCCGAAACTGGTCATATGATCTGCCGGCGCGCCGGCCTGGAAAAGGATGCCGGTGGGGTCGAATGTCGCGCTGCCGGTCATAAGTCCCGCCACAGGTCCGGCATTTTTCGGCATCGCGTGGGTGAGCGCCATCACGAATCCCATGCCACCCAGTTCTTCCATCACCGCCGGCCATTGCCAGGCCCTGGCCGTTGAACGCACATCGGCGTTGGTGACCACGTAAAAAACGCCGGACGGCCGGGTGGCGTCGGAATCGACCCCCCGGATCAACATCGCCTCCGCCTCCGGGGCGGTCAATCCGAATGGCCCCACATGCGCCAGGGCCCAGGCGGCCATCGGCTTTCCGTCCCCCATCCAGCCGCCCAGCACATCCAGGGAGCGGCTGCCATATCCCCGCTCGCCCGGGACATGGGGGCCCGCATAGTAGGGCGACAACCAGCCGCCCAACGCCACCGCGTTCGTGTCCGCCGGAACACCCCGAAGAAAGGTCAGCCCCGTCAACGACAGCGTCGACTCGCCATCCACGCGCCAGGGAAAGCCCGGGGCATACACCCACGCCAGGATATGGGAATCCACCCCACGCCGCTTGGATTCGGCCAGAACCGGGTCCCCAATCGTGTTCCGGAAGGCATCGACCGTAAGCGCGCCATCGATCGGCACGCCGAGCCGGACCACATTGGCGTCGGGCACTTTTCGCAGGCGGGCATAAAGCTCCCCCACCCGCACCGAATCCGCCGCGTTGGTATTGATCAACAAAAGGATTTCATGGGGCCCCAAGGCCCATCCCGCGGTCGGCAGCAGCGCCAGGACCATCGCAAGGAGGAGAAACCGTTTCTTCATGCGTTTATCCTACCGGAGCCGGCGCCCAACCTCAAGACGGAACGGTTACGCCCGCTTCAGATTCAACGCCAACAGCTTCTCCAGTAGCGCTTCGTCCGAAATCCCCGGATCCCAGCCGTAAGCCGCGAAAACCGCTTCGTCCAATTTGCGGTGGGCGTCCGTGAGCCAAGTCGGCTTCTTGTTGTAAAGCGCCGTCAGCGTGCGCCCCTTCTCCTTCCGGTCGCCCAGCCAGTTCTTGCGCGCTTCGTCAAGCTCGCAAGCCGCTTCCGCGATGGATTGCTGTAGGGGCGGACCTTGTGTCCGCCCGTGTGCCCCGTTGCTGTCCGCGCATGATGATCCGTCGCGGGCGGCCACAAGGGCCGCCCCTACAGCCGGAAACGGAAACGTCTCGAAGCAGGTGGTGGGGGTGTAGCGGAAACCGGATTCTTTCTCACGCAGTTGCGTTCCCTGTGCAAGCGCCCAAATCTCGTGAATCCGGGAATGCAACACCCCGAAAAAATAGTCGTCGGAACGGGCGAAGACGATTAATGCATGATCCGGCAAAATCTTTGAATCCAGCCAAACGAATAGACGATGCTTAGAGACGCAGGGGGTGGCGAGGTAGCGAGGCAGCGTGAGGCATGACTTGCGAACTTCCGGCCGCGCCTCCCCGTGAATCCACCAACGTTCGGCATAGACCTTACGCTTGTTTTCCGCGCGGGAAGGCTTCACATGCTTCTTGATATGCTCGAAAGGCGCTTCGTATTGGGCGGCTTCGGCCTCGGTCATGCCCGGCGGAAAATCCACGATCCAGAGACCCTGCGGTTCCCGCGTAATCTCCAGTCCGTTCGCCCAGGGCCGAACCACCTCGGCATTGGATTTCCCGTTGGGATTGCGAAGGGTCAGCCACTCCCGCGCCAGGGCTTCGGGGATTTCGAACGGACCGATCTTGGTGTCCCCCATGAAGGCGATGCCCGCATTCTCGGCCAGCGCGCGCGCCTGGGTGATGTCCCCCGCCGCCGTCAAGTTGGCGTTGATCGTGTCAACCGGCCGGCCGTCGAGAAACCGGATTTTCTCCTCGCCGCCATCGAAGGCAATCAGGCTGACATGGACATTCGCGCCGGCGAGAATCCAGTCCTTGTCGGAAATGGCCCAGAAGATATCGCCCGTTTCCTTGATGCGCTTGAGCACCTCCCGATTCGCGCCTCCTCGAATTCCTTGCGTAGCCAGCAAACCAGCGCGTTTGCATCCGCCTTTCTCGATGTGGGCGCGCGCCTTTTCGAACCAGTAGCAACAAAGATCGGCCTCCGCGGGCACTCTCCCCTTGTAGAGTGCCAGCAATTTGTCCATATAGGCGTCGCCCAACTCCCGGCGTAACATCTTGCCCCCGAGGAACGGCGGATTGCCGACGATGAAGTCCACCTTGGCCCATTCGGGTTCAACAACCTGAACCCCGTCTCCTAACCCCTGTTCCCCCATGATGGCGTCCATGCAGCGGAAGTTGCCGGTCATCGGGCGCAGAATCGGCTCCTGCGGCGATCCGAAGCCGTTGAACTTGATCCACTGGAGCCACCCAATCCAGACGGTCATCTGGGCCAGATCATGCGCGTAGGGGTTGATCTCCATCCCATAAAGCTGCCACGGACCGACCATGGGGAGAAAACCGCCGAGCCCCTTCTCCATGGCGTACAGGATGACCGCCTTCTCGAGATCCTTGAGCTTGAGCAGCGTGACGTAAAGGAAGTTTCCGGAGCCGCAGGCGGGATCGAGCACCTTGACCGATTGCAGCCGGGTCAGGAAGCGATGGATCAAACTGCTTGCCTCGCTCTTCGCCTTGCGCATTCGGGAATCGGACAGTTTCCCCGACCCCTGAACCCCGCCCCCGTCTTTTCTCCCGGTAATCAGCAGGCTTTCGACGGTTTCCTTGATTTCCTCCCACTCCCGCCGGAGCGGCGTCATGACCACCGCTTCAACCTTCAGTTCGATATCGGCCCGGCCCGTGAAATGCGCTCCCAGTTGCGACCGCTTGGCCGGGTCAAGGCCCCGCTCGAAAAGCGTGCCGAAAATGGAAGGATCCACCGCGCTCCAATCCAGCCTCGCGGCATCGGCGATGGTTTTCACTTCCGCGGCGGTCAGTTCCAGCACGGCCTTGTCGTCGAACAGACTGCCGTTGAAGTGGCGGATCGTTTCCAGCCCGAACTCGCCGCCTTTGGTCATGGCCTCGAACAACTGGCCAATGAACCGGGAGAATTTGACCGGATCGCCCCCGCTCTTCTCCACGATGCGGGAAAAGATCATGTTCGGCAGCAGGCCGATATCCTCCGCGAACTGGCAGAAGACCACGCGGTCAAGGAAGTGGGCGACTTTGCCGGAGTCGAGTCCGCGCGCGCGCATGGAGTCGGCGATTTTGGCGAAGCGGTCGGCGGCGTCCTGGGTGATGGCTTCGCTGGTTTTGCCGGGCTTGAGCTTCTCGGGATCGAAGAAAACGTGGTGGAGAATCTCCAAGTTGCGCGGTTCGCCGAGTTTATCGAGCGGGATGTCGTGGGTGGCGGGCGCCGTGCCGGTGAAGTTGGTCCGGATGACGATGCAATCCATGTCGCACACGACCAGGAGGGGCGGATTTTCGATGTCGTCGCGATAGAGGTAAAGCTGGTCGAACGCGGAATCGAGGTTCTTGTGCTTGCCCTTGTATTCCCAGCCAAAGAAGAGGCGTTTCCACACGTCGGCGAAGCCGTCGCCCCCGCCATGCTTGGCGGCGCCTTTTTCGAAGCAGAAGGAGTCTCCGGTCGGATCGGCGGCGGCGGGCTTGGGATGGCCGACCAGTTCACACAGATCGAGGAAATGCTCCTGGGCCGCGGACCGTTCCTTGAGTTCCACCTTCGCCCATTTGGAGATGAATTCAGTGACGTTCAAAACTGCCCCCGATATTTTCCAATGGGCTGTCCGCAACCATAAACAGAACTCCCGGCATGTCTTGGCACACAATGCCAATAATCGGTAACTATAAGCTCAGCCCGGTTATGCAACAAGCCAAGATTCCCATTTGATTGAGGGCCATATCCGCCCATAGGGCCGTGGCGCAAGGGGCACACCCCCGCTTGCGGGGGCTTGGGGGCTCTTCTCCGCGCGCGCCGATCTCCCGCCCCGCGCCTGGTTAAACGCCGCCTTCGCGCGAAGCCGCAACGGGCCGCGCGCCGCCGTCAGCAAAGGAGGTGAACACGCGGCGGGTGCGTAGCAGCGGCCGCGTGGCGCGGCCTTTGAGGCGCGCGGAGGCAAGGAGAGGTGAGCGCCGGACCCGCCGATCATCACGCTCGCATTCAAGGCAACGTCCTGCCGGCGGCGCACCGCTGTAGCAGAGCAACCGGCGCGAAGTAATGTCCCGCATTATTTCGTTTACGGTTGCGGAGCATAATGAGTGAGCAACGCAAGCTGTGTACGACGGCACGAGCCTGTGCAAACAAACGAAGTGCCAGCGAGAATCACTTGCCGGACATAATCTCGTCCAGCATCTCCTTGACCAGGGGATTGTCGTCCTTTTCCAGCTTCTTGAGGATCGCCGTATCTCGCAACTGCGGTTGCTTCTTCATGGTCTCCGCAGCGTACAGATGCGCCCACCATTCCGGTCGGTCGGCAAGAGACTGCAAGGCCGCCTTCGGATCGCCTTTGAGTTTGTCGACGAGTTCCGTTTCGGTGGCCTTGTCACCGAAGACGCGGGACATGGACAAGAGTGCCGCCTGTGCGTTGCGCTCATACATGTACTTCACCAGCCCTTCAGGAACATCATTCATATTTTCCTGAAGGATTACTTCGTAGGAACTGAAGTCCGGTGGACCGCCTTGGCGCAGCTGATCAGCAGCAATCAGGCGGTTTCGAATTTCCTTCCGCAAGGAACCTTCATCAACTGAAGCATAAGGCACCATGATGCGGATGAAGCTCTGGTCTGAGATGCCGAGTTCTTTTACAACGAGGTACGGCAACCAGTACGCTGGGTCATGTCTTCGGGATGCATTGAGTATCACCTGCAACACGATGTTTGTCCGCATTGCAGGCTCCATGTTTCTGAGCGGCTCCAATCGTTCCTTGAACTCCTTTTCATCGCGACTCTCAGCGACCTTCGTTATCAGCGCTTGCAGTTTGTCGTCAGGAACGATGGGAGGCGGATTAGACCATCTTGGCTCAGAGCGGGATCCGGACACCAGGACGCCCAGAAAGACGGCAGAGGCAAGAATGATTTCTTTGGCTAGCATCTTTTTGTTTCCCTCAGTTAAGGTGGCGTGACGGTTGACAGGAACGAGGAGAGTATTCCACTCATGACGTTCGCCTTGTGCAAATAGACCTCATATCTCGACATTCGACATTTCACACATGGCCTGCCTCAGCCACGCCGCGCGGGCCTCGTCCTTTTCCGCCAGCCGGCCGAATCGCTCCACCGCCTTGTGCAAATAGACCTCATATCTCGACATTCGACATTTCACGCATGGCCTGCCTCAACCACGCCTCGCGCGCCTCGTCCGTTTCCGCCAGCCGGCCGAATCGCTCCACCGCCTTGCCGACCGTCTTGTATTGGCC
>CAZSUH010000109.1:0-10076 GCA_964609905.1 uncultured Verrucomicrobiota bacterium
ATCGGCGTGGACGAAAGCGGCAAAGGCGACTTCTTCGGCCCCCTCGTCATCGCCGCCGTTTACGTGGACACTCCCCTCATCAAGGTCTTCCGCGAAATCGGCGTCAAGGACAGCAAACGGATCACCAGCGACGCCAAGGCCCGCGACCTGGCCCGCGCCATCCGCGAACGCGTGGGCGAGCGCCAGTCGGTCATCGCCGTCGGCCCCCGCAAATATAACGAGCTCTACCACAAAATGCGCAACGTCAACCGCCTGCTCGCCTGGGGCCACGCCCGCACCATCGAAAATGTGCTCGAAAAGGTGCCCACCTGCACCCGCGCCCTCTCCGACCAGTTCGGCGGCAAACACCTCATCGAACGCGCGCTCCTCCAGCGCGGCAAGTCCATCCAGCTGGACCAGCGCCACAAAGCCGAAGCCGACATGGCCGTGGCCGCCGCCTCCATTCTCGCGCGCGACCGTTTCCTCGGCGCCCTGAGCGAGCTGTCCACCCGCTACGGGGTCAAAATTCCCAAGGGCGCCTCCGCCCAGGTGCGCGAGACCGCCATCCAGCTTGCCCGCGACAAAGGGCCCGCCGTGCTCCTCGACGCCGTCAAGTGCCACTTCAAAACGACCGACGAGGTTCTCGCCGCCATCGGCAGCGACCGGGGTGTCCTCGGTCCCGACGGCGCCGCCTCGCCCGCAGCCGCCAAACCCTTTCGCCGAGGCTGAGCCCCCATGAACGACTTGATGTATCGCGTTTCCATTCACACCGTTCCCGACCTCGCCGACGTGCTGGAGGAGGCGCTGCCCGGCGCGGGGCATCCGGTTTCGTCCTGGACCGACGCCGAGAGATTGGGCGCGCGAGTCGACCGCTTCGCCGCCGACCGGGCCGAGGCCGATCGCGTGGCCGAGGAACTCCGCGCCCTCGTCGAATCCCTCAGCCGCGGCGAACCGTGGCGCCTGACCATCGACACCCTCCCCCGCGAGGACTGGGCGGAAAGCTGGAAGCGCTTCTTTCATGCCGAACGCGTTTCCGACCGCGTGATCGTCCGCCCCTCCTGGGAAGCGTTTCCGGCCGGGCCGGACGACCGCGAGGTGGTCATCGACGCCGGCATGGTTTTCGGCACCGGCCAACACGGCACCACGCGCGCCTGCATCCGCTTTCTTGACGCCCTCGCGGCCGCCGGCCGGGCCGGTTCTCTGCTCGACGCGGGCTGCGGCTCCGGCATTCTCGCCATCGCCGCCGTGAAACTGGGATTCGGCCCCGTGACCGCCATCGACCTCGACGCCTCGGCCGTGGAACAGGCCGCCGAAAACGCCCGGTTGAACGGCATCGGCGCCGCCATCCGCCTGGAAACGGCCGATGTGCTCGCCTACGCTCCCGCCGCCGGTTTCGATGCCGTGGCCGCCAATATCGAGGCGCCCATCCTGCTGGCCGCCGCCGACATGTTCGCCCACCGGCTGTGCGCGCCACGCCCCGGCGCCGCGCTGCTCCTGGCGGGCCTCCTGGAACACCAATACCCGGAGGTGCGCGACGCGTTCCTCCGGCGCGGCTTCGTCGAAAAAACATCCCTCCTGCTGGATGATTGGACCAGCGGCTGGTTCGAACGCCCATGACCTTTCCGCTCACCCAGAAAATGCTCATTGACTGGGCGGGCCCGTCGGTATTCCGCGACGGCCAGATTCTGTTCGAAAACGGGCTGGTCAAGGAGGCGGAATTCGATCCGCCCCACATCCGGGGCGCGATCCTCCGCGCCGGCCGCGAAATGCGGACCGCCGCGCGCATCCTGCCGAACGGGAGCGCCGAAAACGGCTGCCCGTGCCGCGACAGCACGGAGCGCGGCATCATCTGCAGCCACGTCATCGCGCTCGGTCTTGCCCTCCTCCAGCGTTACCGGAGCCCCGAGCGGCAGCAGCGCCGCGAGGTTGAAATCCGCCACGCCCAGCGCATCGCCACCATCGCCGACAGCGCCTACATCCACCGCGTGCCGGCAGGCACGCCGCAGGCCGTGCCCGCCGCGCTCCGCATCACCCTCAAGCGGGAGTGGCGGGAAGGCTGGCTCAAGGGCTGCGTCCCCATCCTCGCCGAGTTGGAAACCGCCGCGGGCCGCGCCGCCCTCGAGGCCGTGTCGCGCGAAGTCCCCCACGTGCTCGACCGCAAGGATGAAGCCATCCTCTTCGTCCTCGAGGATATCGCCGGCGGCCCGCCCGGCGGCAGCCTGGCCCTCTCCCGGTTCGATTTCCTCAACCTGATCGAATTGCACACGGCCCGCCCCCTGTTCGAGGAGGGCCGCGCCGAACCCCTCGGCGTTCAAGCCCCCCGCCTCTCGTCCGGCCTCACGATCGAACTCGATTCCAACACCGGCGAACTCGAACTCGTCCTGCACACCGAAATCCCCTTCGGCGGCGATGCCACGCCGCCGTTCCACCTCGTCTCGGGCCTCAAGGGCTGGGTCTTCAGCGGCGGGCAGTTCTGGCCTCTCGACACCCTTCTTCCCGAACCCCTTCACGACCTCTATGCCAGACCCGTCCGCATCGCGCGCCCCGCCATGCCGCGCTTCTTCGAAACCGAGCTGCCCCTCCTCTCCAAGCTCATCCGGGTCGAAACCGATGTCTCCACCGACTGGTTCACCATCGAACCCGCGGCGCCGTCGTTCCGCCTCGCCGTCCGCGGCAGCCCCGCGTCGCTGTCCGCCATCCTCTACGCCGAATACGACGGCAAACGGCTGGTGGCGGGCAAGGTCTCCGATCCGAACGACCGCTTCTGCCTCCCCGACCCCGCCGACCCGCTGCATTACTTCGTCCGCAGCCCCCAGAGCGAACGGCGCGCGCTCGAAAAACTGCGCCATTTCGGCTTCAACGGCGAGTGCGGCGACGATCTCGGCTATATCGTCGGCGAGCGGGAGGTGCTCAACTTCATCGGCAGCAAGCTGCCCGCCCTCCGCCGCGCGGGCTGGAAGATCGAACTCGAAGGGCGCGTGGCCCCCTATCTCGAGGAACTCCGCTCCGTGACGCCCGTGATCCGCGTCGCCGATTCGCCCGCCCACGACTGGTTCGAGGTGGGCTTCGAGTATGAGCACAACGGCACGAGCCTGCCCATGGCCGAGGTGCAACGCGCCATCCTCAAGGGCGAAGCCTACCTGATGCGCAACGGCAAACCCATCCTCCTGGATATCGACGCCATCGAGTCCATGACCCGCGTCTTTCACGACTGCACCAGCACCGAGGGCGCCCGCCCCGGCACCTTCCGCCTCCCCCGCCTCTATGCCGCCTATGTCAAATCCTCCATCGACGCCCTCGACGGCGTGGACGTGGAAATGCCCGCCGAATGGCGCGACCATGCCGCCGAGCAGGCCGGCAAGGTCAACATCGAACCCGTCGAGACCCCCGGCCTCGTCGCCGTGCTGCGCCCCTACCAGAAGGACGGCATCGCCTGGCTCCGGTTCCTGGAATGCAACGGCTTCGGCGGCATCCTCGCGGACGAAATGGGCCTCGGCAAAACCATCCAGACGCTCGCCTGGCTCACGCTCGAACGCCGCCACCCCCTTTACCAGGGCAAGCCCGCCCTGATCGTCTGCCCCACCAGCCTGGTGGAAAACTGGGCCGAAGAATCCGCCCGCTTCACCCCGGGCCTCCGGGTGCTCGCGCTCACCGGCAACGACCGCCATACCCACTGGGACCGGATCGCGGCATCGGACCTCGTCATCACCTCCTACGCGCTCATGCGGCGCGACGTGGAGCGCTACCTGAACACCGATTTTTCCGCGCTCGTGCTGGACGAGGCCCAGCACATCAAGAACCGCTCCACCCAGAACGCCATCACCGCCAAACGGCTCAAGGCCGGCCAGCGCCTCGTGCTGACCGGCACGCCCATCGAAAACAGCGTGTCGGACCTCTGGTCCATCCTCGACTTTCTCATGCCCGGCTACCTGGGCTCCCACGAGTCGTTCCGCCGCCACTACGAACAGCCGATCGCGGCCGGCGGCTTCGAGGGCGAGGAGGCCCAGCTCCGCCTGCGCCGCAAACTCGGCCCCTTTCTCCTGCGCCGCCTCAAGTCCGATGTCGCCCGCGATCTCCCCCCCAAGATCGAAAAACACGCCTTCTGCTCGTTGGCCCCGGAACAGAAACAGGTTTACCGCGCCCTCGTCGAATCGTCCCGCCGCAAACTCGAGGACATGGTGGCCGCCCACGGCTTCAAACGGTGCACCATCGAAATTCTCAAAACCCTCCTTCAGCTCCGCCAGGCCTGCTGCCACCTCGATCTTCTCAAGCTGCCCGGCCTCCCCCAGGGCCAGCCCTCCGCCAAGCTGGACCTCTTCTTCGAGCTCCTCGACGAGGCCATCGACGGCGGACACCGCATTCTCGTCTTCAGCCAGTTCGTGTCCATGCTCTCCATCCTGCGCCAGGAATTGAACCGCCGCGACATCCGCTACTGCTACCTCGACGGATCCACGAAGGAGCGCCAGAAAATCGTTCATGAGTTCAACTCGACCCGCGAGATTCCCCTCTTCCTGATCAGCCTGAAAGCCGGCGGAACCGGCCTCAACCTCACCGGCGCCGACATGGTGATCCATTACGATCCCTGGTGGAATCCCGCCGTGGAACAGCAGGCCACCGACCGCGCCTACCGGATCGGCCAGAAACGCACCGTGTACGGCGTCAAGCTGATCACCCGCGGCACGATCGAGGAAAAAGTGCTCGAGATGCAGAAGAAAAAACAGGCCGTTATCGACGCCACCCTCTCCACCGACGAATCCCTCCTCCAGGCCCTTACCTGGGAGGAGGTCAAGGACCTGCTGAGCCTGGAGAAGTAGTTTCCATTACGGGTCCAGATTCTCCAGCGCCAGGGTCGTGAAATCGATCCGGCGATAATAGCAGTTGCGGGGCTGGCCGGCCTTGTTCTTCGTGTGGCAGATCGCGCCCCGGCGGGGGCGGACGATATACACCAGCGAATTCTGCTCGCAATTGACCCGTGCCTCGATCACATCAAACGTTTCGCCCGATGTTTTCCCCTTTTCCCACAGCTCGTTGCGGGAGGTGCTCCACAGCACCAGCGACCGGCTTTCCAGCGACTTGCGGAATGCCAACTCGTTGGTGTAGGCCACCAGGATCACCTCCTTCGTGTCCGCATGCTGCACGGCCACGGGAATCACCCCGGCCGATTGTGTCGCCACCCTGGCGATCTTGTCGAAATCCAGCGTCAGCGCCGCGCCTTCTTCCAGCTCTTTCATGGGCGTGTCCTTTTTTTCGATCATAAATGGGCACGAAGTCTTCCGTCAACAGGAAACGCGCGGAGCGCCGCCAAGGCCGCTTCCGGGGTCGTCTCCGGCATCAGTTCCCCGCCCGCCCGCACCAGGTCGGCCGTGCTGCCATACGTGTCCCGCACCCGGCCGTAGTGCTGCGACACCACAACCACGCGCACACCCGCCCGCACCGCCGCCCGCACCGCCGCGGCCACATTCCACCGACCCGGCTTGATGCATGCCGTCCCCGACCCATACGCCGCCAGCACAATTCCCCGCGCGCCCCGGCGCACCGCCTGCCCGATCGCATGGGGATCGAATCCCGGATAAAGCCAGAACAGCGCCGCCGGCGCCAGATCGAACCGGGGCGCATAGTCCACACGCCGGCCGGCCGGCTCCGGCTTGTTCATCCAGGCCAGCCGCAACGGCCCGCCCGTTTCCGCCACGCCCGTCACGCGCCCCGCCGGACCGCCCCAGAGCGGCTGAAAGGCATCCGGCCGGAACGCCTCTTTGCGCGACCGGCCCGGCGCCAGCACCAGCGACGCGCCGCTCGGCGTGCCCGCGAAACTCACCCACACCCCGCTTGCGCGCGCCTCCCGAGCCACGCGAAACGCGTGGGCCAGGTTCTGCGCGGCATCGGTGCCGGACGCGTCCAGGGGAAGCATCGCGCCTGTGAACACCACCGGCACGGGAACACCCGCCAGCAACCGGTCCATGGTGCATGCCGCATGCAGCAAGGTATCGGTGCCGTGCGCCACCACCACGCCGGTCGCGCCCGCCCGCACCACCCGGTCCACGGCCCGGGCCAGCGCCGCCCAGTCGGCCGGGGTCCGGTTCTCGCCCATTCCCGGGCGCGCCGCCATGGCCTCCAAATTCGTTGGCCGCAGGGGAACCGGCAACCGCCGGTTCAACAACTCCAGGAACGCGGAAAGCGGATAATCGTCCCGCACGGGCCCTCGCTTCGGGCTTCGGCCGCCGATCGTTCCCCCGGTATAGATCAAAACCGTTTTCATGCCGCCCTCCGCAACCAAACCACGCTCTCGAAATGCGCCGTGCGCGGAAACATATCCACCAGTTGCAGCCGCTTCGGCCGGTAGCCGCCCGCCGTCAGCCGGGCCAGGTCGCGCGCCAGCGTGTCTGCCGCACAAGATACATACACCAGATCCCGCGGCTTCGCGCGGACGATCGCCTCCGTCACGGCCGGCGCCAGCCCGGTGCGCGGCGGATCGGCCAGCAGCAGGCTCGAAGACGCCTTGCCGTGGGCCAGAAGCCAGCCAACCGCCTTTTCGGCATGGCCGGTTTCAAATGTGAATCCCGCCAAGCCATGCCGGATGCCGTTCTGAACCGCCGCGGCGATCGCCGCCTCATCCGAATCCACCCCGGCGCCGTCCGCCACGCCCGCTTGAGCGGCGGCCAGCGAGAAAAAGCCCACTCCGCAATACAGGTCCACCACCCGCTCGGGCGCCGCCTGGCGGATAAACGCCTGCGCCGTTTGAAACAACAGGGTGGCGCTCCAGGGATTGACCTGGAAAAAACAGCCGCGCGGGGCCAGCAACAGCCCGCCGGGTGTGGCCTCCCGCATCCACGGCGCCCGGGGCCCGGGCTCGCCCCGCCAGAACAGCGCGCCGTCGTGTTCCGTCCAGCGCAGCGTCACCTCCATGCCATCCCGGAGCGTGTCGAAAAAACCCGGCTTGGCCCGGAGCGCGGCAAGCTGCTCGTTCAACGGCGCCACCGCCAGCGGACAGGCCGGAATGTCCAGCACGGTGCGATTGTCCGTTCCCCGATAGCCCAACGCGGTCTCCCGCCCGTCCTTCTGGACATGCAACATCAGTTTGTTGCGATACCCGAGCGGCCGCGGCGCCGCCAGCGGCTCGAGAAAGTCGGCCCTGGTTATTCCCCCCAACCGGGCCAGCGTCTCCTCAAACTGGGCCTGCTTCAGCGCCGGTTCCCGCGCGTAGCGGACGTGACCGTAGGCGCAACCCGGGCAGACGGGCGAGCCCTGGGGACCCCGCCCGCGAGGCTGGACCATGAACGGACAGACCGGCTCGATCCGGTCCGGCGACGGCTCGATCAGGTCCAGCAACTCCCCCCGCGCATGGGAACTGCGGAGGGCGTCGATGCGAAACCGGACCTTTTCGCCGGGCAGCACGCCGGGCACGAACACCACGCAGCCGTCCACCCGCGCCACACCCGGCCCCCCAAAGGCGAGCGTCTCGATCGTCGCTTCGTATCGGGTCTCGGTCGTCATATCGAAACAGCCTAACAGGTTGCGGGCCTGAACAAAAGCCGCGTTTCGGCGGCGCCCTGTTTCTTAGACTTGAATCCACCCGCTTTCCATGGTACATTTTGCAACGAAATCCACTTGTTCAGGGAGCGCTTATGTTCATCACCGTCGCCTGCCCCAAATGCGGCCGAAGCATCAAGGCCAAGAAAAAATTCGTGCTGGCTGCGGGCGGGGTTCCCTGTCTGAAATGCAAACTCCGCATTCCGGTGACCAAGGAGGAGGTCTTCGCCTATTCCCCGGCTAAATCTGAAGCCCATGACGCGCCTGCGGAAGAAGCCGATCACGAATCCGCTCCGTCCGTTTCCGAGGCGACGCCCGCGTTTCCAGCGGTCGCCGAGGCGGAGCCCTTGCCGGAACCGCCTCCTCCTCCGCCTCCTCCGCCACCTCCGCCGCCAGACGAGCCGTCGGAGCCCGTAGCCGAGGTCAGCCCGATAGAGGAGGAGCCGGTTGTGGTCACACCCGTGATTGCGAGCGCCTCACCCGATGCCGAAAGCGCCGTCCCTGAAACCCAGGCCGGCGGTTCGGGCCCCCAGATTGCGTTCACCTGCCCGCACTGCCAAACCGCCTATCCGCTTAAAAAATCGCTGGCCGGCAAAAAAATCCGTTGCAAAGGCTGTTCCCGGATCGTCAAGGTCGCCCCCGATTCTCCGGTCATCCCGGAAACCGAATCTGAGGAGGCGCCGCCAAATGACGATATTCCCGTGGTCTTTTCGCCGGCCGAAACGGAGGCCCCTCCACCCTCCCTGCCGGCGGACAGCCCGCCGGCCGCGCCACTGGAATCGTCAGGCGGTCAGCAGAGCGTCAAAAAAAACACGGCCCAGCTTCGCTCCGCCCTCTCGGGCGCCGAGGATCGCGCCAGCACCGCCGAAGAAATGATTCAACAGTTGGTACGGGACAAAGCCTCCTCCGAACTTTCGGCAGCCCGTAAAATCCGCGAACTGGACGGGCAGATCCGCGAGCTGTCGGCGCGCTTGAAAGCCCGGGAGGAGGAATCCCGGCTCAGCAACGGAGCCATGAACCGAACCGAGGTCGAAAGCCTGCTCATGACCCTGTGCGAGGCGCTGGATGCCAACCTACAACAGGAAATAACGGCCCGCAAGAACCTGGTCGATGACTTGAAAAAGCAGATTACCCAAGCCTTGCAGGCCTGATTCTTCCTTACGGAACGGCAACTTCTTCGATCTTCACCAGTTTCACCAAGCGGGTGTGCTTTTTGCCCTTCTTGCTCACCATGGAGTAGCCCTTGCCGGATACCTTCACGGTTTTCCCGACGAAAGCCGCGGGATCGATTCCATCCTTCTTGTTTGCGGGAAGCGGAATCCGCACGCCATCGGCCGCCACATCCAACATCACCAGCGTCTTCTTGATCTCGGCTCCGGTCTTGTCCCTGCCGACCTTCTCCTGCCGAATCACCTGGCCGATCAGTTCCAGATCCTGGGCCGGAGGCATCTCCTTCTTGACCAGTTTCTTGACTTCCGGAGCCGGCGCGGGCGCGGGCGACGCCGCCACCGCCGCCTCTTCCGCCTGAACCGTCACCGCCGTCACGAGTCCTGCCAGCACCGCCGTCATCCAGAGGGTTTTCATCACAATTCGTTTCTCCTGTTGTTCGTTCCTTTTTCCTTGATCCGTAACATATAACGCATCCCCGCCTGCTTTATTGTGGGAAAGCTCAATCGATCGGGAACCGGGCCGCCAGGGCCAGGGCCTCCTGGCGCAACCGGGCGAGAACCGCCTCATCCTGCACATGGCGCAACCCCTCCACGATCAATCGGGCAATCATCTCCATTTCGGGCTCCTTCATACCGCGGGCCGTCACGGCCGCGGTGCCCAGTCGGATGCCCGACGTGAGAAAGGGGCTTTTCCCGTCGAACGGAATCGAGTTTTTATTGCAGGTGATGCCGCCTTTTTCGAGCGCGTTGGCGGCTTCCTTGCCGGAAAGCCCGGTCGGCGTCAGATCCACCAGCATCAGGTGGTTGTCGGTGCCGCCCGAGACGAGGCGAAGCCCGGCTGCGGCCAGCCCTCCGGCCAGCGCGCGGGCGTTGGCCAGGATCTGGGCCGTGTAGGCGCGGAACGCGGGCTGGGCCGCCTCGTGAAAACAGACCGCCTTGGCCGCCACCACATGCATGAGGGGCCCCCCCTGGATGCCGGGAAACACTTGCTTGTCGATTTCCGCCGCATACGCCGCCCGGCAGAGAATCAATCCGCTGCGCGGGCCGCGCAGGGTCTTGTGGGTGGTCGAGGTGACGACATCGCAATAGGGCACGGGCGAGGGGTGGCTGCCGCCCGCCACCAGGCCGGCGATGTGGGCCATATCCACCATCAGCCAGGCGCCGACGGAATCCGCAATGGCGCGCAGCCGCGGGAAATCGATGAACCGGGGATAGGCGCTGGCCCCCGCCACCAGCAACCGGGGCTTGCGCTCCTTCGCCAGCCTCTCGACCTCGTCATAATCGATCATTTCCGTCTTCGGATTGACCCCGTAATGGCTCACCTGGAACAGGCGTCCGGAAAAGTTCACCGCGCTGCCGTGGGTCAGGTGGCCGCCCTGGTCCAGACGCATGGCCAGGATC
>CAZSUH010000110.1:0-9937 GCA_964609905.1 uncultured Verrucomicrobiota bacterium
TCTCGCCCTGGATCAGGATGGTGGCCGAGGTCGGCGCCGCCTGGCGGATGATGTCAAACACCTCCTGCATCGGCGCCGATTCCCCCACGATGTTTTCCATCCCGAATTTGCGGTCCAACTGCTCCTTGAGCGCAACATTCTCCGCTTCCATATGCGCGGTGTGAAGGGCCTTGGCAATCCGCTGGTCCAACTCGCTGAGTTCCACGGGTTTCTGCAGGAAATCGGCTGCCCCGCGCTTCATGGCCTCCACGGCGGCATCCACGCTTCCGTAGGCCGTCAGCAGAATCACCGCCAGGCGGGGGGAATGGGCCAGTGCGCGTTGCAACAGCGTCAACCCGTCCATCCCGGGCATCCGCATGTCGCTGATCATGACGCGGACCGGATGGGCGCCCAGAAGGTCCAGCGCGCGCGCGCCGCTCTCCGCGAGTAGCACCTCGTAGGTTTCCTGCAACGCGCGACCCAGCCCTTCGCGGGTGTTCTTGTCGTCGTCCACGATCAAAATGACGGGTTTCGCTTCCATGCCGCTCCGCTTCCTTTACCCGGCCGCCTGGTCGGCCGCCGTCCGGCTTTCCAACAATCTCAGGCGCCGCACGGCCAGCGGCAGCGACAGGGTGAAGGTCGTCCCCTTGCCCGGCTCGCTGGCCACCTCCACGTGGCCGCCATGCTCCTGTACAATTCGCTGCACGATCATAAGCCCCAGTCCATTCCCGGTATCCTTGGTCGTGAAATAGGGTTCGAACAGACGCCCCATCACGTCCGGGGGGACCCCGGGCCCGCTGTCCCGGAACGCGACTTCCACGAATGCGTTTCCGGGCGTGACGGCGATATCGAGCCGCCCGCCGGGTGACAGCGCTTCGATCGCGTTCTTGATGAGATTGAAAAAAGCCTGTTTGAGCTGGTCGCGGTCCGCCGGGATGGTGGGTATTGGTTCATGCAGATCGACGTTCACCGTAATGCCCCGGTTCTCGACCTCCTGCTTGAGCAGCGTCAGCGTCTCCTGTAACGCCACGTCCAGCCGCGTGGGGCTGAATTGCGGGCGGGACGGCCGAATCGCGCGCAGGAACTGCGTGATGATCGCATCCAGCCGCGCCACCTCCTGGCGCGCAATGGACAGCAGGTCGATCAGTCCGTCCCGCTGGGCGGGCTCCTGCACCGCCCGCACCCGGCGGTCCAGCAATTGCAGATGGATCGTCAACGCGTTCAGCGGGTTGCCAATCTCGTGCGCCACTCCCGCCGCGAGCAACCGGATGGCGTTGAGCCGCTCCGATTCGACCAGGCTTGCGGCGTTTTCGCGTTCGGGCGTCACGTCCCTCAGAATCACGACCGCCCCCGAGGCCCGGGACTCCACCATGGCCAGCGGCACCACGTAAAAGTTGACGATGCGATGGCGGGGATAGGTCACTTCAATCTCTTGACGCACCAGTCGAGACCACTCGCCGCCATCGAACCGCATCAGCTTTCCCCAGTCGAGTTCGCGGAGGTGGCGGGAAACATGCTGGCCCTTGACGCCGTCCGGCACGAAGCCAAGCAGTTCGCCCGCCGCCCGGTTGGCATAGCTGATGCAGCCCGTGGCGTCAAGCACCAGGATGCCTTCCTGGATGGCCTCGAAAATCGTTTCCAACAACCCCTTTTCCTGCGCGAGCCGCAGGAAATAGGTCTGCAGACTCTCCGAATCGAGCCGGTCGATCCGATCCATCAGCTTGTCGAGAAAACCGGATTTCATGGAAGGGCCTGTCCGACCGGTTCAACCGGTTCAAGATAGTGGCCGCGGGAAAAACCGCCGCCCGATATCGGTTCCGCCAAGGAAATCCGCTCCTGCGTTTCGGTGACCCGGAGCGTGCCGACCACGGCCCCGGGCAGCCAGGTCAGCAGATCGCCCGTGGCGGGATCCGTGACCGGCACCGCCGTCTTGCGCACCCGGTATACCCGACCCGTTTCGAATCCCTCGTTCACGCCGCCGTTCAAAATGAGCGTGCCGTCTTCCGCGGAGGCGATCATGGGTTGCCAATACTGGACCGGAATGTCCCGCAACAGTTTTCGCACCCCGGTCCGGATCGCCGCCCGCGTGGCCGCGCCGATCGGCGTCTTGTAAAACGCATCGCCGCCGAACCGCACATCCTTGTATTCCGTTTCGAATCCGGCCTGCCGGGCAAAGGCGTTTCCCTGACACAGCACGGACGCCAGGATCGCCCCGGTCTCCACATCCACCACGGTTAGACTGAGCGACACCCGGGCCACGTAGCCGCGCCCGAAAAGAAACAGCCGGCGCATCGCCACGGCAAAAGACCCCCCGCCCACCTGGGCAAAATCGTCGATTTCACCGCGGATCAGGAACCGGCAATTTTTCAAATTTCCCTGGTTGACCTTCCCCTCCCGGCGAAACTGCGGGTTGTTCTGCAAATGCAACTCCCCGATGATCAGGTCCAGGTTTTGCCGCTCCAGCACTTCGTAGCGCTTGCTTTTTTTAAGCTCCACCACCAGTTGGTCGGCAAGTCCGTCCCCGATTTTCCACTGCCCCTCGAATCCCGACCGGTTTTCGAAGGAACTGACGGCAACCACCGGCTTCAACGACCGTGTGACAAAAGGTTTCGCGGGAGGCGGCGACAAAGCGGGCGGCGTGGCGCATCCCGTCAGAACCAGGGCCGCCCCCAACGCCCCCCCGAGGGCCAGATGCCGCAAGCTGCGGGCGAGCGCACTCCCCATTTTCATTCGCTGCATGGGCAATCCTTCCGGTTTCCACTCTTGTCCCGAGATTATGATTCATGTTAAGGTAAAACGCAATTGGAAATGCGCCATTCTGTCACGGCCGGAAAAGCGATCGCACAACGGAGACGAGCATGGGTTCAGCGGTGTCACAGTCAAACGGGCACGAGACCGGGATCGTGACCGGCACGGTTGAACGGATTGTCTTCCGAAACGAAGAAAACGGCTATACCATTTGCGCGCTTCAACCCGCCCGCCATGCCCCGGAAATCATCGTGGCCGGCTCCTGTGGCGCGATCTGGGTCGGAGAATTGCTCAAGGCCGAGGGACACTGGATCAGACATCCGCGGCATGGCCGGCAATTCGAAGCCGCATCCATCACCTGCGTGGCGCCGGTCGATCCGGCGGGCATCGAAAAATACCTGGGCAACGGGCTCATCCGCGGCATCGGCAAGGTCATGGCCAAACGGCTGGTAAAAAAGTTCGGCGCCGACACGCTGCGGATCATCGACAAAGAGTCGGCCCGCCTCCTGGAGGTGGAAGGGCTCGGGGCCAAGCGGCGAGACGAGATTCGCCGCTCCTGGACCGAGCAGCGCGCCATCCGGGATATTCTGATTTTTCTGCAATCCCACAATGTCGGCGTGGCCCAGGCCCACCGGATCTTCCGGGCGTATGGCGACCAGGCCATTGCCATGGTCCAGGCGAATCCCTACCGGCTCAGCCGCGACATTTGGGGCATCGGATTCAAATCGGCCGACGCCATTGCCTCGACGCTCGGCATTCCCTCCGACTCCCCGCTCCGCGCGCGCGCCGGCGTGCTGTACGTCCTTCAGACGTTCAACGAGGAAGGCGACTGTTACACACCCCGCTCCGACCTGCTGGAGGCCGGGCAAGCGCTGCTCGGGATCCCGAAAGAGAAACTGGAACAGGCGGTGACGGACGAACTCGAGGCCAGCAATCTGAAAGAAGAACGCGGCAACCTCTTCCTCGCGGCCATGTATGAAGCCGAAACGGGCGTGGCGAAACACCTCCGCCGCCTGCTGGAAGGAACACCCCGCCCCCTTTCGGAGCCGACGGAGGCCGTTCTGGAGCGTGCCGAACAGCGCATGGGCATCACGTTCGCGCCGGGCCAGAGGAACGCCTTGCGCCTGGCCCTGTCGAACAAGGTGGCCATCATCACCGGCGGCCCCGGCGTGGGGAAAACCACGCTGGTCCGGGCCCTGGTGGACGTGTTCGCCTCGCGCCGTTTGACCATCGCCCTGGCCGCACCGACAGGCCGGGCCGCCAAGCGGCTGGCGGAGGCGACCGGCCGGGAAGCCAAAACCCTCCACCGCCTGCTCAAGTATAACCCCGCAAAACGGCAGTTCGAATATGGGCCCGACCAGCCGCTCCCCGCCGACGTCCTGATCCTCGACGAAACCTCGATGATCGACATCAGCCTGATGCACACGCTCCTCCGCGCGCTGCCCAGCGCGATCCGGCTCGTGCTCGTGGGCGATGTGGACCAACTGCCCAGCGTCGGGCCCGGCAACGTGCTGCGGGACTGCATCGATTCAAAGGCCGTCCCCTGCGCCCGCCTCGACACCATTTTTCGCCAGGGCCAGAACAGTTGGATCGTGTTGAACGCCCACCGCGTGAACCAGGGTATGGGCCTGGACGTGCCGCCGCGCGGCCAGAGCCTCTCCGATTTTTATTTCATTGACCAGGACGCGCCCGAGGACGCGATCCGCGCCGTCACGAGCCTTCTCACCGAGCGTATCCCCGCGCGTTTCCGGCTCGATCCCAGGGCCGATGTTCAGGTGCTCACCCCGATGCGGAAAAACCAGCTTGGTTCCGAAAATCTGAACAAGGTGCTACAGGCCGCCTTGAACCCCGTGGGACCGGCCCTCGAGCGGTTCGGCCGCCTGTACCGGACGGGTGACCGGGTGATCCAGATCCGGAACAACTACGACAAGGGCGTGTTTAACGGGGACATCGGCCTGATCCGCGCCGTCGAGGAGAAGGACCCGGCCCGACTGACGGTGGACTTCGACGGTCTGGAGGTCCGCTACGAAGCCGGCGAACTGGACGAACTGGACCTGGCCTATGCCTGTTCGATCCACAAGTCACAGGGCAGCGAATACCCCGCGGTCATCATTTTGCTGGCCACCCAGCATTTCAAACTACTCCAGCGCAATCTGCTCTACACGGCCATCACGCGCGGGAAAAAACTGGTTTGTCTTGTGGGATCGCGAAAAGCCGTGTATATAGCCATCCAAAACAATCGCATGACGCAAAGACGCACCGGCCTGCAGGACCGGCTGACCGGGCGGCTCTGATCATACCGCGACCGAAAGGTTTCAGCATCGTGAATTTGAGACAGGTTTTCAATCCTCGAACCATTGCGTTCTCATTGTCCGGCACCTCCAAACAGGCCATCATCGAAGAACTGCTCGACTTGTTAGTCGCCGCCGGGAAGGTGACCAACCGCGAGGACGCGTTGAAGGCCGTCCTGGAGCGGGAGAGCAAGATGTCCACCGCCATCCAGAACGGGGTGGCCATTCCGCATGCCAAAACAGACGCGGTCCGTGAACTGGTCACGGCGGTGGCCATCCTCCCCAAGGGGGTTGACTTCGAGTCGCTTGACGGCAAACCCACCCGGATTTTCATCATGACCCTGTCGCCGAAAACACGGCTTGGCCCGCACATCCAGTTCCTTTCCGCCGTCAGCCAGTCGCTGGACAACGAGTCCGTCCGCCACACGCTCCTCAAGGCTAAAACCGCCGAGGAAGTGATTGCGGTGCTGAGCGGGTCCTGACGTGCTTCGCCACGATACAGGCCAATGCAAGGTCCGGAATCAGGCCCCCCAAACCGCGGCTAAACGGCGCGTGCCGTCCGCCTGAACCCGGAACGCGTAAAAGCGCGCCGGCGGCCCTTCCACCCGAACCACCCGGTCATACGCGCCCGATTCCCCCTCTACCAGCCGCAGGCCAGCCGGAACTGGTCCCCGCCACATCCGGGCCGGAGCCAGTTCCTCGTCGATCCCATCGTCACGCCGATACCAGGCATCCACCAGATCCGGCAGCAGGCCGGGGCACGCGCCGCTCAACACTCGCTTGAACAGCCGAAATCGCTTGCGCAAACTCCAGCTCTCCCGCATTCCCCCTTCCGTATCGACGGAGTCCGCCAACGTCGTCCAAAAGCCCGGCATCATCATGCACGCCTTGCGCGTCAGCGGCCGCAGCGCCGGTTGATTGTGAAACGTATCCACCACCCGCGCCAGCCGAGCCGCCCGCCAGACGGCGTCCGCCGGAAAGGTCAAGGTCCTCAGCGCCTCGTACGGCGGGACCGACGCCGCAACCAATCCCCACCGATCCCGCATCGCCTCCAGCCGCGTGCCGGGCAATAGTTTCAACACTTCGAGCTGAATCTCCGCCACGCCAAGAAGCGTGAGCAACGTCAAATCCCGCATCAAGACGTCCCATGTTCCGGACGGCAACGCGGCGATGAGGTCCACATGAATCTCAAGTCCGAAAACTCCCGTCAACCGCTGCAACCCCGCCAGAACCTCCGCCGGCGTGCCGCGGCGACCGCTCTCCCGCATCGCCGCCGCGTCCAGCGTCTGCACGCCCGCCTCCACCTGCAACCGGCCGGGAAGGAACCGGCTCAAGGCCCCGGCAAACCGATCCGTCACCCGAGCCGGATCGAGTTCCAGATGAAACCGCATCTGCGGACACTCGGCGCGGAACAGCTCCAGCAATTCCATGGCCCGCGCCTCGTCGTCGTTGAAGGTGCGGTCCAGCACACGCACCTCCCGGATGCCGGCGGCGCGGATCGCGCCCAGGTCGGCCCGCACCCGCTCCAACGGAAATAACCGCACGTTCCCGCGCCCCGCGCTGGTGCAGAACAGGCAGGCGCCCCGGCAACCGCGCGAGGTTTCGAGTTGAACAAACGGTTTGCCGAAGCCCTGGATCTCCCGGGCATAGGGCGAGGGAATCGCCTCGGGTTCCGGCCGCTCGGCCTCCATGCCCGCATCCTGTACCCGCCCCTCTTTCAACCCAACCAAGCCCGGTATGCCGTCCCAGGCGTCCCGTTGGTCCCATACGTTCAGCCACGCGCGGAACGCGATTTCACCCTCACCCCGAATGCCGGCATCCACAAGGGCAACCGGCTGGAAAAAGGCCGTGCAGTCGCCCAGCCATTCGGGCCCGCCGCCGATCACGACCGTCCGCGGGGAAAGCCCGCGAAACCGGACCAGAAATTCGTTCAGCCAGGGACGGTTGAATAGGTAAAAGGTGACGGCCAGCACGTCCGGATTCATCGCGCAGACTCGTTCCAGCACGGCGGGAACGGCGTCGGAGACAGCCGTTTCCACCGTCTGCCAGTCCCAGCGCTCCGGATCCGCCACGCCCTTGAGAAGCCACGCCGCCAGACTGGTGTGGGCATACGAGGCATTGACGGCCAGAAAAACCAGTCGGCGTCTCATCAGCCTTGGTAAACCCGAACGCGCGGCGTGTAATCCTCGTCGCCGGTCATGCCTTCGATGAACGCCGCCAGCAGCCTCGAACAATTATCCAGGTCCTCCAGCGACACCATCTCCACCGGACTGTGCATGTAGCGGTTCGGCAAGCTGAGCAGCGCCGCGGCCACGCCGCCCCGCGACAACTGTATCGCGTTCGCATCCGTCCCCGTACCGCGGGGAGAGGCCCCCACCTGAAACGGGATTTTGTGTTTTTTGGCCGTTTCCTCGAGCGCGTCGCCCAGCACCGGATTGATGTTCGGTCCCCGATGCAACTGGGGCCCCTCGCCCAGCTTGCAGGCGCCGGTCCTCTTCGCGTCCCCGCCGGGATAATCCGTCGCATGGCCCACGTCCACCGCAATGCCCACCTGGGGATTGACGGAATAGACGCTGGTCGTGGCGCCGCGCAGACCGATTTCCTCCTGCACGGTCGAGACCCCGTAAACTCCCACCTTCAGTTTTTTGCCTTGCAACCGCCGCAGCGTTTCCAGAACCACGAACGCCCCCGCCCGGTCGTCGAAAGCGCGTCCCACCACCAGGTTGTTGGGCATTTCCTCGAGAGCCATGTCGATCGTGGCATAATCGCCCACCGCGATCCGTTTTTCCGCGTCCTTCTGATTCTTGGCGCCGATGTCGATCCACAATTCGTGGAACTTGGCGGCCTTGCCCCGTTCCTCCGGTTCGGCCAGGTGAATCGCCTTGCGTCCGATCACCCCCAGCACCGGCCCCTTGCGGCTGTGAATCCGCAGTCGCTGGCTGATTGCCACCACCGGATCCGTGCCTCCCACGCTGGTGAAATAGGCGAAACCCTTGTCGTCGATGTGCACGATCATGTACCCGCACTCGTCGCAGTGTCCCGCCAGCATGACGCGAAACGGCGCCTGGGGATTGATGACGCCGATCACGTTTCCATGCACGTCCGTCCGCACTTCGTCACACGTCTCCTTCATCTGGGAGCGGACGAGATCCTGAATGCCCATCTCATAGCCCGAGGGGCTCGGGGTGTTGAGCATGGCCTTCAAACAATCGAACGATTCTTTTTTCATGCGCACCTTTCTCTCGCCATCGAACAGGAGTCACAATAAAATAGGCCAATCGCTTCCCGGTGTCCATCCTCATTATTCATTCTTCCCGACCACACACCCACGCGCAGAGCGCCTGCCGGACGCCGAAGTTCGCGCGATCGGCGTCAAGGGAATGGCGGTCTCCGCGGAACTTCCGCAAGGTCCGGCCATGCCGGCGAACCAGGTCGATGCACCGCCAGAGATAGCCGCCAACCAGACCCCAGCGGCGCACCACGCTCGCATAATTCATACCGTTTTTATATTTTGACTCTTTTCCACACGGGGCTGCCATGCACGCCGCCTACCGCTTGGCCATCGTTTTTTCGATCTCGCAGAACCGGAAAAAAGGCCATGGCGCCGTCCTCAGAATCCCGGCGCACGCGGATGGCGCAATGATAGACGTGCTGAAGCCGCTCCTCGGTCAACACGGCTTCCGGAGTTCCACTCGCCTCCAGTTTCCCATGATCCATCAGCAGCGTCTGGGGGCAGAAACTGGCGGCCAGGTTGAGGTCGTGACTGGTCAGCAACACGGAGACTCCCTGCTCCCGGTTCAACCGCTGCACAATGCGCATGATGTCCAGCCGGTGGTTGATGTCGAGATGGGAGGTGGCCTCGTCGAGCAGGATCAGCCGGGGCTCCTGCGCGAGCGCCATGGCCACCACCGCGCGCTGGCGCTCGCCCCCGCTCAATTCGGTGATCGGCCGGTTGCGCAATTCCACGACATCCGTCAAGGCCATCGCCCGCTCCACCGCGTCGCGATCCTGACGCGAGGGCCCCGTCCAGCGGTTCAGCCGCGCGGTCCGCCCCATCATCACGAAGTCCTCGACGGGGAACGGCATCGGAATTTCCAGTTCCTGCGGCACCACGCCCACCAATCGGGCGCGTTCCGCGGCGGGCAGGCCGTTCACCGGCCGGCCAAACAGCAGCGTCTCCCCGGACCGGTGCGGGAGGAGGCCGGTGATCACGCGAAACAGGGTGCTTTTCCCGGCTCCGTTCGGGCCCAGCAGGGCCGCCATGCCGCCCTCGTCCAGGTCCCAATCGATGCCGTTCAGGACCGGCCGCGCGCCATAACCCGCATGCACGCCGCGAAGTTGGATGGCGAATCCGCTCATCCCACCCACCCCGCCTTGCGGCGCCGCCGGAGTATCCACAGGAAAAACGGACCGCCCGCCAGGGCGGTGATGACGCCCACCGGTATCTCCCGCGGCGCCAGCACGGTGCGGGCCAGCGCGTCGCACGCCGCCAGAAAAAGGCCGCCGGCCAGCGCCGAGGCCGGCAGCAGCCGCCGGTGATCGGGTCCGATCAGCGACCGGACCACGTGCGGCACCACGAGACCCACAAACCCGATCAGGCCGGCCGTCGCCACGGCCGAAGCCGTGATGACGGTCGCCAGCAGCAAGCCCGCCGCCACTGCCGCCGCGGTGCGCACGCCCAAATGGTGGGCGGTGTCGCTGCCCAGCGTCAGCGCGTTCAATTCGGGCGCCAGCGCGGCCGCGCCGGCCAAACCGGCGAGGATCAGGACGGAACACAGCGCCAGCAGGGGACGCGACGGCATTTGCAAATTCCCCAGCATCCACCACAACACATTGTGAACGCCTTCCGACGGCGCGATGGAGAGCAGGAACATCAACAGCCCGGAGCAAACGGAACTCACGATCACGCCGCTCAGCAG
>CAZSUH010000111.1:0-9917 GCA_964609905.1 uncultured Verrucomicrobiota bacterium
CCTCATGCCATCCTTCCCGCGCCTCCCCGTTTATGGCTACAGCGCAATCGGCTCGAGGAACAGGCGGGAGGAACAGGACCGATAGCCGCTATAGGACCTATACAGACGGCCGATATCGCGCCAGAATGGTGACGCCGCCGGTGGCGCGGGAGTGGAGTGGCGCGACGAGCTCGATTTCGGGAATAGCGGGCAGGTAGAGTTCGGTGCGCGAGCCGAACTTGATCATGCCGTAGCGTTGGCCCCGGGCGAGAGTGTCGCCGGGTTTGGCTGCGCAGACGATGCGGCGGGCGATGCGGCCGGCGACCTGGCGGACGGCGATGGGGAGCGAGCCGCAGGCCTGCGCGGTGGCGCCGAAGAGGGTATGGGCCTCGTTGAGGCGGGTGGCGGCGGTGTCGCGGGCGTCGAGGTAGCCGCCGGGCCGGTGGACGTCGCGGGTGACGGCGAAATCGCAGGGCGCCCGGTTGATATGCACATCGAAGACGGAGAGGAAGATGCCGATGCGGTACACGCGGTCGCAACCGGGCAAGGCGCTTCGGGCGTCCTCGCCTTCGAGCGTGGTGATGTCGTCGAGGAGCCCGTCGGCGGGGGCGGTGAAGAGGCCGGGTCCGTCGGGGAGGCGTCGGTCGGGATCGCGGAAGAAGGCGGCGGCGGCGATGGCCAGGAGGAGGAGGACGGCGGCGACTCCGGCGAGGTGGAGGAGGGCCGCGGCGAGGGCGAGGCTGCCGCCGGCCAGGAGGGCGAGGCCCCATTCGCGTTTGCCGTAGGGGGTTAGGGTCATGGCGGGGGGGGCTCTCCGGGCACGGGGCCGCGGGCGATGCCGTGGAGGCTGTAGATGACCAGTTCGAGGAGCATGCCCCAGGCGATGACGGGGAAGGCACCGGTGATGACGCGCAGGCAGGTGCGGGTCACGAACGGGTAGCAGAACATGAGGAGATACAGGATCAGGAAGGTGAGGAGCACGCAGGGAATGAAGACGAAGCGATAGAAGCGGATTTTCAGGAGGGTGGCCAGATTGGGATAGTTAAAGCGGCTGCTCATGAGGCCGGCGAGGACGAGGATGAGGAGGGCGATCAGGATGGGATTGTGGAAGAAGGTGAAAAGCACGAGTGCGCCGACGGCGCCGGCCGGCGAGGGCATGCCGCTGAAATCGGTTTTGGCGGAATGATCGAGCCGCCGGTTTTCGAGCTTGGTGAAGCGGGCGAGCCGGAGATGAACGGCGAAGAAGAAGACGATGGCCACGGCGCCGGCGGCAAGCCGGAGGACGGCGGGCGGCGCGGCGAGGGTGCCGGCGAGGAACAGGCCGGTGAGTTGGAAATAGATCACGCAGGCGGCGGCGAGGCCGAAGGTGGAAAGGTCCATCGCGGAATCCAGGCAGGCGCCGAGTTCGGAGAAGGTGTCGAGTTTCCGGGCGAGCGGGCCGTCCACCGCGTCGCAGAGGCCGGCGGCGAGGAGCCAGAAGAGGCTGACGAAGGCGCTGGCGACGGCGCTTTCGGCGTGGCCGGGCATGGCGAAAAAGACGGCGGTCACGCCGCACAGGTAGTTGCCTACGGTGAACAGGTTGGGGATCAGGACCCGGTACCAGGGGCGGCGGGGTTTGGCGGGATCGATGGGGGCATATTGGTTGACGTAAAAAAACGAGTGGAAGAAGGGAAAGAGGGAAATGACCGTGAAGAAGCACATGAGCATGACGCCCCAGAGTACGAAGGGCCCGGGCAACGCGCGGAAGAGGGGTTCAATGCCGAGTACCACCGGCAGGGATGGGATGCGGAGCACGAGGATGTAGAGCACGGCGAACTGGATGGGCGTCTTGAGCTTGCCGAGCCAGCGGGCGCTGACGTCCCGGCCCTGGCGCTGGAGCCGGGCGCGCTGGATGAGGCTGACGACCTCGCGGACGACGAGGATGCCGAAGGCCCAGGCCGGCAGTTCGCCGGTCCAGAAGGCGGCCACGGCCAGGCAGAGGGTCACGAACTTGTCCGACGCGGGATCCAGCGATTTGCCGTCCGCGGAGACCACGCCCCATTTGCGGGCGAAATAGCCATCGAGCGCGTCGAACACGCAGACGAGGAGAAAGGCGAGATGAAGGGTCCAGAAACCGGGCTTGGTTTGGAGCGCCGGCAGCAGGGCCACGAGGAGCATCCAGAGGCCGAGCGGGATGCGCAGCAGGCTCATGGCGTTGGGCACCTGGGGGGTGAAGCGGCCGAACCAGGGGTGGGGCACGCCCCCGGAAGCCGGCGAGGCGTCAGGTCGGGACGGGCCGCGGCGTCGGGCGGAATGCAGGGTAAAAAGCCACACGGTGACAAAGCCGATGGCGACGATGCCGAGCAGGCGCGACAGATGGAAAATAAAGTCTTCCATAGGTTTCGGATGACAATGAACCGTTATTTATATCAGAAGAAGGAATGAAAGTTCAATTTGAAATCGGTCATTACCGGATTTCTCTACCGGTTGCAGAGCTTTCTGAAACGGGCATACGGCGCGGCCCACTCCCCGGCGTTCCGGGGCTTGTATTCCCGGATGGGAAAGGCCTTGCGGATGAGCGGCTGGGCGTCCGCGAGGGAGCGGAGCAGGCCGAGGCCCACAGCCTGGACCATCAGGTTGCCCACGGCGGTGGCCTCGCCGGGTCCCGCGATGACGGGCAGCCCGCAGGCGTCCGCCGTGAACTGGTTGAGCATGATGTTGTTGGAGCCGCCGCCCACGATGTGGATGGCTTTGGCGGGCCGGCCGGTCACCTCCGCGAGCTGCTCGTGGACCAGACGGTATTTGAGCGCGAGGCTTTCATACACGCAGCGGAGGAGGGCGCCGCGGGAGGCGGGCTTGTCCTGGCCCGTGCGGGCGCAGAAGGCGGTGATGGCCTCCTCCATGGCCGGGGGGTTGTAGAAGCCGGGGTCGTCCGGATTGACCAGCGCGGTGAACGCCGGTGCGGCCAGCGTCAGGGCGTCCAGCTCCTTCCACGCGGTTTCGCGGCCGTCCGCGTTGCGCCAACCGCGGCGGAGTTCCTGGGCCAGCCAGGTGCCCATGCAGTTTTTGAGGAAGCGCGTGTTGCCGATGCCGCCCTCGTTGCTGAAGTTGTGGCGCATGGCAGCGGGGGTGGTGATCGGCTCGGGGATCAGTTTGCCGACGAGGGACCAGGTGCCGGAGCTGATGATGAGGGCGTCGTCGGGGTTGTCCACGGGCGCGGCGGCGAAGGCGCTGGCCGTGTCGTGGGAGCCGACCGCGATCAGAGGCGCGGGCGTGACGCCGAGGGTCTCGGCCAGGGGGATGTGGAGCCGGCCCACGGCGCGGCCCGGGGCCACGATGGGCGGGAGCAGGTCCGCGGGGATGCCCAGCGCGGTCAGCAGCTCGTCGCTCCAGCGGCGGGTTTTGGCGTCCATGAGCTGGGTGACGCTGGCCCAGGATGAGTCCACCATCTTCACGCCGCCGAGATAGAAATAGAAAAGCGAGGGCACGGGCAGGAAGAAGCAACCGGGCTTGACCCAGCCGGGGCGGCGGGTCATAAGCCAGAGGAGTTGGTTGCTGAGGTTGAAAGGCTGGAAGTGGATGCCGGTGATGGCATAGACGCGGGCGGGGTCGATCCGTGCCTTGACCTCGTCGATCATCGTATCGAGCCGGTGGTCGCGATAGGCGTAGACTTTGCCGATCAACTCGCCGTCGGGCGCGAACAGCGCGCCGTCCGCGCCCCAGGTGTCGATGCCGATCGCGTCGAGCGCGGCGCCGAACCGGAGGCGGTAGGCGTGGAGGCCGGCCAGGATCTGCTGGTAGAGGAGCGTGTCGTCCCAGTGGGTCCGCTCGCGAAGCCGGCCCTCGGCGTCGGGGAGGTGGAACGTGACGCCCTCGTGGGCGAACCGGTGGACCTCGTCCATGGCGAAGCCGCCATCCTCGAACGTGCCGGCGAAGCACTTGCCGCCCGAGGCTCCAAAATCGATCGCCAGCACCCGCTTGCCCCCGCTCATGCGCGCCTCCCTGTGGTTTCGTTACCGCATTTCCTGGCCGCCGGTCACGTTGATGGCCTGACCGGTCATATAGGCCGCCTGATCCGACGCAAGAAACACGAGGACGTTGCAGATGTCCTCGTAGGCGCAACCGCGCCGCATGGGCACCTGGTTGGTGTAGAATGTCCGCACATCCTCCACCGTCCTGGCGCCCGGCACCTTGCCCGCGCGCAGGTATTGCGCGAAGAGGCCGTTGTCGGGATTCGACCACAGGGGGGAATCGAGCAGGTTGCCCGGGCAGATAGCGTTGACGCGGATGCCGTGATCGGCCAGTTCGAGGGCCGCGCTCTGGACCAGGCCGATGCCGCCGAACTTGCCGGCCGCGTAAGCGGAGTTGCTCTTGCTCCCCTTTTTGCCCGACTTGCTGTTGATCTGGAGAATGACGCCGGATTTTTTCGGCTTCATGACGCGGGCCGCGTGTTTGAAGGTGAGGAAGTTGCCGAACAGGTTCACGGTCATCACGGCGCGCCATTTCTCGGCGTTCGCGGTGTCGATCGGTTCGGCGATCAGAATCGCCGCGTTCGCCACGCAGATGTCCACGCGGCCGAATTGCGCCACCGCCCGGTCGAACAGGGCCGCCACGTCCCCTTCCTCCGTGACGTTGGTCGGAACGGGCACGATGGAACGGCCGGTGGCCTCCGAGGTGGCCGCGCAGGCGGCTTTCAGCTCGGGCAGCTTGAGGTCGCCGGCGGCGACGTGGCAGCCTTCCGCGGCGAGGCGGCGGACGATGGCTTCGCCCAGGCCCTGGGCGGCGCCGGTGACGACGGCGATTTTGTTTGGCAACTGCATGGTTAATTCTCCTGCAATAGGACCTATGGATTCTATAGGACCTATTTCCTATTTCTCCATCATTTGAATCCGGTGTTGGGCGGCGTCGAGGCCCATGAGGTCCCGCACCTGGGCGTCGGTCAGGAAAGTGGGGGTGCCGCAGATGGTGGCCGCGAGCTGGGATTTGGCGGCATCCTCCACGACCACGCAGCGGTAGTAGGCCTGTTTCATCGTGACGCCCAGGCCGATGATGCCGTGGTTGACCATGAAGAGGGTATCCACGGTTTCGCAGGCCTTGCCCACGGCGTCGGCGAGGGCCTGGGTGGTGGGGGTGACATAGGGGATAGAGCCGACGCGGCCAAGGTCGCAGACGAACTCGGCGAACATGGGCTTGAGTGTGGCGCCGGAGCTGATGATGCCGGACGCCCAGGGGGAGTGGGTGTGGAAGATGGCCCGGATTTCCGGGCGGTTGCGGTAGATGGCCAGGTGCATGTTGACTTCGGAGGTGGGTTTGTGCGGCCCTTCCACCTGCTTGCCGGAGGCAATTTCAATTCCGCACAGATCCCCGGGCGTCATTTCGTCCATGGCCACGCCGCTGGGCTTCAGCCAGGCCAGCGCCCCTTCGCGCGCGCTGATGTTGCCGCCCGCTCCGGCCACCAGGCCGGCTTGCACGATTTTGACGCCGTATCGAACCAGTTCTTCACGAATGGAGGGCATGGAGTTCCTTTGTTGGTGATGTCGGACGTGTCGGACAGGTCAGACACGTCGGACAGCGCTATTGTTTTTGAATGGCCTTTTCCAGTTGTTCAAACGCTTTCTCCGGGCCCAGGGCGGCCAGCTCCGCGGCGCGCGGTTCGGTGAGGGGCGGCAGCCGGCCAACGGCCTCGAAAAACCGGTTCTGGGTCGCGCGGTCCTCGCCGAATCGAGCGCGGGCCGCGGCGCCGGCATAGCCGAAGCCCCCATACCGGAGCAGAAGGGTGTGGCCGGCCAGGATGGCCGCCCCCTGCCGGAACAGGTCGGCATAAGGCGCCAGCGCGGGGCCGGCCAGGTCGTCCGCGAAAGGCAGCCCGTCCTTGTTCAGTTCCGTGCCGATGTTGATCGGCAACCGGCGCGCCGCGCAGGCCTCGACGAAGGCGCGCAGATTGGCCTGTTTGCGGGCGGCCTGGGCGGGCTCCTTCACGTTCCAGTTGCGGTCCGGAACGATGTTGGCCGCGGCGCAACCCTTGGCGCAGAGGTTCTCGAGCAGGGCCTCGGGGTCGGCTTCGCCGGCGCTCGTGCCGTCAAGCCAGGTGATCATGGGAATGGCGCCGCAGGCCAGAACCCAGGCGATGAACGCGTCGGCGGGGGGAAAGGTTTTTTCCGTGGGCTGTTCGTACCCGAATCCGCCTTTTTTGGCGAACCTGGCGCGGACCTTCTCTTCGAGCGCGGGCGCGTCGCGCAACAGCGCGGCGGCCGCGGCGGAGCCGAGCCCGAGCGTGCGGGCCCAGAAGGCCGCGCCGCTGTCGGCCGGAAAGACGGCCGCGGCCTTGCGGCAGTAGGCGCGGATGATGTGGCGCTCGGTGGGCGTGTCGTGGGGCGTGAGGGGCATCACATCGCGTTCGAGCGCGATGCCGATTTCGGGCACGTGGGGGTTGATCCGGGCGATCAGGGCCATGTTGCGGGAGGCGGCCTGCCGGCGCCAGGCGGCGAGGGTGCGGCCCTCGGGCGCGGTGGAAACCGGCGCGCGCGCGAAACCGGCGCCCATGATGTAGGCGACGCCCGGCTCGCCCGAGGAGTTGATTTCACGGTCGGCGTAGTCGCGGAAAAAGACGCGGGTTTCGAGATTGACCGTGGCGCGAAGGCCCAGAACGAGGCCGGCGCGCAGAAACTCCTCGAGCCCGTCGAGTACGTCGAAATCGCAGAGGCCGGCGGCCCAGAGGCCCGCGCGGCGGGCCTCGAAGGCGAGGCGGGAGGGGGAGGCGCCGGCCGCGTTGTACGAAAAAAAGGAGTGCATGTGCATGTTCACGTTGCCGCCCTCGGGCGGGAACGACGTCTGGGCTGCCAGCGCGCGCAGCGCCTGGTCGCGGTCCTTGGCGGAAAACGTGTCCAGGCGGAGAAGCAAGGGGTCAGGGTTCATGGGAAAGGAGCGTAGCGGTTTAGCGGGCAGGGTTCAAGATTGAATCATCGCCTTGATGACCCCGTCGGCATAGGCGGCGACAAGGTCGAATGCCTGCCTGGATTGGGAGAACGGGAAACGATGAGTGATCATGAAATCGGGCTGGAGCTTGCCCGAGGCTACGAGCTCGATCGTCTCGCGCACCTTGTCGTTCTGGCGGCGCACGTTCTGGAGGCGCAGCTCGCGCCGGCGCAACAGGTCGATCTCGAAGCTGATCCGGTTCGCGGCCGGAATCCCGACCAGCATCAGCGTGCCGCCGGGTTTCAGCAGGCGGACGGCCTGGTCGAGCGCTTCCTGTTGGCCGCAGCATTCGAAGACGCAATCGAGCAACCGCGGTTCGGCGCGGCTGATTTCGGCCACGATGTCGGCGCGGTCGGGGTGGCCGGTCCAGGCGGCGCCGGCGCGGGCCGCGGCCTCGAGCCGGGGGACGAGCTTGTCGGTGACATAGAGGCGGTCGGCGCCGGCGGCGCGGGCCGCCAGAAGGATGCTCAGGCCGATGGGGCCGGCGCCGAGGATGCCGACGGCGGCGTGGCGCATGGGGATGGACTGGGCCACGGCGTAGACGCCGATGGAGAGCGGTTCGATGAGCGCGGCGGTTTCGTCGGACAACCCGGCGGGGATTTTGAAGCAGGAGGCGGCGGGCATGACGATCCGCTCGGAGAGGCAGCCCTCGGCCTGGCCCGGGCAGCCGAGGAATTTCAGATTTCGGCAGGTGTGGCAGCGGCCCGCGCGGCACTGGTCGCAGGCGCCGCACCAGATGGCGGGGTCCACGGCTACGCGGTCGCCCGGCTTGAGCGTGGTTACGGCGCGGCCGACGGCTTCCACCACGGCCGCGCATTCGTGGCCCACGCGGTAGGGGTATTGCACCACCTGGCTGCCGATGCGGCCGGTCGTGTAATAATGAATATCCGAGCCGCAGACTCCGACCGCGGTCAGGCGGAGCAACACGTCGTCGGCCCGTTCGAGGACGGGGTCGGGGACATCGAGCATGGTCATCTGCCGGATGCCGGTGAGGGCTTGCGCTTTCATGGGGAGCGTTTATACAACAAGATGCATGAAAGCCGAAACAAAAATGTGTGAGGGTTCCAGGTTCACGGTTCAACGGTTAAACCGTGAATTGAGAACCTTGAACCTTGAACCCCTGCAACACATTTGTTACCGTCCTGTTGATGAACTTCCACACACATGTTTCCCGCGATTTCGCGGATTATTTGAGGGATGAATCCCGGCGAACGGGGCGGGCGGAGGCGATCGCGTTTCCCGCGGACGAGGACGAGGTTCGGGCCGCCCTGGTGGAAGCCTCGATGCTTCGGCTGCCGGTGACGGTCCAGGGCGCGCGGACGGGCATCGCCGCCGGGGCCGTGCCGGAGGGCGGGTTGATCCTGAACCTCAGCCGTTTGAACCGCGTGCTGGGATTGCGGGAGAGGGGCGGCGTTTTTTTTGCGCGTCTTCAACCCGGCGTGGCCTTGACGGAGCTGCGCGTCATGTTGGCAAAACGGGAATTCGACACCGCCGGGTGGGACGCGGAATCGATGACGGCTCTCGAGGCCCTGCGCGCCGCGCCGCCGCAGATGGTGACGGCGGATCCCACGGAGGCCACGGCCTCCATCGGCGGCATGGTGGCCTGCAACGCCTCGGGCGCACGGTCGTTCCGGTATGGGGCGGTGCGGGCCTATGTGGAGGCCTTGCACGCCATCCTGGCCGATGGCACACCGCTGGAGTTGCGCCGCGGCGCGCAACGGGCGCGCGGGCGGGCGTTCCGGCTGGAACTGGGGGCCGGCCGGACGTTGGAGGGGCGCGTGCCGGCGTACCGCATGCCGGCGGTGAAGAATGCCGCCGGCTATTTTGCGGCGGATGACATGGATCTGGTGGACCTGTTTGTGGGGAGCGAGGGCACACTGGGTGTGTTCACGGAGGTGGAACTGCGGCTGGCGCCGGCGCCGCCCGTGGTGTGGGGCCTGACGGCGTTTTTGCCTTCCACCGGGGAGGTGTGCAAATTCGTGAGGGAGGTGAGGGGACGCGGAGAGGGGGAGACGCGGAGAGGGGGAGACGCGGAGAGCGGATCGCCGTGTCCCCGTGTCCCGGCGTCCCTCCCCATCGCCGCCATTGAATATTTCAGCGGCGAGGCGCTGGCGCTGTTGCGCGCGCAGCAGCCGGACGTTCCGGCGAGCCCGGGCGGCGCCGTGTATGTGGAGGTGCATGCGGCGGACGAGGGGGATGCGGCTGGCGCGCTGGACAAGGTGGTGGAGGCCATGAAGGCGTGCGGGGGGGACGAGGAGAGCGCCTGGCTGGCCGATACGCCGGCGGAACTGGAGCGGCTGCACGCGTTCCGGCATGCCGTGCCGGAGGCCGTGAACCGGTTGATCGGCGAGCGGAAGAAACGGGAGCCGGGCCTGACCAAGTTGGGAACGGACATGGCCGTTCCGGACGACGCGCTGGAGTCGGCGCTGGCGATGTACGAGCGGGATTTGGCGCGGCTGGGGCTGGAGTATGCGAGCTTCGGGCATATCGGGAACAACCATGTGCATGTGAATATCCTGCCGCGGCATGCGGCCGAATATGAGACGGGGAAGAAACTGTACCGGGCCTGGGCGGAGCGGGTGTGCGGCATGGGGGGCACGATTTCGGCCGAGCATGGGGTGGGCAAGTTGAAAACCGAGCTGCTGGCGATCATGTATGGGAAAGAGGGAATTCGCCAGATGCGGGAAGTGAAGCGGGTGTTCGATCCGGAGGCGCGGCTGGGGAGGGGAAATTTGTTTGGACAAGAAGCGACGCCGCTGAGTTAAACGGCCGACGCTGCCGTTGGGGGGATCGCGCCGGGGACGAGGAGCCGGCTTTGACCGGCGGCGCGGAGAACGGGAAGCGACGATGATCGAATTTCTGCAAGTCTCGAAAAATTACGGCGGGCAGGAGGTGTTGACCGACGTCAGCTTCCGCATCAGTCCGGGCGCGCGCGTGGGCGTGGTGGGGCCGAACGGGGCGGGCAAGTCCACGCTGTTCGCCCT
>CAZSUH010000112.1:0-9889 GCA_964609905.1 uncultured Verrucomicrobiota bacterium
TCCCGCTGGAAGCCGCCCTGGACCTGGGCTGGAAAATCCTGGCCGACTGCTTCGAACCGGTCGAAACGGGCGCGCCCTCCAAAATGATCGAACAATTCTGGCCGAAAAAAGGCTGAGCCTTTCCGATGCCGCAAATCAAGAAAACCAAGATCGAACTCAAGGCCCAGCGCGACGCGCTCCAGCGGTTCGAGCGTTTTCTGCCCATGCTGCAGTTGAAAAAACAGCAACTGCAGGTGGAACTTCAGGCCGTTCAGCATGCGATGGACCAGATCCGGGCCGAATCCGAAGCCCTCGTCCAGGCGGCCCGCCCCTGGCTCGCTCTGTTGCCCGAAGCCGCCGGGCTCCTGCCCGCGCTGGTGCGCGTCCGGCGCGTCGGGGTCTCCGATTCCAACATCGCCGGGGTGGCCATCCCCGTGTTCGAGTCCCTGGATTTCGACAACCCGGACCAGGACCTGTTCGACACCGCCCCCTGGCTGGATGATGCCCAGGCCTTGATCATGACACTCACGGAACACCGGATCCGGGGTGAGATTCTGAAGCGCCAGCACCGGCTGCTCGAGGAGGAGCTGCGCACCACGTCCCAGCGGGTCAATCTCTTCGAAAAAGTCAAAATCCCCGAGTCGAAGGAAACGATCCGCGTGATCAAGATCGTCCTCGGCGATCAGATGACCGCCGACGTGGCGCGGGGAAAGGCCGCCAAGCACGTCGGCGGCCGGAGGGTGGCGGCATGATCGTGCCCATGAAAAAAGTCACGATCCTGTGCCTGGCGGCCCATCGCGACGCAACCTTGAACGCGCTTCGCGGGTTGGGCGTGATGCATCTGGCGCCCTTCCAGCCCCCCGCCGGCGGAGATCTGGAAAGCGCCCGCCGGGCGCATGAGGACGCGCGCCAGGCGCTGAGCCTGCTGGAGAGCCTGGCCGGGAAAGCATCGCCCGCCCCCGTCGGGCTGCCGCCGGCCACGGCCGAGGAACTGCTTCAACAAACCGTGCGTTTGGCCGTCCGCAAACACGAACGGGCCGAGCGCCGCCAACATCTCTCCGAACTCATCCGCCATCAGGAGCCCTACGGCGATTTCGAGCCCGGCGCCATCCGGGAACTGGCCGCGCGCGGCATCTCCATCCGCCTGTTTCAAGCCGATTCCAAGACGGAACTGGAATTGCCCGAGGGCGCCCTTCGCATCGAACTGAGCCGGGATAAAAGCGCCACCTATATCGCCGTTGTGAATGGCGCGGATTGGTCGAGCGCGTATGCGATCGAACGGTCGATACCCGAACGCTCGCTTGGCGCCCTCCGCCAGGAACGAGCCGATCTGGAAGCCGAGGAAGCCCGCGAGGACGCGGAACTGGAGGCCATGGTCCCCTACCGCAACGTCATGGCCGGCGCGGTGGCCGCCGCCGCCGACCGCCTGCATTGGACAGAGGCTCGCGAAGGCATGGCCCATGAAGGTCCCCTGCTTTTCCTGCGGGGATTCATGCCCGCGTCGGATCTGCCGCGCCTTCAGGCGGAAGCCAAGCGCCAGGGCTGGGGCTGGCAGGCCGAGGAGCCGGGCGATAAAGACGATCCGCCCACCCTGATCGCGAGTTCGCGCATGTTCCGCCCCATCAAGGTGCTGTTCGACATGCTCGGCATCCTGCCCGGATACCGGGAAGCGGACGTGAGCGCGGTTTTCCTGCTTTTCTTCAGCCTGTTTTTCGCGATGCTGATCGGCGACGCCGGATACGGCCTCGTTCTGCTGGGCCTCACCGTCCTGATTCACAAGAAATGGAAGCGCGCGCCCCGTCAACTGGCGCCCTTGCTGGCCATCCTCTCCAGCGCCACCGTGATCTGGGGCATCCTGACCGGCTCCTATCTGGGTCTTGCGCGCATTCCCGCCCCCCTCAACCGGTTGCGCATCGATGCATTGTCAGACCCCGTCTTCGTTCAATCCCTCTGCTTCCTGATCGGCAGTCTGCACATGACGATTGCCCACGGCTGGAACATTACCCGCCTGCGCCACAGCATCACCGCGCTCGCGCATGTCGGCTGGATCGGCTCCTGCTGGGTCATGTTTGCCATGGCCAATTATTTGGTGCTCGGTGTGCCGCTTCCTCCGGGAATCCGGCCGCTCTTCATTCTCAGCGCGGCGTTGATCCTGCTTTTCACGGTCGATCCGCGGTCAATCAAAAAAGAGTTCGCCTCGATGTTGCTGCTGCCGTTGAACATCATCAGCCACTTCGGCGATGTCGTCTCCTATCTGCGTCTGTACCTGGTCGGCAGCGCCTCGGTTGTCCTGATCCAGGCGTTCAACGGCATCGCGTTCGGCGATGGCCCCGTCCCCTTCTGGCGGGGACTGGTCGGCGTGGCGATCATCTTCGCCGTGCATGTGCTGAACCTGATCCTGGGTTCGCTCGCGGTACTGGTGCACGGCGTGCGGCTGAACGCCCTGGAGTTCTCCACGCACATGGGCATCCAATGGCTCGGTCGGAAATACACGCCCTTCCGCAGGGAAGCGGCGGAAACGGAAGCGATTCGTCTACCTGAAAGGAACTGATCATGACACCGGAAGAGATACAATCCCTCGGAAAAATGGGCGGCGCCGCCATGCTGGGGCTGTCGGCCATCGGTTCGGGTCTCGGCGCGGGCGTGGCGGCCATGTCCGCCGTCGGCGGCTGGAAAAAATGTTACGCGCAAAACAAGCTGGCGCCCTTCATGCTGGTCGCCTTCATCGGCGCCCCGCTTTCTCAAACCATTTACGGATTCATCGTCATGCGCATGATCAATACCGCCGCCGCGGCCGGGGCCGCCTGGCAGGGGCTCATGGGCGCTGGCGTTTTCGGCGGACTCGCCATGGGGGTCTCCGCCTGGATGCAGGGGAAAGCCGGCGCGTCCTGCTCGGATGCGCTGGCTGAAACCGGCCAGGGTACGGCCAACTACTTCATGGCCATCGGCATCATCGAAACCGTGGCCCTGTTCACGCTGGCCTTCATCACGCAGGCTCTCGGCTGAGCGAAAGGCGCCTTACCGGCGTCCTGAAAACGGAAGCCCGGTCCGCTAGTGTTTCAGGTATAACGCGATCGCGGCGGTCATCAGCGCCGCGCCAGCCAGACGGCGGGCCACCACGCGGCGCGGCACGCGCGTTTCCAGGTCGAGCAAGCCCAGGCGGACGACCCAGACGCCCAGGCCGATCGACATCAGCCCACGCGTGGATTGGACGATGTTACCGAACACGACCCCGATCCGGGCAAAGGCGATGTAGAGAAACAGCATGCTGACAAACCAGGCCGCCGCATACGGCAGGGCCATGAGCCAGAGACGCGGTTCGAGCGCCCGTTTCCCGGCCGCCAGCGGAATGCCCGCTCCCGCCCCCATCATGTAGGTCACGCAAACACCCACCAGCGCGGCGCGGGAGCCGGCCGGTTCCAGCGCCGTCACCAGCGACTTGATGCTCAAGTCCGAAAGTGAATAGCCGACCACTGCCACCCCGACCGCCAGCATGGCCGGCACCGGCAGACGCCCCCCGCTTTCATTCAACACGAAGGCGGCCACCACGCTGAGCGCCACCGCGGCCCACTGCCAGCCGTTCAACACCTTCCCCAACGCCGCCACGCTGATCACCGCCAGGATGAACACCTTCAGCCCCAGCAGCGGCGCAAGGCGGGAGGAGTCCGTACGCTTGAGCGCCACAAAAAAACCGGCCTGGCCGATCATGTAAAAACCTATCGCCCCCAGGGCCGGCAGGAAATAAATCCGCAACGGCGGCAGGCCGGCGCGCGCCAGCAGCGGGAAAAGCGCGACGGCCGCCAGCCCCATCCAGAGATGGGACATGCCCAGCAACTGCAGAGACGTGCCCCCGGACCGCCTCAAATACCAGCACGATCCCAGGTAGGACAGGGATTGAAAAAAAGCCGCCACAAAACCGTATGCCAGGCCCACTCCCTCCATCCCGCATTACTCCCCATTCCCGTTCGTTTCCTCAAATATCCTGTCACCTTAGCGCGTTGCCTGTTATTATACAAACAGTAACAGGTGCACGATGCGACGACTCTTTCTCATCCTGGCCTCCGGTCTGGCCGTGCAACCGGTTTTCGGGTTTTCGCCGGTGGACCGGGTTGTGCCGCTCTGGACGGAACTCCAGACCCATCCGCCGGCCATCACCCTCAACTGGGCGTCCGGCGCCCAACCGGCCGTCACCAACCTCATCCAGCGGAAACTTTTCCTGACCACCGGATGGAGCACGCTGGCGGCCATCACCAATCCCGCCGTGACCTCCTTCACCGACTCCAATGTGGTCCTGGGCATCGGTTATGAATACAAAGTCACCCGCCAGAGAATCGGGACCAACGATTGGGGCTTCCTCTATGCGGGCATCGACCTCCCGCCGGTCCGGGAGCGGGGCACGCTGATCCTCGTCGCCGAAAGCAATGCGGCCGTTCAACTGGCTCCCGAACTGGACCGATTCGAGCTGGACCTGGTTGGAGACGGCTGGCAAACAACGCGCCTCCTGGCGCCCCGGAAAAACTGGGACGATGCCGGCTGGGCCTCGGCCGTATCCAACCTGAAATCCCAAATCGTTTCGATCTACACCCAGGATCCGGCCGGCGTCAAGGCGGTTCTGCTTTTCGGTCACGTCCCGGTTCCGTATTCCGGAGACATCTGGCCGGATCGGCATTCGGAGCACCGGGGCGCGTGGCCGGCGGATATCTATTATGGCGATATGGACGGCGCATGGTCAGACACCGCCACGGCCACCGTCAACAACGGCCCCCGGCTGTATAACGTTCCGGGCGACGGAAAATTCGACCCGTCCTTCTATACGAACTACACCGCGGAACTGATGGTGGGCCGGATCGACCTGGCGAATCTGCCCGCTTTCGCGCAACCGGAACTGGAACTGTTGCGCCAATACCTGGCCAAGGCCCGACGCTATCGAAGCGGCGCTTTTTCACCCCCCGCGCGCGGACTGGTGAAAGACGTGTTCAGCTACTGGGACGAAGCCTTCGCGCAGAACGGCATCCGCGATTACGGGCTCTATTTCAACCCGTCCAACGTGATCAACACCACCTGGTTCCCAACGCTCCGCACGGAACGCTTTCACGCCTCGTTCGCCAGCGGCGGCGGCAATTCCAACCGTTGCGACGCCGTGGGCTATACCGCCGACTTTGCCACCGGCCCCGTTCACACGGTGTTCACCATGATGATCGGAAGTTTTTTCGGCGACTGGGACACCCCCGACTGCATCTTGCGGGCGCCCCTGGCGTCCGTGCCCTCGGCCCTCACCTCGGCCTGGGTGGGCCGGCCCAAGTGGTTCGGCCATCCCATGGACCTGGGCGAGCCGATCGGCACGGTATCCCGCTTGCTGCATGGCCCGATTTACGAGGATTACGAGGATGTGCCGGAGTATCGGGAACTGTCCGGCGTCCATGTCGCCTTGATGGGCGACCCCACCCTGCGCCTCCGCTATCCCAGCCCGCCGCGCAACTTGTCCGCCACGGCCGATGGTTCGCGGGTCGTCCTGTCCTGGACCCCCGCCGCCGACGGCGCGGTGCTCGGTTATGCGGTGTCGCGCGCCGATCTCGGGACGCAGACCTATTCCAATCTGCACGCGGGTTTCCTGTCCGGCACGGTGTTCACGGACGCCACCGCCCGCGCCACCAGCGTGCTGTACCGGGTGCAGGCGATGAAAAAAGAGGTGGTACGGAGCGGTTCCTTCACCAATCTCGGGCAGGGCGTGTTTTTGAAAGTCGGCGCGGACCATCACGTGAACCGTCCGCCCGCGGTCAGCCATTGTGCCGTGGCCACGGTCGCCGGCCAGTCCATTTCCGTACCGCTGTCAGGTCAGGATCCGGACGGCGATTCCGTCTTCGTAAGCCTGACGGATTGGCCGCAGAACGGCATCCTGACCGGCGCCCCGTCCCATCTGGTCTATTCGCCCGCGAGCGGTTACACAGGAACCGTCGCGTTCGCTTACCAAGCCAGCGACGGCATTGCGGACAGTCCCACCGGCACGGTGACCATCACGGTGGCGCCCGTTCAAACCAGCCGCGGCACCTCCTGCGCCTGGCTGATCCGGACCCTCGGCTACACCAACGACTACGAACAGGCCGAGGAGGAGGATCCGGACGGGGACGGGAATCCCACCTGGGCGGAATACCAGACCGGCACCGACCCCCTGGATTCAGCCTCCCGGTTTGCCTTCCTTTCCCTGGAGGTCATGGACACATCGAACCGGCTCACTTGGTATGGCACCACCAACAGCGGCGTCACGACGCCGTTCGCAATCCGGCGCGGAACCGATCTCCCGGATTCCGGCTGGCCCTGGGTGGCCTCGAACCTGGCGCGCCACACCACCGGCACCAACACGTGGACCGACACCAATCGGCCGCCGCAGGCATTTTATCGCGTGCTGATTCCGTAATCGCGCGACTTTTTGCCTTGAGCCGGAGATTCTTCGCCGCCATACTGCGAGGGATGAATGGCCTCAACCAGACGATTGGCGGCGCGGCATCATTCCTGCTGGCGCTCGCCCTATCCGGCGCGGCTGCTGAAAGCAACGTGCTGGAAGACATGAACTGGGAGCCGGCGGTGATCACCAATCCGGTTCCCAACGCGCCTGTTTTCTGGTTCCCGGTCGGCGAACGGCTGACCTATTCCATCCGCTGGGGCCTGTTCCATGTCGCGACGGCGATCGTCAGCACCGATTGGGTCCGATGGCCGGATGACCGTTTATTGCTCCGCATCCAGTACCGCACCCGGAGCAACCGAATGATCGCCAAACTCTACCCGGTTGATGATACCCTGACCAGCTACATCGATCCGGTTCCCTTTCTGCCGGTTCGGTTTCAGAAAAGCCTGAACGAAGGCTCCCGGCACGAACGGGTGATCACGGACTTTAATCACGCGGCGGGCACCGCGCGCTGGCGAAAAAAAGTCCGAAACTACAAGGACTGGACACTGCCCATTGCTCCCGACACACGGGATATCCCCACCCTGACCTACTGGATGAGGAAAAACGGTTTCACCGGAGGATCAACAAACCGATTTCAGGTCATGGCGGACGATAAAATCTACGATCTTGTGCTGACGGCCAAAGACCGAAACGAAAACACCACACTTGACGGCTTTGGCGCCTTATCCCTCATCTACCTCGATCTGGAAGCAGCTTTCGAAGGTTTATTTGTCCGACACGGCAAATTGACGGCCTGGGTGAGCAAGGGCGTCCCGTGCCTGCTGACCCGCCTGGATGCCCAAGTGCCCGTCGCCAAGGTTCGAATTCATCTGTCCTCCATTGAAGGCCATCCCTCGCATACAAATTCGCTGGCCAGTACCGTCACACAAACGTATTAACGCTAATCCATTCTTTTTGCTCCAGCGCATGGTGAGGTGTAAAATAACGATTGAACAACACAAGATATGAGCTATTATATGCTCAAGAAGGAGTTTGAGTATGACCGACCACAAAGAAGCGACGCGCAAACAGTATCGTGTAACCTTGGCGCAAGTGGCTTCCCAAGCAGGCGTCAGTTCCGCCACCGCCAGCCAGGTGTTGAACAATCGGCCCAACTGCTGGGCCTCCGTGGGAACGCGCGCCAAGATTCATACGGCCGCCCGCGAACTGGGTTACCGGCCCAATCTGACCGCCCGGTCGTTGCGCGCGGGCCGCACGCAATCCATCGGCATGATCTCTCCCGTTTTTTATATCGGCACCCACCGCAACCGCTCCACCGGTGTCTTCTCCGTCGCGCGTGAAATGAATTATGCCGTGCTCTACAGCGTCGACTCGAATAACCAGGAACAGGAAGAAAAACTCATCCAACTCCAACTCGACAAGGGCGTGGACGGACTGATCGTCCATCCGTGCGATTCCGGCAATCATGCCGAACTGCGGCGGCTTGTGGAGATGGGCTTTCCGGTGGTGACGCTCGACGGCCAATGCGGCCTGTCCTTCGATTGCGACGATGTCAGCGCGGATTATAGCGAAGCCGGCCGGCTTCAGGCCGCGCACCTGTTGGAACGGGGCAAAAAGCGCGTTGCTCTCGCCAATATCGTCCCTACGCCCCGAATGCATGCGGTTCGTGAAGAATCCATCCGCCGTGAACTCCAGAACGCGGGACTGCCTCCTCCCCTGCTCATGAACATCGATAGCCAGCCGGATTGCGAATTGCCGTCCCTGGAACCCGTTGAAGCGTCCCTTCGGACGTTCATCATGGCCAATCGCGGCCAATTCGACGCTCTGGCGGGATGCGATTGCACCATGTCACTGGCCATCCGCGTCCTTACCCAGATGGGCGTCCGCATCCCCGATGAAGTGGCGGTGGTCGGTTCGGGCGATTCGCCCCTGGCCCGGTACGGCGTCGTGCCGATCACCAGCGTCAGCGTAAACGACGAATGGATCGGCAAGCAGGCGTTCAAAACACTCATCGAACGCATCGAAGGCCCGCCGCGCCTCACCTTCCAGCATCACATGAGCAAAGCCTCTCTCGTGGTGCGCGCCTCCTCGTTTCGCGCATAAAAGGAGACCGATTCCTATGCCTGCTTTCTCTAAAATTCAACTCGGCCTCGTCGGTGCCTGTGGACGAGGCGGCAGTTTCAAATCCACCTGTGAATCGTTGAAACAGTTCGAAATACGGGCCGTCTGCGACATTAACCGGGAAAAGCTCCCCGAGGCCGCAGCTCGTCTTGGCGCGCGAGAACAGTTCGCCGACTTCGAGACCATGATCAACACGGGTCGCGTGGATGCCGTGGTCATCGGCACGCCCATGCCGTTCCACGTGCCGCATGCCATCGCCGCCCTCTCCCGCGGCGTTCACGTGCTGTCGGAAGTGCCGGCCGGCATCCGCATTGACGAGTGCCGGGATCTGGTGCAGGCGTGCCGTTCATCCAAGGCGATCTACATGATGGCCGAAAACTACACCTACACGCGTCCCAACGTCATCGTGCGTACGCTCATCGAAAAAGGGCTGATCGGCACTCCCTATTATGCCGAGGGTGAATATCTCCACGAACTCAAGGGACTGAACGAGATCACCACCTGGCGCCGCAAGTGGCAGACCGGCATCAACGGCATCACCTATGGCACCCACAGTCTCGGGCCGATCCTCCAGTGGATGCGCGGCGATCGCGTAGAATCCGTCTGCTGCGCCGGGTCGGGCCATCATTACAAGGACCCCCGCGACGCCTTCTATGAAAACGAGGATTCCTGTGTCATGCTCGGCAAAATGCGGAACGGCGGACTGGTCAAGATCCGCGTGGACATGCTCTCGGACCGCCCCCACAACATGACCAACTACCAGGTGCAGGGCACCGACGGCTGCTACGAATCGGCCCGGGCGCATGGCGAGAAAAACCGGGTATGGCTTCGCTCCCGGTCCACCAATCCCAACGCCTGGACCGATCTCGAAGAACTGGCGGAGGAGTTTTTGCCGGACTATTGGAAAGCCGGGATGGAAGAGGCAGGCAAAGCGGGGCATGGCGGCGGCGATTACTTTGAAATGCTCGATTTCCTCGACGCCATCACCGGCAAGCGGCCCTGTCCCATTGGCATCCACGAAGCCATGGACATGACCCTGCCCGGCCTGGTGAGCCAGCAATCCATTCTCGAAGGGGGCCGTTGGCTCCCGGTTCCGGATTCGCGCGTCTGGTAGAAAAAAACTCCTTGCGCAATCCTTCGCTGTCAGATAGAGTGTCGATCTGTTTTTTTGAGCCGAATGGGCGAGCGTAGCTCAGTGGTAGAGCTCCACCTTGCCAAGGTGGATGTCGAGGGTTCAAATCCCTTCGCTCGCTCCAGAATGCGGTTCTATCGAACCGCCCCTACACTCCTGAATCTCCGGATTAAGGCGTTCGTGGAACCGTCATGGTTTAATGACGGATCGGACCCGGAGGAAAGCTCCGGAAGGATTCTGCCGGCAAGTTC
>CAZSUH010000113.1:0-8044 GCA_964609905.1 uncultured Verrucomicrobiota bacterium
CGCGTTTTCAGCTTGAGCTTGAGAAAGTCCATGTACCGTCCCCAGTCGGCACGCGAGAAAAAGTGCTGCCCGGCTCGGAGATGGTAGCCGATCTGACCCTTCGTCAACGCGGTCCCCGCGGCCGGAAGACGGTCGGGCGTCACAAGCCCCTTGTGGCCGAGCATTTCCCACACCGCCGAGGCGGCGTAGGCCGACAGGAATTCGCTTTCGGGATCGGCGCCGTTGTCCTCCTCCGCGCTTCCGACAACGAGCAACCGGGGCGCGATCAGGGCAAGCAGCATGTGCTGGTCGTAAGGGAGTTCATCCTCGCGCCCGATAAACGACAAGTACCTCGGACAGAACCAGTCCCATGAACCGCACCGCCGGAAGTCGTCCACGCGCTCGCCGGTGCCGTGCTTGGCGATCGCCGCGCCGCCGAAGCCGGAGTTGTTCGAGATGGCCGCCCAGAACCGCTCGTCCTGCGCGGCGGCCCAGAGCGCCGTCTTCCCGAGCCGGGAATGGCCCACCACGGCCACGCGTGTGGGGTCAAGCTCGGGCAGCGTGGTCAGGTACTCGTAGACGCGGCTGGCGCAGTAGGCCCACATCCCTATTTTCCCCCATTCGTTGAGTCGGCGTTCGCCGCGGATGACCAGTTTCGCGAGGCCATCCGAGTAGTCGCCATGGAGCTTGTCGTTGACCGCATCCGTGTAGCAGAGAACCGCGAGCGCGAATCCGTTATCCGTGATCTCCTCGACCGGGACGTATTGATCGGGGAACTGGTCGCGAAAGGCCAGGTTCAGAAAGACGGGAAGCGGCTTGTCGCTTTTCGGGATAAAGAGGTGGATCGGGAACGAGCAGTCACCCGACGGCATGCGGAAGGTCAGGGCGACATGGCGCTCGATCACCTTGCCGCCATAGGCGTTCACGTTCTCCTTGATCAGCTTGCCGGACACCGATTCCGGCGCGGCGGGCGTGTAACCGTAGAGGTTCTCGCTCAGGATCGTCAACAGCTCGGCGCGGCGTTTTTTCCAGCTCTTCGCGGTAACCGCCTGGCCGTTGTTGAGCCTGAGCAACGGGATGAGATCACGGGAAGCGAGTGTTTTTTTTAAAATAGACATGAATCACCCTGTGTTGAAACGACCTCTTCATTCTGTTTTTTCGATCAGTCCGGTGACGTTCCACTCGGGAGCCGAGGCGTGCGCCGCCGGAACATGTAGATGGCCCAACCCAGCGTGTCGCGGCCCCAACGCAGATAGGTTTCCTTGGCCTTCCCCACTCGCTCAACCACGGTCGCCAGGTCCGGATCATCGGGATGGGCGCGCGCGTACTCGGCCGTCGAGTACCATTGGAGACCTTCGTACTTGTCCCAGTCGTCGGGGCTGCTCACCAGGGCGTGGACAAGCTCCAATCCGCGCCGCTCTCCGGCTTCCGCATTGGAGAAGTGGCTCCCGAAGTCCTCTTTCGCGATCCCGGATGCCTTCAGGTACTCCTCGGACGGATCCCGCCGCCAGAATGGCTCTCCCGCGATCACCCAGCCGCCGGGTTTCACCATGCGGATAAGGGCTTCGAGTGTGCCCGAATGCCCCCCGAAAATCCAACTGGCGCCGATGCAGGATGCGAGATCGAGGGTTTCCGGCGCATCCGGCTTGAAATCCGCGCCATCCATCTTTCTGAACATGATGCCCGCGCCCGATAGCCGTGTCTTCCTTCTTTTCTCCGCTTCAGCGATATAAAAAGGAGAAATGTCGACCCCCACGCCGCGAACGCCATACGCTTCGGCCAGGCGAAACAGGAACTCGCCCTTCCCGCACGCAATGTCAACCACCTGCGCGCCGGTCGGGAGGCGCAGAAGTTCCACGAGACGCGCCAGTTTCGCCTCGTTCATCGGGTTGCACACCACGTGTTCGCGGTGCGTAATATCGTAGAATTTCCACATGTCCATGATTCAGTCCTTTTATCTGTCGAAGCGGCATTCCTCACGATCAGGAGCGGATCTCCGCTGTCAGTATAGACCTCTGTCAGTATAGACCTCACTTCTCGACATTCGACATTTAGGATGTTTTCTCAGTCCCGTTTCGTTTTTTGCGTTTTTTCATTTGTCGATTGTCGAGATATGAGGTCTTTAGACGTCCAACCTTATATTATGCCTCCCAAACATGATCCCGACCGATTCGTTGCCCTCCGTAATATGCCTCAATCCTATCATCGAACCGTGCCAGCGAAAACCTCATTCGGAATTCCTTCCCCGCAAGAAACGCAACTCACGCCAACGGCGAAACAATCATTTTTCGGACTATTGCACTTTCCCGCCATCGAAACAAGCGGTTTTTCGGGGCCAGCCAGATCCCCGATATATCCCGAATAATAAATTCAATGCGGTCGGGGTGGAACCCGACCCTCTCCAAGAAGCGAAACACTCCTTGGGCTCTTCACGGGAACCAAGTCGCGCGCCGCCCGACGTGCCCGACAGGGCCGGGGCGCGCGAGGCGAACCGGTTGCGGCGTTTCGACTAGCGGAACCGGGCGAGATGATTTCGAGGTTCAGCCGGCCGACGACGAGCCGACGTGGACTCGTGTCCCGGCGGCTCCAGTCGAAGGCCGGATCAGCCCGAAAGCATCCGCCCGTTTCCGCCGAAACGCCGCAACCAGCTCAACCCATCCGCCGGACAGGCACGATGCGGCGTCGCGGCAGCTCCGCCCTCCAGAAGAGAAGACGGCGGCGAATGAACTCGCAACCATACCCAAGCAAAGCCGCCCGCTACGCCAGCAGCGTTTCCGCAAAATGGCAGGCGCTGCACCGGCCGGGCTCGACCGCGCGCAGGTCCGGCACCTCCGTCACGCAGCGCGGCTGCGCCCGGTGACACCGCGGATGGAACGGACAACCCGACGGCACCGCCGTGGCCGTCGGAATGTCGCCTTTCAACACGATCCGCTGCCGGCCGCGCCCCTTCTGCTCCAGATCCGCATCCACGTCCGGCACGGCGGACAGCAGCGCCTCGGTATAGGGATGGGCCGGCTTCTCGAACAGCCGCTCCGCCGGCCCGCTCTCCACCACCTTGCCCAGATACAGCACCGCCACACGTTCGCACATCGTGCGCACCACAGCCAAATCGTGCGCAATCAGCAGATACGACAGCCCCAGCTCGCCCTGCAACCGCCGCATCAGGTTCAAGATTTGCACCTGCACCGACACATCCAGCGCCGAGACCGGCTCGTCCGCGATGATCAGCGACGGCCCCGTGGCCAGCGCCCGGGCCAAGCCGATGCGCTGCCGCTGTCCGCCGCTGAACTCGTGCGGATACCGGTCCGCATACGCGCCCGGCAGCCCCACCAGTTGCAACAGCTCGGCCGTGCGGCTGGCCCGCTCCCGCCGGCCCCGCATCCCGTGGATCGCCAGCACCTCGCCGATGGCCGCGCCGATCGACATGCGCGGATTCAGGGAATCGTAGGGATCCTGGAACACCATCTGCGCTTGCCGCCGGAACACGGCAAGCCCGCGCCCCTTCAGTCCCGCCACCTCCTGTCCCCGGAATCGGATCGATCCGCCCGCCGGCTTGAGCAGACGCAACACCGCGCGGCCGATCGTGGTTTTCCCGGAACCGCTCTCGCCCACCAGCCCCAGGCTTTCGCCCGGCTCCACCGACAGGCTTACGCCGTCCACGGCCTTCAACACCCGCCGGCCCCGGCCATTGCCCGACACAAACTGCACGGCCAGATTTTCTATCTCCAAAAGTGGCATCGCACGCTCCTTCCGGCTCCGCACGCCTCCCCGTCCGGTGCCTCCGCGCGGCAGCGGTCCGCCGCCTTGGGGCAGCGCGGATGAAAGGGGCAGCCCGTCGGCAGATTCCCCAGACTGGGGATGGATCCGTGCACCTCCGGCAGTTCGCGGGCCGGTGTATGCAGGCGGGGCACGGCCCGCAACAACGCGGCGGTATAGGGGCGCTTCGGATCGATCAGCACCTCCCGCGTCGGGCCGGACTCCACGATGCGGCCCGCATACATGACATGCAGGGTGCGGGCGAGACGCGCGACCAGCCCGAAATTGTGGGTGATCAGCAGGATGGCCATGCCGAGCCGCGCCTGCAACCCGGCCAGCAGTTCGAGGATCTGGGCCTGGATCGTCACATCGAGCGCCGTGGTGGGCTCATCGGCCACGAGCAGGCGGGGCTTGCAGGCGAGTGCCATGGCAATCATGACGCGCTGTTGCATGCCGCCGCTCAACTCGTGGGGATATGCGCGCCGGCGCTGTTCCGGATCGGGCAGACCAACCAGCCGCATTAAACGCACGGCCTCGTTTTCCGGATCGGTCGCGCTGTGGTGCGCCCGCACCGCTTCCGCGATCTGCCAGCCCACGGTGAACACCGGATTCAGGGAGGTGGCCGGCTCCTGGAAAATGTAGGCCATGCGGCCGCCGCGCAAATTGCGAAGCCGGCGTTTGTTCATGGCCCCCACGTCCTCCCCCTCGAACCGCACCGTTCCGCCGGCCTGATACCCCGCGCCGGGCAGCAACCGCGCCAGCGACAGCGCCGTCACGCTCTTGCCCGAGCCGCTTTCGCCGACCAGCGCCACGGTCTCCCCTTCCCGGATCGTGAACGAAACGCCATCCACGGCCTTGACCGGCCGTGCGTCGTTCTCTGTCCGGAAAAACACCCGCAGGTCGCGGACTTCCAGCAGCACGGGCGAGGGCTCGGAATGGGAAACGACATCGCTCACGTCGGCCCGTCCCCGCCTTCCACTTTCCCGGGCTCAAAGGGTTCGGCGGCCAGCGTGTCGCCTTTCTTCAACATCACTTCGACCTTTTTCTCCACCTCGTTAAGCCGGGTGGTGCAGAGGCCGATCAGCTTCTGCCCCTCCTCAAACCGCGCCATCAGGTCGTCGAGTCCCAGCGAGCCGTCCTCCATCTGACCGACGATGGTCTCCAGCCGCTCCAGCGCCTCTTCGAAGGTCGGTTCCCGGCCTTCGCCGTCAGTCGTTTTTTTTCGCGTCATGATCCGGTTTCACCTCCGATTGGAATTCGCCGTCCGCCACGCGGGTGCGGATCCGGTCGCCCGGTCGGACCGCGCGGACCGATTGTACCACCCGCCCTCCGTTATCCAAGGTTACGCTGTAGCCGCGGTTCAGAATCGCCAGCGGATTCAGCGCCTTCAGTTGCGCGGCGCGCCGCGCGACCGCCGCCCGGCGCGCCTCCAGGGCCACCCGGGGCGAGCGGGACAGCCGCAAGGCCAGGTGATCCAGTTGCTGGCCCGCATTGAACGCCCGGTTTTCCAGCGCGCGGACCAGCCCGTCGCGCCGACGGGCCAACCGTTCGCGACCGTGCCGCACGATCTGGATGGGTTCGAGAAAGGCCGGGCTGGCGGCCGCGGCAGCCGCGCGCCGCCGGGCGCTGCCCAGCGTCTCGCGCGCTCCCGAGGCGAGGCGCCGTAGCAGCCCCTGCAGGCGCTCCTCCAGGTCGGCCTTGCGGCCCACCACCATTTCGGCCGCTGCGGAGGGCGTCGGCGCCCGCACATCGGCCGCGAAATCGCAGATCGTAAAATCGATCTCGTGCCCCACTGCGGAGATCACCGGAATGCGCGAGGCCGCGACCGCCCGGGCCACCGCCTCCTCGTTGAAGCACCACAGGTCCTCCAGGCTGCCGCCGCCCCGCCCGACGATAATCACGTCCAGCCCGTCGATCCGGTTGAGCGTATCGATCCAGCCTGCAATATCGCCGGCCGCGCCCTCCCCCTGGACCCGCGCGGGAGCGACGACGACATGAAGATTCGGAAACCGCGTGGAAAACACCTTGAGGATGTCGCGGATGGCGGCGCCGGTGGGCGAGGTTACCACGCCGATATGGCGCGGGAGCATGGGCAGCGGTCGCTTGCGCGCCGGATCGAACAGGCCTTCGGCCAGCAGCCTGGCCTTGAGCGCCTCAAAGCGCCGCAACAGGTCGCCCTTGACGTCCCGCAACTCCACCTGGCGGACCGAAATCTGGTACTGGCCGCCCTTTTCGAAAACCGTGATCGCGCCGTGAAGGCGGACGGCCATGCCGTCCTCGGGCCGCGCGCGCAAACCGGGAACCGCGCTCCGCCAGATCACGGCCTGGAGCTGGGCGCCTTCGTCCTTGAGCGTGAAATACCAGTGGCCGGACGCGGGGACACGGAGGTTCGACACTTCGCCCTCCACGCGCACGTCGGGAAAGGCGCGCTCCAGCGATCCGCGAATCAGGCGGGTGAGCTGTGTGACCGTCCGCACGGGCAACTCCGCCGCGCGTCCCAGCGTCTCGAACAGATCCTCCACGGTTCCCCCCAAGGCCGGACGGATTCTACCTGGCCATTTCTTCCCGCACCCGTTTGATGGACTTGCACCGGCCGGTGACGGGATCGACCTCCAGAAGCGCGCCGTCCAATTCCACGTCGTTTGTGCCGACCTCGAACTTGGACGGCATGCCGGTCTGGAAAGTCCTCAGCACGGCTTCGGCCGAACGGCCGATCACGGAATCCTTGGGTCCGGTCATGCCGAGATCGGTGATGGCCGCGGTGCCGCCCGGCATCACGCGTTCGTCCGCCGTCTGCACATGCGTGTGGGTGCCGCACACCGCCGTCACCCGACCGTCCAGAAACCGGCTCATCGCGATCTTCTCCGAGGTGGCCTCCGCATGCATGTCCACCAGGATCACCTTGCCGAGGTTCGGCTCCTTGGTCAGGATGGCGTCCGCGGTACGGAAGGGGCAGTCCATGGGATTCATGAACACCCGGCCCACCAGCGCCATCACGGTGATGCGGACGCCGTTCATCTCCACGGTGACGAAACCGCGGCCCGGGGCGTGCGGCGTGAAATTGGCGGGCCGCACCACGTTCGGCAGGGACTTGATATCGGCCACGAACTCGCGCTGATCCCAGGCATGATCCCCCAGGGTCAGCACATCCGCGCCGGCGGAAAACAGCTCCTCGGCCATGGCGCGGGTCACGCCCTTGCCTCCGGCGGCATTTTCCGCGTTGGCCACCACGAAATCCACCCCCCTCTCCTTCCGCAGGCGGGGGATGGTGCGGGCGAACACGGTCCGACCCGGGCCGCCGACGATGTCGCCTACCATGAGGATGCGCATCACTTGGCGTACTCCACGGCGCGGGTTTCCCGCACCACGGTAACCTTGATCTGGCCGGGATACTGCAGTTCGCTTTCGATCTTCTTGCTGATGTTGCGGGCCATGGCCAGCGCGCCGTTGTCATCCACCTTTTCGGGCAGCACGATCACGCGAATCTCGCGGCCGGCCTGGATGGCGTAGCTTTTCTCGACGCCGGCGAAGCTGTTGGCGATCCCCTCCAGCTTCTCCAGGCGCTTGATGTAGATTTCGGTCGTTTCGACGCGGGCGCCGGGCCGCGAGCCCGAAATCGCGTCCGCCGCGGCCACGAGGGTGGCGTACAGGCTTTCGGGCGGCATCTCCTCGTGGTGGGAGCCTACGGCGTTGACCACTATCGCGGATTCGCCGTGCCGGCGAAGGAAGTCGGCCCCGATCACGGCATGGCCGCCCTCGACCTCGTGATCCATGGCCTTGCCAATGTCGTGGAGCAGGCCGATCCGCTTGGCGAGCGCGGGATCGAGCCCCAGGTTGGGCGCCATCAGCCCCATCAATTGCGCGACCTCCAGGCTGTGCATGAGCACATTCTGGGAGTAGCTGCTGCGGAACCGGAGCCGGCCGATCAGGCGGATCGTTTCCGGATCCGAACCCTGCATGCCGCATTCGTAGGCGGCCTGTTCGCCGGCCTCGCGCATGGTCGAATCGATCTCCTCGCGGACCTTGTTGACGACTTCCTCGATCCGGGCGGGGTGGATGCGTCCGTCCGCGATCAGCCGTTCGAGCGAAATGCGGGCGACTTCGCGGCGGACCGGATCGAACGCGGAAACGACCACCGCCTCGGGCGTGTCGTCGATCAGCAGGTTGACGCCGGTGACGCTCTCGATCGTGCGGATGTTGCGGCCGTCGCGGCCGATGATGCGGCCCTTCATGTCGTCGTTGGGCAGGCTCACCGTGCTGGTCATGGTTTCGCAGGCATGGCTGGCGGCGTAACGCTGGATGGCGAGCG
>CAZSUH010000113.1:8144-9734 GCA_964609905.1 uncultured Verrucomicrobiota bacterium
TTCTGTTCCGCCTCGCGTTCCGAGACGGCGCGGTCGCGGCGCTCGATCAGGGAGACCTTGCGCTCCAGGTTCTCCTCGCGGACCTTCATCCGGTCTTCCTGGGAGGCGAGTTCGGTCTTCCGGGACTTGCAGGAGTTCTCAAACTCCTCCTTGGCCTTGTGGACCTCCTCACGCGCCTGGATCTTGGCCTCCTTGCGGATGGTTTCGGCTTCGCGCTGGGCCTGCTTGATCGTGTCCTCGGCGCGTCCCTGCGCATCCTTGGCGCGCATCCGGCCGAGTGCGGTGTTGACCGCATATCCCGCCAGGCCGCCCAGCAGCACACCGGCCAGCAACCCTATAATCAGGCTAATCGTATGGATCGTCATTGCGTATCCCTTTCCCCTTTCGGTCTTGTTCGCTTCGTCTTGACGGCGCGCGCCGGGCCAGTGCCCGAACTCACGCCGGATTGGTACAGATTCCGTTCCGTCACCACCACATCCATGGGCACATCGTGCGCCTCCGCGGGCACCTCGGGGGCCACCTGCCACTCGAAGGCGAGTCCCGCCTTGCGCGCCCCGCCCGCGGCCTCGAGCAGGCGGTCATAGCAGCCCAACCCGTGTCCGATCCGCCGGCCCGAGGCATCGAAGGCCACGCCGGGCACGACGATCAGGTCCAGTTCCGCCGGATCCACCCATTCCGGGCAGGCCGGTTCGCGGATGCCGAGGGCGCCGGTCTTCACCGGCGTGCCGGGCTCGAAGCGGCAAAATCCGTAGTCCGCCGGACCGCCGCGCCGCGCGGGCACGGCCACGCGTTTGCCGGCCTCGAAACAGGCCGCCATGATCCGTTCCGTCCCCACCTCTCCGGGGCCGGCCAGGTAGCAGGCCACATGGCGCGCGTTCCTGAAAACGGTCCACGCGCAGAGCCGCGCCTGCGCAGCCGCGCTGGCGCGGGCCGCGGCAACGGGATCCTGGGCCGCCCGGCGACGCTTCATTTCCCGGCGGAGCGTCTCCTTCATGCGTCCCCCCCTGTTGCGGAGGGAGGCTCCGGGCGCGGCGCGCGACGCGCCTTCCACCCCTCCATCCGCCGACGGATCACGGCCTCGTAGCCTTCCTCGGACGGCTCGTAATAGACCGCCTTGGACGGGATATACTCCTGGTCCACGAAATGGCCCTCGAAATCGTGGGCGTATTGGTACCCCTCGTGACCGAGCGCCTTGGACCCCGCATAATGGGCGTCCCGCAGGTGGAGCGGCACGGACAGCACGCGGCCGGCCTTGACATCGTCCATGGCCTTGTCCACCGCCAGGATGGCGGCATTGCTCTTGGGCGCGGTGGCCAGGTAGGTCGTCGCCTGGGACAGCGTGATCCGCGCCTCGGGCATGCCGAGAAATTCGACCGCGTGCAGGGCCGACACGGCCACGGTCAAGCCGCGGGGATCCGCGTTGCCGATATCCTCGGAGGCCAGCACGATCAGCCGGCGGGCGATGAACCGGGGGTCTTCGCCCGCATACAGCATTTTCGCCAGCCAGTAAACCGCGGCATGGGGATCGGACCCGCGGACGCTTTTGATGAAGGCCGAAATGGTGTCGTAATGGCCGTCCTCGTCGTGGTC
>CAZSUH010000114.1:0-9435 GCA_964609905.1 uncultured Verrucomicrobiota bacterium
TTGCGGGCGATTTTCTTGAGCAGTCTGGTAACCATATCGGTCTCTTGTCCTAGACCCGGGCCGAGCGGGATTTGGCCCACTCCCGGATCTTCTTCTTGGCGCCGGGCCAGCCGGCTTTGTCGGTCCGCTCTTCCAGGAAGCGGTCGTAGAGTGCGAGCATCATCTCCCGGAAGCGGTCCACTTGGCGCATGCGGGACTGGAAGCGGCTCATGGGGTCGAGGTTCCCTTCCTCCTCGGGAACCGAGACGCCTCGAAAGACGAACGCGTCGGCGTCGAACGCGCATTTCCACAGCTCATCGTTCAAACCGAAGGTGAGCTTGCATTGTTTGAGTTTTTTTCCGGACATCAGGCAGGTTTTAGCCTCCGCGCTGCCGATCGGCTCGCCGTTGCGGAGCACGGTGACGTGCGCGCCGCCTCCCTCGTGCATGAAGGTGAGAGGCCCTTCGAGCAGGATGGCGAGTTTGCCGATTTCGGGGAGCGGAATGCCGGTTTTGGCCGATTCGGCCTGAAACCAGAGCCAGGTGAGAAAGTCGCGGCCGGGCTGGGCTTCCATGAGGCCGTCGTCCACATCGGGGGAAAAGCTGACGGGGGGCAGGTCCTGCACATCGACCTTGCGGAGCTGGTCGGCGGCGGTTTCGGGATTGACGGCGTAAAGGCTGAATCCCATCGTCTCCTTGAAACGGGCGGTGAGCAGGTCGCACTGATGATCGCTCATGGCGCCGGCGTAGAGGATTTTCGAGCCGGGCTGATGGACAACGGGGATGCCTTTGAGCTGGGGCGGCATGGTGGGCAGCAGCCGTTCCTGGACGGCCTGGCGGATTTCGGCGCGTTTCCGGCGATTGAGAAAGGATTGCCCTTCGGCGGAAGCGGCGGCGAGTTCCTCCATGCGGCATTCGGCCTGGAGAAGGGAGGCCGGCACCTTGCGTTGACCAATGCGCAGGGTGATCCGCAGATAACCCGCGTAGGAAATCGACTCTTCGGTGATATTCCGGTCCAATAAATGCCGCCCCGTGACCCAGCCCGCGCTCTCTTCCGCCTGGATGGCTTCCAAACCTGACGCGGCGTGAGCGGCAAAGCGCTTCACGGCGTCATCGGGGAGCGGGCGGGGCAGATAAAACAGGCGGAAACCGATCGTTCCGCTTTCAAAACCCATATATCCTCACATGACTTTCATTGATTGAGCACATATTTTGCCTTTAAAGCCGGTTAAAAGAAAGCCTTTTGTTTCGGATGGGGATATGCACAATGGCGGAACGATGAAGCGATATGACCTGATCGTGATTGGGAGCGGAGCGGGCGCCAAGGTGGCGCTGGCCGGCGCGCGCCGGGGGTTGCAGACCGCGCTGATCGAATCCGGACCCGCCGGCGGCACCTGCCTGAACCGGGGTTGCATCCCGTCCAAAATGCTGATCCATCCCGCTTCCCTGGTCGAACGCGTGCGTGAGGCCGCAACCATTGGCGTGCGCCTGGAAGGCGGGGTGCGGGTGAACCTGGCGGACCTGGTGAACCGGATGGAGCGGGAAACACAATCGATTTCTCAAGAATTGCGCCGGACTTGGTTGACCACGCCCAACCTGGAGTTTATTCCCGCGCATGCCCGTTTCACGGGGCCGCGCGAGCTGGAGGCGGGCGGCGCGCGGCTGACCGCGTCCCGCGTGGTGATCGCGGTCGGATCCGAACCGGCGATCCCCGACATTCCCGGCCTGGCGGGCACGCCGTTCATGACCAGCGCCGATTTTTTGCGTAACCGCGCGCTTCCGAAACGGCTTGCCGTGCTGGGGGCGGGTTATATCGCCGCCGAACTGGGGCATGTGTATGGGGTCATGGGCGCGGCGGTGACCTTCCTCGTGCGCAGCCGGTTTTTGCGCCACGAAGATCCGGATGTGGCGGAAGCGGTGGAAAAGGCCTGTGCCGCCCGGCACCGGGTGCTCAAGGGATTTCACGAGACTTCCGTGTCCTATGGGCCTGGCGGCTTCGACATTCGGTGTGAAAACGGAGCCGGGGTCCGGGAGACGGTTCGGGCCGATGCCCTGCTGGTGGCGGCCGGGATCCGACCCTGCACGGCGGAGCTGAACTTGGATGCGGCGGGCGTGGCTTGCGACGAGCGGGGAATGATCCGTGTGGACGAAAGGCTGCGGACCACGGCCGAGGGAGTCTGGGCATTGGGCGATGTGATCGGCCGGCATGCGTTCCGGCATACGGCAAACGCGGAGGCCGAATACCTGGAGCGCACGCTGGTGGCGGGGCGGAAGGAGGGGCCGCTGGAGTACGGGCCGATTCCGCATGCGGTGTTCACGCGGCCCGAGGTGGCGGGGGTGGGGCTGACCGAGCCCGAGGCGCGCGAGGCCGGGCACGACCTGGTGATCGCGCGGGCGGACTATGCCGACTCCACCAACGCCGGGCTGGCGCGCGGGCTGGATGAGGGGTTTGTCAAGCTCATCGCCGAGCGGGGCACGGGCCGTGTGCTGGGCGCGCATGCGGTGGGCGAAGAGGCCGCCACGCTGGCGCATCTCTTCATTGCGCTGATGCGGAAGAGCGGCACGCTCGCGGATTTGCGGCGCATGATCTTCATCCACCCCGCCCTGCCCGAAGTGGTGCGCGATGCGGTCCGCGGGCTGTCCGCGGAGGAGGCCGGCGCATGATCCAGCCCGAACGCCTCCACGAGCGCAATGCGCGCCCCGTCAACGGCCGGGGCCGGTATGCGCTCTACCTGATGCAGCAGAGCCAGCGCGCCACCTGGAACCATGCGCTGGAATACGCGATCCGCCAGGCCAATGCGTTAAGCCTTCCCGTGCTGGCCGTGTTCGGCCTGACGCCCGACTACCCCCATGCCAACCGCCGCCATTACGCCTTTATGCTCGAAGGGCTTTGCGAAACGAAACGCGCGCTGGAAAAGCGGGGCATCCGGCTGATCGTGCGGCGCGCGGCACCCGACCGCGCGGCCCTGGGCCTGGTTGGAGAGGCGGCCCTGCTGGCGCTGGACCGCGGCTATTCCCGCATCCAGCGCCAGTGGCGCGAGACGATCGCCGCGGAAGCACCCTGCCGGGTGGTGGAGGTGGAGTCGGATGTGGTGGTGCCCGTGGAAACAGCCCTGGACCACGAGGCCTGGATGGCCGCCACCCTGCGGCCCCGCATCCACAAGCGGCTGGCCGGGTTCCTGGCGCCCTTGAAGGAAACCCAACCGGCCCAATCCTCGCTGCGGATTCGGATCAAAGAGTCCGACTTGTCGGACCCGTCCGACGCTTTACGCGCCTTGCGACTTTCCGGCGGACCGGAACCGGTTTCGGGCATCCGAGGCGGCGCGAAGGCGGCCTCGGCGGCGTTGGAGTCGTTTCTGCGCGACAAGCTGGGCCGGTATGCGGACCAGCGCGACGATCCGCTCGCGGACGCCGCCTCGGGCCTGAGCCCCTATCTCCATTTCGGCCAGATTTCGGCGCTGGAGATCGCGCTGGCGGCGCAGGATGCCTGGGCGCGCGCTTCCCGCGAGGCCTTTCTCGAGCAGCTCATCGTGCGGCGCGAGCTGGCCATGAACTTCGCATGGTATAACCGGGACCACGACCGGTACGCGGGATTGCCGGAGTGGGCGAAAAAGACGTTGGCCGCGGAAGCGAAAACCCCGCGGCCTTACCTCTATGACCGGGCCGCGTTCGAGGCGGGGGGCACGCACGATCCGGTGTGGAACGCGGCGCAGCGGGAGCTGACGCGGACCGGGCGGATGCACGGCTACTTGAGGATGTATTGGGGCAAAAAGATTTTGGAATGGAGCGCCTTGCCGGAAGAGGCGTTCGAAACCGCGGTGGCGCTGAACGACCGGTATGCGCTGGACGGGCGGGATCCGGACGGGTATGCGGGCGTGGCCTGGTGTTTCGGCAAGCACGACCGACCGTGGCCGCGGCATCCGGTGTTCGGGAATGTGCGGATGATGAGCGCGGGCGGCTTGCACAAGAAGTTCGACACGGCCGCCTATGTGCGCCGCATGGAGGCGGTATGACCGCGCCGGGAACCCGGGCACGACTCGATTGCTCCATTGACGGTGGCCGTTTCCAGCGAGTATGATGAGCTTCATGTATATACGAACAGCAATCATCGGATACGGGCGCAGCGGCAGCACCCTGCACGCGGATCCCATCGGGAAAAACGGCGCCTTCACGATGACGGCTGTGTGCGACATCGACCCCGAGCGGCGCAGCCAGGCCGCGGAGCGGTTCAAGTGCCCCGTTTACGAGGATTACAGGGAGATGCTGCGCGGGGAGAAGATCGATCTCGCCGTGATCGTCACCCGGACGGACCAGCATGCCGCCATGGCCTGCGACTGCCTGCGCGCGGGCGTCAACACGCTGGTCACCAAGCCGTGGGCCGTCAACAGCGACGAGGCGCGGCGCATGATCGCGGCGGCAAAAGCCTCCGGCCGGCTGCTGCTTCCGTGGCTGCCCGCGCGCTGGAGCTGCGACCTGCGCCGCCTGCGCGAGCTGGTGTCCGCCGGCGCGGTGGGCAAGGTGTTCGCGATCCGCCGGGCGGTGACCAGCTTCGGCACCCGGAACGACTGGCAGACGGAAAAGAAGTTCGGCGGCGGCTACGTGCTCAACTGGGGCCCCCACATCGTGGATCCGCCCGTGCTGCTGGCGGGCAGCAAGGTTAAAAGCGTCTTCGCCCGGCTCAAACAGGTCATGAACCCGGGCGACGTGGAAGATCTGTTTTTCGCCGTTTTCACGCTCGAGGACGGCACGATCGTGCAGGCCGAATACACGATCGCGGTGGAGTCCTTCCCGACCTGGGTGGTGCAGGGGGACCGCGGCACGATCGTCATGAACGGCCCGAAGCTGAAACTGATGAAGCAGACCCCGCCGCAACCGGGCGATCCGACGGCGTTTGCCACCATGCAGGCCAAGCCGGCGGAAGTGACGGAAGAGACGGTGGAGGGCGCGACGTATGGAAACGAGCACGAGATTTACGGGGAGATCGCGGCGGCCCTGACCGGGGGCCGGCCGTATCCGGTGACGCCCGACGAGGCGCTGCAGGTGTCCCGCGTGCTGGACGCGATCAAGACTTCTTCCGCCGAGAACCGGGTGGTGGTATTGTAGGGCCGGTGTCGATCACCGGCCAGAGGAAAACCGATGAACTATTCGTTTATGACGTTTTCAACGCCGCAGCTCAGCCTGGCGGAAACCTTTCACGTGGCGAAGCGGTTCGGCTATGACGGCATCGAGCCGCGGCTGGATTGCGATCAGGCGCATGGCGTTGAAGTGAAAGCCGACCCGGCGGCGCGGGCCGCGTTCCGCAAACAGGCGAAGGAGGCCGGCATCGCGTTCGCCTGCCTGGCGACCTCCATCACGGTCGCCAATCCGGACACCGAAGCCGCGATGGTGAAACAGGCGCACGAGCGCATCGACCTGGCGGGCGACGTGGGCGCGCCGGCGATCCGGGTGTTCGGCGGGGGAATCCCCAAAGGGCTGACCCGGGAGGCGGGAATTGCGCAGGCGGCCAAGTGCCTGGCGGCGATGGCGGATCATGCCGCGGCGCGCGGCGTCACGGTGTGCATGGAAACGCACGACGACTGGTGCGATCCGGCCCATGTGGCGGCGGTGTTGAAGCGGGTGAATCATCCGGCGATCGCCTGCAACTGGGACGTCATGCACCCCGTGCGGATGGGCCTCGCGACCGTGGAGCAGTCGTTCCGCGCGCTGCGGCCCTGGATCCGCCACACCCACCTGCATGACGGGGTGGGCGGCAAGACGGCGCTCAAGATGGTTCCGATCGGCACGGGCGACATCGACCACAAGACCTTTATCCGCCTGCTCAAGAAAGCGGGTTACGCGGGCTACCTGAGCGGGGAGTGGATCAACTGGGAGCCTTACGAGACGCACCTGCCGCGGGAGCTGGCGACATTGAAACGGTACGAACAGGAACCGGGGTAACAGGCGGAACGGATATGCGGAAAAAACAGGACGGCCAGGGGAAGGAATGCCGCGTTCCCGCGGAGCGGCTGGAACGCTTCATGGCGGCGGCGCTCCGGAAGGCCGGCGTGCCCGCGGCGGATGCCCGCGTCTGCGCCGGGGTCCTGATCGCGGCGGACCTGCGCGGCATCGATTCGCACGGCATCAACCGGCTCAAGCCCATCTACATCGACCGGATCCGGCAGGGCACCCAGACGGCCATGACGAAAATCGAAATCGTCCGGGACGGCCCCACGACCACGGTCATCGACGGCCATAACGGGATGGGTCATGTGATTGCCAAAAAGGCCATGACCCTCACCCTTCAAAAGGCCCGGAAATTCGGAATGGCCATGACGGCGGTGCGCAATTCCAACCACTACGGGATCGCGGGCTATTACGGGCTGATGGCCGCGGAACGCGGCATGATCGGCATCACCGGCACCAATGCGCGCCCCTCCATTGCGCCCACCTTCGGCGTCGAAAACATGCTCGGCACCAATCCGCTGACCTTCGTCATGCCCACGGACGAGCCGTTCCCGTTTTTCCTCGACTGCGCCACCTCCGTCACCCAGCGCGGCAAGATCGAGCTTTACGCCCGCGCGGGCGAGCCGACTCCCGCCGGACTGGTGATCGATCGCAACGGGAAACCGTTGACGGATTCGGAGGCTATCCTCGAGCGGCTGACGACTGGCGCAGCGGCGCTGCTGCCCATCGGCGGGGCAGGTGAGAAGACCGGCGGTTACAAGGGATACGGCTACGCGACGGTGGTGGAGATCCTCTCCGCGGCCCTGCAGGGCGGCGCGTTTCTGAAGGCGCTGCTGGGGTTGGAAGACGGCCGGAAGGTTCCTTACCGGCTGGGCCATTTTTTCATGGCCATCAACGTGGCCGCGTTCACGAAGCCCGCGGCGTTCAAGAAAACGACCGGCGACATTCTCCGCGCGCTGCGCGGTTCCGAAAAAGCGCCGGGCTGCGAGCGCATTTATACGGCCGGCGAAAAGGAGCACCTCGTCATGCTCGACCGCTCCCGCAACGGCATTCCCCTCAATCGCGAGATGCAGGACGAGATCAGGGGCTTGGCCCGGGACCTGGGTTTGAAAGGATTCGATTTTCCGTTTTAAGGAATGACGATCAGAGGGACACGCTTGTCCTGAGTGCGTCGCAGGGCTCCGTCATGTCATCCCCAAGCTTCTCTGTCAATCCTCCCTCCGGGCAGCCCGATGGCGCCAGCGGTCGAGGGCCACGGCGAGGACGATGATGGCGCCGGTGACGATCTCCTGGACCCAGTTGGGCAACCCCATCTGCGCGCAGCCGGAGCGGATGACGGTCATGAACAGGGCGCCCACCAGGCTGCCCGGGATCGACCCCTCGCCGCCCGACAGGCTGCCGCCGCCGATCACCACCGCGGCCACGACATCGAGTTCCAACCCCGCGGCCACGGTGGGGTCGCCCACGGTCAGGCGCGAGAACTGGAGCACCCCCGCCAGGCCTGCGAAGGCCGCGCCCAGCATGTAGACGGTCAGCTTGACCCGTTCCACGGCCACGCCGCACAAGCGGGCCGTCGCTTCGTTCGAGCCGATCGCGCAGACGTGCCGGCCGAAACGGGTGTAGCGGAGCAGCAGCGCGGTCAGCACGGCCAGGAGCAGCAGCAGCCACACGCCGGGCGGCGCGAGCAGCCAGCGCTTGTCCGGCGGCAGGGCGGCCAGCAGGTCGTTCAGCCGGCCGACGGGCGCGTCGATCTTCTGCTCGTGCGCGAAGCCCTTGGCCGCGCCCCGCACGATCAGCAGCGTGCCGAGCGTGACGATGAACGGCGCCAGGCGCAACCGCGTGACCAGCAGCCCGTTGACCGCGCCGACCAGCAGGCCGGCCAGCGCGCCGCCCAGCGCGGCCGCGAGGGGGGACGCGCCCGCCTGCAGCAGCGCGGCCACGGCGACCGTGCTCAACGCCACCACCGAGCCCACGGACAGATCGATCCCGCCCAGGATGATCACCAGCGTCATGCCCAGCGCGGCCATGCCCGTGATGGCCGACTGGCGCGCAATGGTCTCCAGGTTGCGCGGAGAGGTGAAACTGGGCGGCGCCAGCCACGCGAGCAGGAGAAAGCCCGCGGCCAGCGCCAGGAACGGGCCGAGTGAGGCGAGTCGACGGGATAAGGCCTGGAAGGATAAGCGGGGCATTGAAATCACTCGGGCTGGAGGTTGATGTTCGATTCGATTGTTTCGACCGGCAGAGCGGCCCGGAGCAGGGCTTCTTCCGTCCATGCCGTGGCCGGCCGGGCTTCGGAGAGGATCCCGCGCCGCATCACGGCGATGCGATCGCAGAGGCCCAGCAACTCGGGCAGGTAGCTGCTGACCAGGAGCAGGGCGCGAGGCCGGATTCCCGTTTCCGGACTCCCCGCGGCCAGGCGGTCCAGCAAATCATAGATCTGCGCCTTGCTGCCCACGTCGATTCCGCGCGTCGGCTCGTCGAGCAGGAGCAGGTCCGCGTCATGATACAGCAGCCGCGCGAGCGCGACCTTCTGCTGGTTGCCGCCCGAGAGATCGCCGACCGGCTGGAGGGGGGAGCGGCAGCGGATGCCGAGCCGGTCAATCCAACTCGCGGCGGCCGCGCGCTGGCGGCCGGGCAGGACCAGGCCGGCGGGACCCAGCCCGGAGAGGCGGGGGAGCGTCAGGTTGTCGGCCACGCTGCGGCCCTGCGAGAGCCCCTCGTTTTTCCGGTCCTCGCTCAACAGCCCGCACCCTTGCGCCCAGCGGCGGGCGGGGGAGGCCGGCCCGCTCCAGGCGCCGATCCGGATCGTTCCCCGGCGCACGGGTTCAAGGCCGAACAGAACCCGGAGCAGTTCCGTGCGCCCGGCGCCCACCAGGCCGGCGACCCCGTGAATCTCGCCGCGCCGGAGTGTCAGCGACACCTGCGCGGGCAGGCGCGCGCCGGCCAGATTCACCACCTCGAGGAGCGGTTCGCCGGGGATGCGGCGGGAGCGCGGGTAAAGCCGGTCCACGGGCCGGCCGATCATGAGCCGCACGAGTTCATCCGCGGACGTGCCGGAAACCGGACCGGTGCCGGCGACCGTGCCGTCCCGCAGGACGGTGAACCGGTCGGCGAGTCGGCGCACCTCCTCGAGCACGTGCGAGATATAGACAATCGCATAGCCGCGGGCGCGGAGCATGCGGATGACGGCAAACAGCCGTTCCGCGTCCTCCCGCGACAGGCTGCTGGTGGGTTCATCGAACACGAGAACCCGTCCGCCCACGGCGAGAGCGCGGGCGATTTCCACGATCTGCCGCCGGGCGGGGGGCAGGCGGCCCACGGGAACATCGGGCGGCAGGTCGGGGTGGCCGAGTTCGCGGAACGCGTCGCGGGCCCGGTCGCGCATCCCCTTCCGGCGCAGCCAGCCGGCGCGGGTGTGTTCCATTCCGAGGAACAAGTTATCCGCGGCGGTGAGATGGGGCGCGAGCGCCAGTTCCTGGTAGATCATGGCCACGCCGAGCCGGCGCGCGTCGAG
>CAZSUH010000115.1:0-6392 GCA_964609905.1 uncultured Verrucomicrobiota bacterium
TGTCAAAGTGATTGAGGGTCTCCTCAACCCCCGCCGCGCCGGGCTTCTGAACGAGGACCGTGCGACCGAGCGCATCCTGCCAGCTCGTTTCCCACATGACCGAGTTGGTCGAACCGATGCTGACTTTGGTCCAGTTGCTCCCGTCCGTCACTCCATACTCGTAGTACCGGGCCGTGGCGCCGGAGCCGGTTTCGCTCTTCATCCGGCCGTCCATGTAGCGCGCGGTGGAGATGGTGGCGCCGGAAGGCAGGGTGCGGGTCTCGGATCGGCCGTCCTCGCTGTACGCGATGGTGGTTTGCAAGCCGGCCGCATCCCATTGGCTGGTCATGCGGCCCGCCAAATCGTAGGCGGTGCGGGTGGTGAGGGAGAGGCTGCCGGCATAAACGGTGTTGGAAACGACGCGGCCGGCGGCGTCGTAGACGGTTGCGGTGTGGCGATCTTCCGACGTGCCGGGAATGCCTTCGAGGGTGGTGAGCACGCGCCGATTGAGCCCGTCGTAGGCATGGTCGGTGATGGAGCCGTCGGGCCCGGTCACGGAGTCGGGACCGCAGCAGCCCCAGGTGGTTTCAGTGACCGCTCCATCGGAACGGTGAGATGCCACGGCACGGCCGAAACTATCGAGTTCGTAGGCAACCCAGGCAATCCGCTCGTAGTTCGCGGAACCTGTGTAGATCCAGGTTTCCTCTTGTACGATGTGCCCGGTAAGAGTTCCTATGGTGACCGTGCGGGTGGTGCGTCCGGAGATGCCGTCGGGGTCGTCGGTGGTGCCCTGAGTAAGCGTGGTCCGTCGGTAGTTGCCTGTCGGATTTTCGGAAAAAGCTCCGGGCTCGCCATCTTCTCCAGGGGTGTAGACGCCGACCTCGTAGCTGGAGGACTCCTGGCGACCGTCGGGATATTCTACCAGCCTGATTCGCTCGGTCGAGGGATCATCATTTTCCATCTCGGTCCAAGTGCGCTTGGTGCGCTGGTTGCCGCTCGCGCCGTATGCCGAATCGGGGGCAGCAGCCCGCTCCTCGATCGCAACGCGTTCCCCGCCCGCCGTGTGGTAGTAGGCGTAGAAGCTGCGTGCGACCGCCACGCCGGCCTTGAATTCGGTCACGGTGCGGGGGCGGTTCGAGAATTCCGATTCACCGGTGTCGTTCGCATCGACAGACGCAAAGGAGTTAGAAACAGTTCGACAAAGGTTTTCCGCCGTGTTGGTAGGCTGGTCGCCCAGGGCCGACCACTCGGTCACGCTGAGTCCCAAGTCATTCCGGAGATAACGCGTCCAGTTTCCGTCCGGATAGACGACGCAATCAAGCCGTCCGTTGGTGGCATAATACCAACGGGTTACCTGAGCCGCGCCCTCGGGGTCCTCCACCCGCGAGGTCAGACGGCTTTCACCCGCAACTTCTTCCCGTGTGTCGACCACCGTACGGACGGTTGCTCCTCCCGGCGCCGAAAGGCTGCGGGTGACCGTTAACGCGCCAGCCGCTGAGTTCGTGACCGTCGACTCCAACGCCAACCCGCTCCACAGGAGCGTCCAACCGTTGCTGGAGGCGGCCAGGGCGAAAGTGTTGGTGTGGAGCGTGTTGCCGAAACCGCCCGACACACGCAAGGCCGTACCGTCCTGCCGGACGCTGTAGGAGGCAAAGGGGGCGGCCAGCGGCTGGTAAAAGCCGTTTGTGTCCAGTTCGCCAGCCACTTCTTCGGGATGGTAGAAGTGTATTTCATAGCCGGAGTAAGAATTTGTTTCAATGGTGCAGAGGCACTCCGCGGACATGACTTGGCGCAGGCTCTGAGTGTTGTCCGGGTCATAAACAGGGTCAGCGTCACCCGTGTAGAGTTCCGGGTATATTCCGCCCGCCGTTGCCGATCCGTTTCCGTCATCCTCAATCATCAAGCGGACCAATCCCGCTTCTTCCCCATTGGAAGACTTGCCCAACAGAAAGCGGTCGGAGGGCGATTCTCCGCGGTAGCTTCGTTGTGGGAGATCGATGCCGGGGGCTTTGGTGTTGGCGCAGGTCGGACAATCGCCCCCGCCACCACCGCCAGCGCCGCCATCTGGACCGAGCGTGCAGAGGCGTGAATAGTTGTTTGTTATAGTTCCCGTTTTATTCGACCCGTTGCAAGTTGTCCACCAGTTATATTTGACCGTATTTGAGGGAGCATCCGGTTCGCAAATCAACTCCGGTGTATAGTCGAAAGCAACACTACAACCCTCACAGCAGTCCATCGGAAATTCTATCTTGTGCTTTGCCTCACATTCGCAACAATCGGCGGAAAGGTCGGTATTCGGAACGGGTGTCGGTGTAATCGTGCACTTATCGCAGTCGCATTCTTCTGCCCTTGCGGCCGGGCGCCCGAACAATCCCATGGCAAAGCAAACCGTGAGGGCGGCGAGACCGTAGCGTTTCATTGTCTTCATCGGGGCTTTCCTGTTTTCGGGAGGTTACGAAGAGCGGGGCGGCCGGGGTCGGCATCGACCCAAAGAAGGCGAAAGCCGTGGAGTTCGGAAATGACCAGCCCGCACCGGCCAAGGCGGACGTCAGCAACGGGCTTGCCGGTCAACAGGTCGAGCGCCTTTGATCCTCCGCACCAAGGGGGAATGTCGAGTTCGACGCGGACATCCCGGCGGAAGGGCAGGTCGTCCGGGAAGGCGCCGACGCTGCGGTCGCGGACGTAGAACAGGGCGCCCTGAGAGCCGCTCCAAGCCGTGAGAACGCGAATATAGCCGGCCTTCTCGTCGCCTTGGGTCTCGTCGGAGACGGCGACAAGGGGGGCCAAAATGGACTGCAAACGCCCGACATTGGACGCGGTGTTACTGAGCACGGCGGCCATTTCGGGAGCGGGAGGGAGCGGGTTGTAGGCGAAGTGGCGGCGCAGGCCCTTGGCGCCCGAGGCGAGCGCGGTCCATTCGAGGGTTTCCACCTCAGCCGGGGAAAGGTCGCGGTTACGGCGTTCGAACCGTTCTGGGATGTAGAGGAACGGGAACGGCGCGCAGGCGGCGCGCTGGTCGGCGATGACGTCGGCCTCTTCGTCCATGAAGCGATGGGGATCGCGGCCCCAACCGTGGCGATAGGGCTTGGCGAAGACGGCGTCGGCGATGCGGCCATAGATGGCCGCCGTGTCGCGTGTGACGCCCGTGCAGAAGCCGAATCCGGCGACACTGTCGGGACACGCCTTCAGGAGTCGCTCGCGCTCGAAAATGACCTGCCAGGCTGAGCCGCCCGGACGTCCGGACCGAAGATCGGAGCAGACGCCGTCCACGGGGATCATCTGCGCGCCGGCGGAGGGAGGCGCGGGATTGACGCCGGCGGCCTCCCGGGAAGGCGCGTCGTAGACGGGCACGCCGACCAGCACGCGAAGCAGCGCGCGCCGCTCGCGGCCGTCGGCGAACCGGACGGCCAGGTCGATCGGCAGGCCGGCCCGGAGGGGTATGGGCGAGGGCGCTTCCAGCAAAACTCGGCGGGGATTGGAACCGGTCAGCAATCGCGGATCGTTGGCCCGCTTTCCATTGATCCAGAGCGCGACCGGGGGGGTGCCGGGCGAGTCGCACAGCACGTTGAGGCGGGAAAGATCGGCGGCGAAGGCCACAGCCGTGAGGAGCGGCACGCGGTGGGATGCTCGACGGGGGATTTTCACCGTCTCCCCACCCCCGGCGGCGTCGGCGAGGACGAGCGAGCGCGGGGTGCGCACGTCACCGCGGAAACAGAGCCGCAGACAGACGCTCGCGCCTGGCGCCGCTTCGGCGGAGGGGTAAAACTGCCACCAGACAACGGCAGGATCGGTGTCCCCCACGGGCTGAGTGTACCGCAGCCCATCGAGCATGACGGTTGGAGCATCGAGGAGCACTTTGGAGGGGCGTGGAAGAAGGCGCCCGTCGAGCGACACACCGGTAAAGACGCGCGGCGTTGAGCCCGTATTGACGAGATAAAGCTCATAGAGGGGGAAGGCGCCGGAGGATGGGTCCGCATACTGCCCGTGGATCGGAGCGGGGCCTTGCTCCCCCGCTCCGGGGGGCGGCCGCACCGCCTCGCCGGGCCGGTATGGCGCAGAGACGCAGCCGGCCAGCAGGAGCAGAAAAACCATGTGCGCGACAACGGCAGCGCACCGCGGCACGTTTTTTCGGACGCCCGCGGACGGGATCGTTTTTTTCGTTTTGGTCATGGTTCCTTCTCTTTCGGAGTCGCGATATCGGCCGGGCGAAGCCACGGAAGCAGCGCGAGCGCGGCCGGAGGAACGACTTGGCCGCCCGCTGCCAGATTGTTCGTTTCGCCGGGGTCGGCAACGAGGTCGTAAACCTCGGCAGGGGCATCGAAAGGCGGGCGGGCGATGAGTTTGAAGGCGGGGGTGCGCACCCCGCGCGTGTGGCCGGTATGGATGCGGTTGTCGAGAACCAGGGGGCGGTCGGGCGCAAGGCCGGTCGCGAAGCAGGGCCGAAAGCTGGCGCCCTCCCACTCGGCGGGCGGCGCGACGCCGGCCAGATCGAGCAGCGTGGGAGCCAAGTCGATCAGGCCGACCTGGCCTTTCACGACGAGCCCGGCCGCCGATGAATCCGGAGGCCGGACGATCAACGGAACGCGAATCTCCTCCTCGTGGAGGTTGTTGCCGTGGCCGACCGCGCCGCGCTCCCAGAAGGCCTCGCCGTGATCGCCGCAGAGGACCACGGCGGTGGAAGGCGAACGCGGGCTGTTCGTAATGGCATGGAGCAGGCGGCCGATGCAGTCGTCGGTGTAGCGGATTTCCCCCGCGTAGGCGGCGCGGATGCGCGCGCGGGCCGGCGGCGGAACGTATTTTTTGCCAAGCCCGTAGATGTTGCGCAGGGCCGGCACGGGATCGTCGGTGAACGGGAGCAGGCAGTCGGGCGGCGGGATGTAGTCCCAGTGCGGGTCCATGTAGAAAAGAAAAAGGAAAAGGGGCCGGCCGGGGTCGCGGCGCCGGAGCCAGTCCGAGGCGAGCCGGGTGACGGTGGCGCCGGTGGCGGCCTGGGCGCCCGAGCGGCTGATGGTCTGGGCCATATCCCCCAGCCCGGGGTCCATGGCGATGGTGAAGTCGTCGTAAAACTCGAAGCCGCGCGCGAAGCCGTACCGGCGATGGGTCATGGCGTTGGCGGTGATGCCGATCGTCTGGTAGCCCGCTTCGCGCAGGCGCTCGGCCAGGGTCACGACGTTCGAAGCGGGGGGGGCGGATGTCGGGAGCACGAAGCGATGGCGGTCGGGAGAGAGGGATGTGAACAGGGTCATGACCGCGGGCTGAGTCCAGGGGGCCGCGGATACGGCCTGTTCGAACCGGACGCCGGATGCGGCGAAGGCGTCGATGGCGGGACTGGTCGGCAGGGGCCCGCCGTAGCAACCCAGGCCGTCGGCCCGGAGGCTGTCGATCAGGATCAGCACGATATCGGGCTTGGCGGGGGCGGGCTGTTTGTCGGGTTCGCCGGCAACGAGGCCGCCGCCCAGGAGGACGGCAACACCAAGCGCCCGGAGTGGGGCGCGGCACGCGCGCCGGATGCGGGAACCGCTTGCGGGGGTTATTCCGTTCATGGGATGCCCTCCAGAGCGGCCAGCATTTTGGCGGCCTTGGCGGCGGCCGGTGCGCGGGGTGTTTGGGCCGTAATGTCCCGAAGGATCGCGACGGCCTCCTCGTTGCGCATTTCCTGCAGGGCGATCCAGGCCTCCATGTAACGGGCTTCGGGGACGGCGGGCGAGTCGGGATGATCCGCGCGGAACGCCGCCAGAATCTGAAGCGCGCGGACGCGGTCCCCCGTTTGCGCGCGGGCCATGGCCAGCAGGAGCATGGCGCGTTCGGCGAGCGCGGGGTGGTCGGCGAGAATGCGCTCGCACCGGTGCGCGGCGGCGGCGTAATCGCCGGAGGTGAACGCGCGCCGGGCCGAGGCATAGGCGATAATCGGAGCGTGCCGGCCGCCCGCGTATCCGGCGGCCCAGGTCTCGGCGGCGGCCAGGCGGGCGCGCTCGTCATGGCCCGCGCATCCGGCCAGGAGGGTTGCGAAGAGCGCCTCGCTGTCCGTGGCGGCGTCCGGATTTTCCAGCAGAACCGTCAGATAGGGCCGCCAGGCGGGATTGCGGGGGTTGAGGCTGCCGTCGGCCAGACCGTCGCGCACGAGACGCCCGGCCGCAAGAGCGGCGTAGTTCGGCGCAAGCGGCGGAGGCGTGGGGCGCGCGAGGACGCGGGCCGCGGATTGGGGCGGCGGGGGGAGCGAGGGTGTCATGCCGGCCGGGGCCGGAATGGCGCGAAAAGGGCCGGCCGGGGCCGGAACCGACGCAAGCTCGGACATCGGCAAGGCGGCGCTGGCTGGCGCGGGCGCGCTCGCCAGCGCGGGGGTGGGTCGCGCGGCGATGGCGGGCGCCGGCAGTCGGACCGACGAGGGCGCCGGCGCGGGTATGGCGCGAAAA
>CAZSUH010000115.1:6492-9360 GCA_964609905.1 uncultured Verrucomicrobiota bacterium
GGCGGGCGCCGGCAGTCGGACCGACGAGGGCGCCGGCGCGGGTATGGCGCGAAAAGGGCCGGCCGGGGCCGGAACCGGCGCAAGCGTTGGAACGGCGGGGACGGTGGAAATGCCCGCAATCGCCGTGTCCAATGCGAGCGGGACGGGCGGTGACGCGCATCCCGGAACGTCGGCCGTTGCGACGGTGGATGGAGCCGTCGCGCCACCGGGGGGCGCCACGCGGGTGGCGGAGACGGCTTCCCGCAAAACCCGTTCCATCCGCCCCCCGTAGTCGGCGCAAAGGGCCGCGGGAACAAGCGCCAGGGCGAGCGTCGAGATGGACGGCAGGCGGCTCATTGCGGCTGGGCGGCCTCCGCGGCCATGCCGTAGGCAAGCCGCTTGCGGGCTTCAGGGAAGGGATCGGCGATATCGTCTTCCGTGCCGGGCCGGCCATCGGGGCCGCCGGCGCCAAAGAGCAGGAAATCCGTCAGCCGCTGCCCCAGGGCGGTGTCGCGGGTGGCCACCAGCACGGGGCGGGCCACGGCGTTGGCGCAAATCTGCAGGGTGTTGCTCGCCATGGGGCAACAGGAAAACGCGGTGCGGGCCGCATCCATGGAGTCGATCGGCCGGTCAAGCCAGGAAAACAGGGCGGCGCGGTTCATCCAGGCCGTCCAATCGGCGGGCGGGGGGGCGGGCTGGCGGGCCGCCTCCGTTCGGACCGGATCGGCGAGAGCGGGAAAGGATAAAAGCGGATTGCGCGCGTCGGCGGCCGGCGGCGTGACGCCATGGAACTCCAGAAGGCCATTGGCGCGCGCCAGGTTCCCGTCGAGGGCTTTGAGGCAGCGGGCCGCCAGGTCGATCGCCAGGGGGTAGGTGCGATCCGAAGCGCTCAAGGCGTAGACCCGGCACTCGCGAACGGCTTCTTCCGGACGGCCGAGCGCCAGCAACAGTTCCGCCAGCTCGGGTTGAACGCGTTCGGCCCGGGTCTGCAGTTCGGCGATCGTGAGGAACGTCGCGACCGCTCGGGCGCGCAGCAAACCGACCGCTTCTTCGAGTTGCGCGGGACTTGCACCCGAGTCGATGAGCTTGCGGGCGGAACCCGCGGCGGGAATCACGGCATGCCGAAAGAGCAGCAACAGCGTCGGCGGAATCGCGTTGGTCTGGCCGCTTTCGACAAGCAACGCGGCAAGCCGGTCGACGGCCACGGCATACGCGGCGACCGGGCAGGCGTCGCCCAGCGCGAGGACGCGGCGCGTTTCGGCTTCGGCGCCGGCCCGATCGTGCAGTGCGGTCTGGAGGATGGCGGCCCGGGCGTTGAGCAAGTCGGCGAAAACGGCGGGTTCCCGCTCCGGCGGCGCGACATCGGCGGCGCTCGCGAGCAACGCGGCGCCGTCCGCGGCCCGGCCAAGCTGATCCGTCATCAGTTGGGCGGCCTTGCGCACGGCCGCGGCGCGCAGGGTCAGGGGCAAATCGTCGCTTTTCAAGTGGGCGTTCAGGGCCGCGACCGCGGCCTCGTGTTCCCCCGCCGCGCTGTGCCAGTCCGCGAGCTGCAGGGCGACGGTCTGCCGGTCGGCCGCGGCCGCCTCCGGCGCGCCCCGTTTCGCGCACACGGCCAGAAAAGCGTCGCGCGCGTCGGCGGTCGACGCCCGCCCGTAGTGAAGAAGCGCGTCGCTCAGCACACTCGCCGGGCAACTCCGCGCGTTCGTTTCCAGCCAGTCGAGCGCGGCGCGGCGCCCCGCCTCGTCCGGCGCCTTCTGCCAGGCCGCGTAGGCTTCCACGGTCGTGGCAAACGCGGAGGCCTCGCTTTTCGCCTGGGCAAACGCCCCATCCGTCAGCACGCATCCGACCAGCCCCACCGTGACAAACAACCTGATTCCGCGCATGGCTTTTCTCCTGTGTACGACACGTAAACCGCGTCCGTCCCTTTTTCCGGCCGCATTAATCGTTCGAGCCGGGTTCCGCCTCGAGCGGCGTGCCCACCCGCAACCGGGTCCGCCCCTCCGCGTCGGGCGTGGGCGCGGCGTTCGGGTTCCGCCCCAGCCTGTATTCGTCGAAGTTGCTCGTGCCGTCCCCGTCCGCATCTCCGTCCCCGTCCTTGAGCCGCGGATTCAGCTTGTGCTTCACTTCCCAGCCGTCGGGCATGCCGTCGCCGTCCGTATCCTTGAGGTAGGGATTCGTGCCATACGTAAAGACCTCCTCGTAATCGGTGAGCCCGTCCCCGTCGCTGTCGGCCTTCTTGTCCGACGTGCCCAGTTGCGCCTCCTGCTCCCGGTCCAGTCCGTCGCCGTCCTCGTCCACGTAGAGCATCGTGCGGTAGACCGTGACCGTCCCGCCCTGGCGCGCGAGCGCCAGCGCAACCGCCCCCGGCGTTTGCGCGAACGGGGCCGTGAATCGCACCGTCTTCGCGCCGCCCTTCCCCGCAATCAGATTGCCCGCCAGGTCCTGCGCCACATAGGCCCCCTCGCCATTGAGCAGCCCCGCGCGCAACTCGCCGCCCGCTTCGTCTTCCAGTTCCATCTCCACCGCGAGATTGGCTCCCGCGAGTTCGGGATTCACCACCACAACCAGGCGGCCGACCTTGGGATCGGCTTTCTCATCGCCCTGCCAGCCGGGCGGTTCCTCGGCCCTCCATTGGCCCCCTTTCCGGAACGCCCCCACGAACCAGGCGGGTGCGGGATAGCGGTAATGGCCCTCCTTCGTGAAGAACGGGGAACCCCATTCGATATACACGCGGCTCAGCGGCGCCCGGTCCATTCCGTCGGGAAAGCCGTCCCGGTCCGTGTCCTCGGAAAGCGGATCGGTCCCCTGTTCCAGTTCCGCCCGGTTGGACAGCCCGTCCCCGTCGGCGTCGGCCTGTTCCCAGCCTGGTATTTTCGAATCCAGCCCGAA
>CAZSUH010000116.1:0-316 GCA_964609905.1 uncultured Verrucomicrobiota bacterium
CCATCAAGATCATCGGCGACGACACATCCAACTACGCCCAGGGCTACTTTGTCTACGACTCGAAGAAGGCCGGCTCCATCACGGTGTCCCACCTCCGCTTCGGGCCCGGACTGATCCGCAGCCCCTACCTGTGCACGAAGGCCGACTTCGTCGCCTGCCACAACTTCTCGTTCATCGAGAAATACGACATGCTGGCCAATGCCAAGCCCGGCGCCGTGTTCCTGCTGGCGAGCCCGTTTGCCGCCGACGAGGTCTGGCATCACCTGCCCGACGAGGTTGCCCAGCAGATCATCCGCAAGAAGATCCGCTTCTACGT
>CAZSUH010000116.1:326-9324 GCA_964609905.1 uncultured Verrucomicrobiota bacterium
GGGCGGACGGGTCAATACCATCATGCAGACCGCCTTCTTCAAGATCTCCGGCGTGCTGCCCGCGGAGGAGGCCGTCAATGCGCTGAAAAAGGCCATCAAGAAGACCTACGGCAAAAAGGGCGACGAGGTCGTCAAGAAAAACTGGGAAGCCGTCGATTCAGCCGTCGCCGCGCTCCAACAGGTCCAGGTACCGGACCAGCCGGCCGGCATCAAGAAAATGCCGCCCGCGGTTCCGGACCACGCGCCCGCCTTCGTCAAAACCGTCACGGCCAAGATCATGGCCCAGAAGGGTGACGAGATCGCCGTCTCCCAGATGCCGAACGACGGCACCTGGCCGACCGCCACGACCCAATATGAAAAGCGCAACATCGCGGTTCAGATTCCCTATTGGAATCCCGATCTCTGCATCCAGTGCGGGCGCTGCTCCTTCGTCTGCCCCCATGCGTCGATCCGCGTGAAGGCCTACGATCCGACGTTCCTGAAAAACGCGCCCGCCACCTTCAAGGCCGCCGACGCGAAGGGCAAGGAGTTCGCGGGCATGAAGTTCACGGTCCAGGTCGCCCCCGAGGACTGCACGGGGTGCGGCGCCTGCGTGTTCACCTGCCCCGCCCGGGAAAAGGATCCCGCCACGAAGCAGGAAACCGGCAAGCGGGCCATCAACATGGGCGCCCAGATAGCGGTGCGCGAACACGAAGCCGAAAACTTCGCGTTCTTCCTCGGCCTGCCCGAGGTGGCCGAGGAGAAAGTCAACCGCGCCACCCTCAAGGGCAGCCAACTGTGCCGGCCGCTCTTCGAGTTCTCCGGCGCATGCGCCGGCTGCGGCGAAACGCCCTACGTGAAGCTGCTGACCCAACTGGCGGGCGATCGCCTCATGATCGCCAACGCCACGGGTTGCTCCTCCATTTACGGCGGCAATCTGCCGACCACGCCCTACGCCACCAACGCGGCCGGACGTGGTCCCGCCTGGTCCAACTCGCTCTTCGAGGACAACGCCGAATTTGGCTTCGGCATGCGGCTGGCTGTCAACACGTTCAACGCACAGGCCCGCGGACTGGCCGCCTCCATCCAGGCGTCCGACGCCTGCGCGGAACCCCTCAAGAAGCTGCTGGCCGAATGTGCGGGAGCCGATCAGTCGACCCCCGCCGGCATCGAGGCGCAACGGGGCCGCGTGGCCGAACTGAAAAAGCTTCTCGCCGCCTGCGACTGCGCCGCCTGCAAGCGCCTTGGCGAACTCGCGGACTACCTGGTCCGCAAGTCGGTCTGGGTGGTGGGCGGCGACGGCTGGGCCTATGACATCGGCTACGGCGGTCTTGACCATGTGCTGGCCTCCGGCCAGAACGTCAAGGTGCTCGTGCTCGACACCGAAGTCTATTCGAACACCGGCGGCCAGGCGTCCAAGTCCACGCCCATGGGCGCGGTGGCGCGGTTCGCGGCCGGCGGCAAGGCCATGAACAAGAAGGACCTGGCCATGATCAGCATGACCTACGGCCACATCTACGTGGCCACGGTCGCCTTCGGAGCCGATCCCAACCAGACCGTTCGCGCGATGGCGGAAGCCGAGGCCTTCGACGGACCGGCCATCGTCATCGCCTACAGCCACTGCATCAACCACGGCATCAACATGGAAACCGCCGTGACCAACCAGAAGGACGCGGTCGCCTCCGGCCACTTCCCGCTGTTCCGGTACAACCCCAACCTGACGAAGGAGGGCAAGAACCCGCTCATCCTCGACAGCAAGGCGCCGACCATGAAGTTCAGCGAATCGGCCATGAAGGAGAACCGGTTCCGCGTGCTGAAGCAGATGAATCCGAAAAACGCCCAGGCCCTGATGGATACCGCCGACAAACAGTTCGCGTCCAAGTACGACCTGCTCACCAAGCTGGCCGCCTTGCCGCCCTGCTCCTCGGAACTCCCCCCGAACGCCCCCCCGGCATAAGGGACGATCCAGTCGAAAACCGGAAAGGCCGGAGGGATCGCTCCGGCCTTTCTTTTTTTTTCTTACGGGAGAAACGACATGACCTTCGCCGCGATCGCCGATCTCGTCACAACCCAGAAACTACACGTGACGTCTCAACGCCGACTCGATGAACTCAAAGGCGTCCACCTGCTCCACCACACGCTCTATGCGGATTCCCTCTTCAAGCAGAACGACGCGCTGTTTCTGATGGCCCGCAACGACGACGAAAAGCGGGTGCTCATCGTCAGCGCCTCCGGCGCGGCGGGAGACGGGTTCGACGGCGAAACCGGTTCCGTGAATGGCGCCGCCTGGAAAGCCTGCCGGCTGACGGCCAACAACGCCGCCGCGCTACGCCGCCTCTTTCCCTGGACGGCGCCAGTCTCCCTGCATGACCGGCGCACCACTTTCGGCTGCGGCGACCGCCTGGGCCGGGCTTCCGCCGGCCATCTTCGCGCGCTCCGGCGCTACCAGGTTGCACCCGTTCTCGCCCAGCAATCCATCCGCGAACTCACCCTCACCAATCGCACCTACCGGAACGTGATCGACGATGCCACCTTCCTCGTGTTCCAATCCGGCTATACGGAAGGTTACGGCGCGGACGGCGATCATCTCAAAACCATCGCCGACATCGAATCCGCCCTCGATGCCGGCATGACCATGATCACCCTCGATCTGTCCGAGGTTATGCGCCCCCAGGCCGCCGCTTTCGGCGATGCTCAAATCGACGCCGAGTTCCACACGCTTGGGGCGGACGTGAAAAAGGCCGTGGACGACACCTACGCGGACCGCACCTTCGACCTGGGCCGGGGCGAAAACCTGTTCTTCCCCCGCGCGGAAGCGCGGCGTTGCGCGGTCATGTATACGACCGCCCTGGATTTCGCGAAACAGGTCTATGCGTTTCTGGTCGCCAGAAAAGGCGCCGGCCGGTTCGACCTGGAGATCAGCATCGACGAGACCACCACCCCCACCCTGCCCACGCATCACCTGTTCTTCATTTGCGAGCTGCGGCGCCGCCAGGTCCGCATCGTCAGCATGGCCCCCCGTTTCATCGGCGAGTTTCAGAAGGGGATCGATTACATCGGCGATATCGCGGAATTCCGCCGCCAGTTCACCACCCATTGCCGAATCGCCCAGTCGCACGGCGACTACAAGATCTCGGTCCACTCGGGCTCGGACAAGTTCTCCATCTTTCCGATCGTCGGCGAAATCACGGAGGGGCGTTTTCACGAAAAAACGGCCGGCACGAGCTGGCTGGAAGCGGTTCGTCTGGCGGCCCGGGAGTTGCCCTCCCTTTACCGGAAGATGCACGCCGTAGCCCTGAAGCGGCTGCCCGATGCGCGGAAGCTCTATCACATCACGCCCGACCTGGAAAGCATCCCCGACCTGCGCGGCGTGGCCGACGCGGACCTTCCCGCGTTGATGGATCAGAACGCGGCGCGCCAGGTGCTGCACGTCGCCTACGGGTTCATCCTGGAAGAACCGGCGCTGAAAGCGGAACTGTTCCGGCTTCTGCACAAAGAAGAGGAGACGCATAACGCCTTGCTGGACCGTCACTTCACGCGCCACCTCGAAGGTCTGCGTATCCCGAAGAAATAGGCCGTGCGCCCGGCCGAAACCAAACGAACTGATTGTTCCGAACCCCGGCTCGTGCGTACTCGCACCGCGGTCCGCCACGAAGCGTGCCGTCGAGTCAGTCGTTCAACACAAATCCCAGCCCGCGCACCTTGTCCCTCAATTCGGGTCGCGCGCCTTCCAGTGTCACCCGCGTATAACGGAACTCCCGGCGCATGGGATAGTCTTTCCGCTGGCGGTCGAATTCGGTCGCCAACCGCTTCGTATCCGCCCCGTCGATCGACCGCATCCGGCGATCGTCGGCTTCGATGTCGTAAACGGGCTTGACGATCTCGCGAAGCACATCCTCATCCGGCCGGTTCGAGGCATTCACGGTCAGTTCCGGCACCAGCGGCGGGGGAAGCAGCCCCTCGGGGCTGAATGACGGCTTCACGCCCAGGAACCGGCAGGCGGCTTCATACACCATGATCGTGCCCGCCACCTTTCCCTCAAATGAATGGCCGGCGATATGGGGGGTGCCCAGGTCCACCCGATCCAGCAGGGACCGCTTGAATGTCGGCTCCCCTTCCCACGTGTCCAGGACGGTTTGGGTGACGATCCCGGCATCCATCGCTGTTTCGAGCGCGGGCGTGTCGACCACCGCCCCGCGCGCGGCGTCGATGAACACGACCGGCTTGCGCAACCCTTTGAAAAACGATTCCTTCGCCAGGTGGAATGTGGCGTCGGGCCCCTCCCTGGAGAGCGGCACGTGAAAGGTCACGATATCCACTTCCTCCTGGATCCGGGCCAGCGACACGAACGAGGGATCGCCGGTTGCGCGTTGACGCGGCGGATCGTTTTTCAGAACACGCATTCCCAGCGCTTCCGCTTTCCGCACAACCCGAGAGCCCACATTGCCGACCCCCACCACGCCGATCGTCTTCCCGTCCAGCGTGAAGCCGCGCCGGCCGGCCAGCACCAGGAGGGCGGCCGTCAGATATTCCGACACGCTGTTGGCGTTGCAGCCCGGCGCGAAGCACCAGCGGATGCCCGACCGCTCCAGGAAGGGAATGTCGAGATGATCCGTGCCGATCGTGGCGGTCCCCAGAAAGCGGACACGGCTACCCTCGAGCAAGGCCCGGTTGACGACGGTGGTCGAACGAAGGGCCAGGATTTCGGCATCCCTGATGTCGGCGGAAGTGATGTTTCGCCCTTCCAACACGACGGTGTCGCCCAGCGTGGAGAACGCCTCGAGGGCATAGGGCATATTGGTGGCGCAGACAATTTTCATGACGGTTCGCTCCCGAACAGATCCATCTGTTGATCCGGCGGTTCCGGCTCGTTTTCCCGCGTTCTTCGACTCCCGGGCCGCCGCCTGGCGAGCTGGGGCTGGCCCGCTTCGCCGAATTCCCCTTCCTCGAGGTTGGCGAGGATTTCACGCGCCCGCTCGATCACCGGATCGGGCAGGCCCGCCAGCTTGGCCACCTGGATGCCGTAACTTTTATCCGCGGCGCCCGGCACGATGCGGCGCAGGAAAACCACGCCCCGGCTCGTGTCGCGCGCCAGGCAGGAGTAGTTCTTGACGCCTTTCATGGTCAGGGCCAGATCGGTCAGTTCATGATAATGCGTCGCGAACAGCGTTTTGGCCTTGATGGACTCCCGATTGTGGAGATACTCCGCCACGGCCCAGGCGATGCTGATGCCGTCGAACGTGCTCGTGCCGCGCCCGATTTCGTCCAGCACCACCAGGCTGCGGGGCGTGGCGTTGTTCAGGATATTGGCCGTTTCCTGCATTTCCACCATGAAGGTGCTGCGCCCCCGGGCCAAATCATCGCTCGCGCCAACGCGGGTGAAAACACGGTCCACGATGCCGATTTCCGCCGACGAAGCCGGCACGAAACTGCCCATCTGCGCCATAATGACAATCAGCGCGACCTGCCGGATGTAGGTGGATTTTCCCGCCATATTGGGGCCGGTGATGATCAGCAACTGGTTCTCGAACCGGTCCAGAAGCGTATCGTTGGGCACAAACCGCTCGGCCTCGGGGAGTGTTTCGACCACGGGATGGCGTCCCTCGCGAATGACAATGCGGCCGTTTTCGTTCATGACCGGGCGGACGTAGCGGTTCGCCAGCGCGCGGTCGGCAAACGCGGCCAGCGCATCCAGTTCGGCCAGGGCGCGCGCGGTTTGCTGAATGCTTGACATCCGCTCCGCGGCCCGGTTGCGCAGATCGCTGAAAAGTTCGTATTCGAGCGCCATCGAACGGTCCTGGGCGCCCAGAATCTTGTGCTCGTAGTCCTTGAGCTCCGGGGTGATATACCGCTCGGCATTGACCAGGGTTTGCTTTCGGGTGTAATCCGCCGGGACATTGGACGCCTGGCCGCGCGAGACCTCGATGTAATAACCGAACACCTTGTTGTGGCGGACTTTCAAAGTCTTGATGCCCGTGCGGGCAACCTCGCGGGCCTGATAATCGGCCAGAAACTGCTTGCCTTCCGCGGCCATCAGCCGCAGGTCGTCCAGTTCGGCGTGGTACCCCGGCCGGATCAGGCCCCCCTCTTTCACCGCCAGGGGCGGATCGTCCACAATGGCCTTTTCGATCAGGTCGGACAATTCGGGTTGCTCGGTCACGGCTTCCGCCAGGCGGGCCAGGCGCGGGACGGTATGCGCCGCGATCAATCCCCGAACCGGTGGGAGCCCCGCCAATGATTGGCCGAGCCCCTTGAGGTCGCGCGCATTTCCGGTTCCGCCCGCAAGCCGCACGACAAGCCGTTCCAGGTCCCGAATCGCCTCCAGCCCCGCCCGCACTTCCGCCAACAAGGGCCGGTCCTTGACCAGCGCCTCCACGGCATCATGGCGCTCGCGTAACTCCCCCTCACGGGCCAGCGGGTGGAGCAGCCATTCGCGCATCAGCCGGCCGCCCATCGGAGTGCGGGTGACGTCCAGCACGCCGAGCAGATCCGCGCCCCGTCCCGCGCCGCGTCGGCCGCCGGTGAGCAGATCCAGGTTGACCGCGGTGGCTTCGTCGAGAATCATGAAATCGTCGGGATGGTGCAGACGCAGGGATCGAATGTGATCGACCTGACGGCGGAGCGATTCGCGCACGTAGTAAAAGGCGCCTCCCGCCGCGCCCACCGCGGCCCGGCGACCTTCGCACCCGAACCCCTCCAGGGAGTGGACGTGGAAATGCCGCACCAGATGCTCGCGCGCGGCCTCGTATTCGAACACCCACTCCTCGACCGGACTTTTCAGCGCCGCCACGCCGTCCAGCGCCTGGCGGATTTCGGGACCGTCCATCCCCTCTGCGGGCAGGACGCACTCGACCGGTGCGGCCCGCATCAGGGCATCGCGAATGGCGGCGGGTGAATCGGACTCCTCCACCTGGAACGCGCCGGTGGACAGATCAAGCAGGGCGAGGCCCAGCGTGTTGCCCGCAAGGCACAGCCCCGCCAGGTAGTGATGCTCCTTGGAAGCCAGGACCGCTTCTTCCGTGGCCGTTCCCGGTGTGATAATGCGGGTGACATCGCGTTTGACAATGCCCTTGGCGGCGGCGGGATCCTCCAGTTGATCACAGATCGCGACTTTGCGGCCGGCCTTGAGCAGTTTGGCCACGTAGCCGTCCACGGCATGAAACGGGACCCCGCACATGGGCATTCCCTGGCGCCGGGTGAGGGTGATGTCGAGGATCGACGCCGCCTCTTTCGCGTCCTCGAAAAACATCTCGTAAAAGTCGCCCAGGCGGAAGAAGAGGATCGTGCCCGCGGGTAATTGCCCGCGAATCCGCCGATACTGTTTCATCATGGGCGTCAGGCCGTCGTTCATCGCGTTTTCCGCTCCGTTTCGAAGACGCAACTATACGCCAGGAACGGTTCCGGCGCAAGCGCCGGAACGTTGAAAAGAAGGGTCTTTTAACTTGTTCCGGAAGTTCGTTTTTGCTATAAGAACGGGGTACCATAAAGGGGTTTCCAGGCCTATGTCAGACGAGCAAAAGGACGCGACTTACGACGCCCGCAATATCATGGTTCTCGAGGGGATGGCGGCGGTCCGCAAGCGCCCGGCGATGTATATCGGCGACACCTCCGTGCGGGGTCTTCACCACTGCGTTTACGAGGTGGTCGACAACAGCGTGGACGAAGCGCTGGCCGGGTATTGCACCCAAATCCAGGTCCGCATCAACGGCGACGGATCCGTTTCCGTCACCGACAACGGCCGCGGCATTCCGGTGGACCTTCACGCCTCCGGAAAACCCGCGGTTGAAGTCGCGCTGACCACCCTGCATGCCGGCGGGAAATTCGACAAATCCAGCTACAAGGTCTCGGGCGGGTTGCACGGTGTCGGCGTCTCCTGCGTCAACGCCCTGAGCGAGTGGATGGAGGTGGAGGTGCGGCGCGGCAACAAGGTTCACCGCCAACGGTACGAACGCGGCCACGCCGTGACACCGCTCGAAGTCCTCGGCCCCACCAAGCACACCGGCACCAAGGTCACCTTCATGCCCGATGCCGAGGTGTTTTCGACGACCAAGTTCGAATGGGACATTCTCGCCGTCCGCCTGCGCGAACTCGCCTTCCTCAACCGCGGCATCGAGATCCATTTCTCCCAGGAGGAACCCGACCGCGCCGAGGCGTATAAATACGAAGGCGGCATCACGGAGTTCGTGCAGCAACTCAACCAGGGCAAGGTTTCGCTTCATCCCAAGCCGATCTTCGTCACCGAAGAAAAGGATAACATCGTCGTCGAAATCGCCCTTCAATACACCGAAGCCTACAGCGAAACCGTCCTGTCGTTCGCCAACAACATCAACACCATCGAAGGCGGCACGCATCTCAGCGGCTTTCGCTCCGCGCTGACTCGAACGGTCAACGCCTATGCCCGTTCGGCCAAGTTGCTGAAGGACGACAAGGAGTCGATGTCCGGCGACGATGTGCGAGAAGGGCTGACCGCCGTCATCAGCGTCAAGATTCCTCAGCCTCAGTTCGAAGGGCAGACCAAAACCAAACTGGGGAACAGCGAAGTGGAAGGCATCGTCGCCTCCATTGTCAACGACGATCTCTCCGCGTTTTTCGAGGAAAACCCGTCCATCGCGCGAAAAATCGTGGAAAAGGGGGTTCTGGCGTCTCGCGCGCGCGACGCCGCGCGCAAAGCGCGCGATCTCACCCGCCGGAAAGGCGCGCTCGACAGCGCCGCCCTGCCGGGCAAACTGGCGGACTGTTCCGAACGCGACCCCGCCCTGTGCGAGTTGTACCTGGTCGAAGGCGACAGCGCCGGCGGTTCCGCCAAGCAGGGGCGAAACCGGGATATCCAGGCCATTCTGCCCCTGCGCGGCAAGGTGCTGAACGTCGAAAAGGCGAGGTTGGACAAAATTCTCAACAACCTCGAAATCCGCACCCTGGTCACCGCGATCGGAGCGGGCATCGGCGCGGATGATTTCGATGTCGCCAAGGTCCGCTATCACAAGATCATCATCATGACCGACGCGGACGTGGACGGCTC
>CAZSUH010000117.1:0-9225 GCA_964609905.1 uncultured Verrucomicrobiota bacterium
CCCCCGCCGCTTACGCCTCCCGAGTTCCCCACGATGCGGCAGTTGGCCAGCGTCAACGAGCCGGCCCTCGTTTTCGTGATGCCGGCCGCGGCCGAGCCATAGCTGTTGCTGATCGCGAGGCCATCGAGCGTGACGTTGGTGCCGGTCACGGTCACAACCGGCCGGCTTTGGTCCTGGCCATCCAGCACAACCGGGTAGTTGGACCAGTTGCGGTCGGCCCAGGCCATCCCATTGGTGAAACCGCCGTAAAGCGTACAGTTGGTCCGCACGGTTAAGGTGGCCGTGTTCGCATACGTGCCCTGCGCGATCCAGATTTCGCTTCCTTCGACGGCGATGGCCAGCGCATTGGTCAGCGACGTGGGCGTGGACCAGCCGGCTCCCGTGTTATCCGTGCCGTTTGTCGTCACGTGGATGGCCGCCCACGCCGCCTGTCCCGCGAGCAGCGCCGCGGCGGCCATCCCCGCAATCAAACGATGGGCTCGCGATGTCTGCATCGTCTGTCTCCCCGGTTAACGGCTCCACTCGTCAGACTTCCTGGCCGTGTTCCCATCTCGGCGCCGCGCTTGATCAAGTCTAAGTTCAGGATAGTCATTTTCTCCACGATGGCAAGGATGAGTTTGTGGACGAAATTGTGGCTTCTGGAAACGCGGGGACTGGATGGCGCGCAACTCGAGCAGGCCAAGAGCGCCTGGCCCCGCCAGGGGCGGTCACTTCCGGCCGGACGCGCCGAAGCGGAGCGCGATCACGCTCCCGTCGTTGCCGATGACCACGCACTCGCTCGTCCGCGGGTCCCCGTTCAATTCGGCTGCGCGCACGCCCCGCACCCCGCTTTCGGTCGTGAACCGGGCGGTCAGCCGCCCCCGGTCGTCCAGGATGCGCAGGCACTTGTCCTCGCAGTCGAGCAGCAGGTCCGGCCGGCCGTTCCCGTCCATATCCCCGAAATCCACGCTGCGCGCCGCCACGTCCACGTTCTCCCGCCAGAGCCGCTTTCCCGCGGCGTCGAACGCATAGATGCCCCCGTTGTCGAGCCCGACCACGGCCTCTTTCCTGCCGTCTCCGTTCAGATCGGCCAGCTTGATGAACGTGACCGTCGCGGCCAGTTCCAGGGTGAGCCGGTTCGTGCCGTCCCACGGCACCCCGAACAACAGGCGCCCCTGCCGGTCGCCAAACACCATGTCGCCTTTCCCGTCGCCGTCGAGATCGCCCAGCGCCACGGCGGAAGGCCCCGCATGCCACGTCATGCGCAGGCTCATCAGGCTCTTGCCCGTTTCGCCGCTGATGACGTGCCCTCTGAAATAGTCGTTCCCGACGGCCATTTCGTTCGTGCCGTCTCCGTTGAGATCGTACGCGGCGCCGCAGGTCGACGGGTGATTATCGCAGTTCAGGAACTTCCACCGCGATTCCCCCTTGTGCGAATAGCCGTAGATATATTCGTACGCTCCGACGCCGATGTCGAACGATCCATCGGCCTCGGGCTCGGACGCAAAGAGAAAGGCGGGCGCGTCCGGAAGCCCCGACTCCCAGATCGTAGTGCCGTCCGCTTTCATGCCAGTCATCCGGAATTCCAGGTCCCGTCGGCCGGCCAGGATGAGCGTCCGGTCAGTCGGCCCGCCGACCGCCGTGTGAACCCCGCCCCTCACATGGCGCGCCGCCTTCATGTCCGGCGCCGGCGCGGCCCACAGGGGCGCGCCCGCCGGAGAAAGCGCCACCACCGCGCCCGTGGCAACACCGACCAGAATCTCGGATTTGCCGTCCCGGTTCTGATCGGCCGTTTCAAGCCAGCAGAGGTCCGGGCCCCTCCCCGACTTCGCCTGGTTCGTCGCCAGTCCGGCCGGCTGAAGATCACGGCATTCCCACAACACGCCAAGCCGGGCCTTCTGCGTCTCGAGTTCCTTCCGGCGCCCGGCTTGCGCCCGGGCTTCTTCACGCTCCCGGTCGGCGGCCGCCGCGGCAAACAGCCCGGCCAGGCTCTTTTGCCGCTTCGAGAACCGGTCGCCCGCCATCGGCTCGAACCGGAACGCGGGCCGGTCCGGCCCGGCGTTCAGCGTCATTTCCGTTCCGGCATTCACCATCACGCGCACCGGCACGTCCGCCTCCACGACGCCCGTACCCCGGGTGAAATCGAGAAAGAGGTTCACCGGTTTGTCAGCCCGCACCCGGACGCCGGCCAGCTTCAGCCGCGTCATGTCGCAGGCGCTGAACGCGAAAGGCCCGGCGTGAAACAGGGAAGCGTCCGTGTCAAGGCCGGCCGCGTCGCGGGCGGGCCCGACACCCAACACCGTGTACGCGCCCTCGTCCTTGACCAACACCACTCCGGGCGCCAGCGTTTCGGCATCGATCGCTTTCGCATTCTCCTCGTCCGTGACGAAAAAGAGATTCGCCAGAACGGTTTTACGGCCCCGCTTCAGATCCGCGGTCGTGGCTTGAACCAGCCGCTGACCGCCCTCCTGGAGGGTTTGCGGCGTTCCCGACAGGTTGATCAGGCGCATCACCGGGTTCCCCTGCTTGACCGTCAGTTCCCGGCCGTTCAGGCTGACCTGGCCGCGGGGCCGCCACACGCAGCGAATGTCAACGGCGCCGTTCTCCTCCGCTTCGATTTCCTCCAAAAAGGCGAAATAGCGCTCCTTCGCCCACACGATATGGCGCGTCCACCGCGTGCCGTTGTAATTGGATACCGACGTCGACGTGAAGGCGGCATCGTCGAAATCGACGAGCCGGTCCAGGCGCGCGAGCTTCGGCAGGGTCGTGCCCGACTCGCCCCGCGTGACGATCACCGTGTTGTGCTCGGTGATATCGGGCCGCATGTACCCGCTGTCGACAAGGAAGTCTTTTCCGTTGTCGGCAAAGAGGATGACGGCATTGGCGTCGGGATGGCCGTGATAGCCGTCGGAAAAGCCCGAGAGCAGCAGGTACTGGTTGGTCGTCTCGAAACCGGCGCGGTACGACATCTTGTCGAAATAATACCGGGCGTTTTCCGATTCCGGTTGCGGCGCCTTCCAGCCCCTGTATATCCAGTGGTCGAGGGGATAGGGCTTGACGCCCAGCCAGCGCACGGGCGGTTGTTCGTCAAGCCCACTCAGGATGTAGCGGCCCTCCATCGACTTGCCCCAATACGTCGCCTCCGGCGGCGCGCCCGGTTTGCCGCCGCATTTCTTGAACCACCAGAGATAGCTCCCGTCGCGGTAGTACCACGAGGCCATGGTCAACAGGGCGGCATGGTACCGGTAATTGTACTGCGACCAGGAGAGGGAATCGCCGAATCCCCCGCTCCGCCCGAGATTGCTGGTGATGACAATGTGATAGTCCGCTGCCTGGCGGACCAGGCCGGAAGAGAAATAGGTCATGTTCGGCCGCATCAGCGCATATTGCAGATTGGCATACCAGGTGGCGTCCCCGTAGCCGGTGGCGTTGTCGCCGACGCGCCAGTGCGTGAGCGGCTGGGCGAAATACCGGTCCATCCGCTCCATCAGGAGCCTCCCGATTTCGAGGTCGGGATAGTACCGGTGAAAATAGAGGCCGGCATACAGGGCGCTGTCCGCCTCATGGTCGTTCCCGCCCGCGCCCCGGTCGCCCGTATCCTGGCGGGCGTACCGCAGCATGTGCGCATAGGCATACAGAAGATTGGATATATACGCCCGATCGGCGTCGTCGAACTGGTCGCATTCCTCCACGATATCCCACAACAGCGGCAGCGCGCCGCACGAGGGCGTCGGGCCCGTGAAGTCCGCGAGGCTATTCACATTCGTGATCGACCGCGCCCACGATTCGAGCACGCGCTTGAACAACTTGCCGAAGCCGGGCGTGCGATACCGGCGCAGGATCTGCGCGCACTCGACGGCATACGCCGGATCGCTTTTCGCCCGCGCCGCGATATCCGCCTCGTCGAGCGGTTGGGGGCCCGGTTTTGCCGTCTCGAGCTGGAACAGCCGGCCCACCGCGAGCGATTTCCCGGACGGCTTGAGGCCCGCCAGGAATGCCTCCGTGGCGCGCCGCACCCCCGCCAAGTCGCTGCCGCCGAGCGAGATGAAGTTCCGCCCGTCTCCCAGCGGATTGTGCACCGTCTGGAGCAGGAACCCGTTCGTCCCGGGCCAGGCCGCGTCCACATCCAACTGCTCCAGGATGTAAAGGCGTTCGCTGACCTTGCTCGTCATCAGGTTGCCAAGCACGATCATCGCCCGCCTGATCCCGCCCGTTTGGTCCAGCTCCGCCTGGGCGGCGACATCGGTCAGGATGGGTAATTCCGTGCCGGTCAGCGTCTTGATCGCCGCGACGACCTGGCGCGCCAGGTCGGTGTGGGCGGGATCCCCGGGCGCCGCCACCGCCGACACGGCCGCGCCGTTCGAGACCAGCACCGTGTCGAGATAAAAGTTTTTGACCTCGGGCAGGCGCGGCCACGCAGTCGCGGACAAAGCCGTGACCGCCGACAGCGCCAGGCCACAAACGAAACCGAAGGACAGGATGCCGTGATTGTTCCGCATGGCTATTCTTCCTCGATCGTGAGCGTGTGCGGCGCCGTCACCCCCGTCCGCGCGACCCGTTTCCCCGAAACAGGGAAATACACCTCCACGGTGTAAGGCCCGCCGGCCGGCACGCCGACCTGCTGTTCCAGCACGGGGCAGGTGTACATGCTGCCTCCCCCGCCGAGCAACTCGCGGTAGCCTTTCAGCCTTCGGCCTTTGAAGGCCTGCCCCTCGGCATACACCCAGACCTTGGCGCCGATGCCGCTCGAATTCGTTGTCTTCCCTTTGACTCTGATTTTCAGATAGTTTCCGTCGTCCTGGTTGTTCCGGAACAGCTTGAAATCGTACCGCGACCAGATCGACGCATAGCAATCCAGGTCGCCGTCGCCGTCCAAGTCGCCGAAATTGGCGCCGTGAATGGAGTAAGCGTCCAGGCCGATAAGGCCTGTCACATCCGTAAACGTGCCGTCGCCGTTATTGTGGAAGAGGAACGTATCGAAAACGCCCGAGCCGATGAACAGGTCGAGCGCCCCATCGTTGTCCCAATCGAGGAAAATCGGGCAATAGGCGCCGATATTCTTTTCCAACCGCTCCAGGCCGGAGTTCGCCGTGATCTTGGAAAACCTGAAATTCCCGTCGTTGCGCAGCAGCGCATTGCCCCACAACGCATACAGATCCCAGTCCCCGTCGCAGTCGATGTCCCCGACGGCGAATCCCCCGCCGGCCGTGGGCGGCTTCCCCGGCCCCATGCAGTCGGGAACCTCTTCGAATCTCCGGCCCGCCTTGTTGCGGAAGAACGCAAGCGCCCCCTTGCGCAGGCAGACGAGGTCCTGGAAGCCGTCGCCGTCCAGGTCCGCCATCATGGCGGCCAGGTTGTCCCCATACCCTTTCTGCCCGCTGCTGCCGAGTTCCGCCAGCCCGACGGCCGCGGTGACATCCTCGAACGTGCCGTCGCCCCGGTTGCGCCAGAGCGTGTTGGCGACGCCATTGCCCACGACATACAGGTCGAGATCGCCGTCGTTGTCCACATCGCTCATCAGGCTCTGGGCGGAGTGGCCCGTCGCACCCAACCCGCTGGCGTCGGTCGCGTCCCGGAACCCGCCCTTGCCGTCGCCAAAGAACACGCCGTTCCTCCCCTTGTTCCCCATTTCCGGCATATAGCTCACCACCAGGTCCAGGTGGCCGTCGCCGTTGAGGTCGCCGAACACGCAGCCGATGCCGTTCGGCCGGCGAATCCCCGCCTCTTTCGAGACTTCGGCGAATTTCCAGTTGCCCTCGTTGCGATAAAACAGGTTGTGATCCATCTCCTGGTCGTACGGAGGACCGCACAGCGTGGCAAAAAGATCCAGCCTGCCGGCCTCGTGCACATCCGCCATGGCCACCGCCTTGGAATACCATTGGTACTCCAGGCCGCACGCCTTCGTGACATCCGTGAACTGAAGTTTGGTCGCCGCCGCTTGCTTCCGCAACTGGGCGGCAGACGGGGACTCCTCCCACTCGTCGCGCAAGCCCGCCCCTTCGGCCAGCCAGGCGATGCTGTTCTTTAACAGCGTCCCTTCGTCGCCCGCAATCCTGGACTTTATGCCCGTCCCGTCCGGCTCGGACGCAAGCCCCGGGAAATTCCCCATGGCGATCGCCTTTCCCGCCCCCACCTGGCCGGCCACCACAACCGCTTTCCCCTCCGCATCCGCCAGCACCACCTTTCCATGCCGACCCGCCTTCAACTGGGCGTGATCGGCATAGGCATGGGGAAAGCGGTTGGTCAGTCCCACCGCCACCGGATGGCCGGCGTCTTTTACCACCAGTTCGGACCGGCTCATTCCCGCATATTCCCAAATCTCCGGCAGCAGGGATCCGCCGCTGCGTCCGCAGGCGTCATGCACAAACAACACCGCGCCGCCGTTGTGCAGGTAATCGAGGATGGCCGCGCGGTTCGGCAGGACTCTCGGCCCGGCCAGCACCACGATCCGGCAGCGCTTCAACTCGCGCGCGTCCAGGTTATCCAACTGCAACGTCAGCATCCCCGTCCTCGGCAGGTTGGCCAGGATGGCCTTTGTCCGGGGCTGGTGGCGGCTGCGCTTATAAACGCCAATCGTGCGCGCCCTGGCCCCGGCTTCGATCCGGCGCTGCTGCGCCTGGTCGGTTGCGGATCCAAACTCGGCTTTGGTCTTGGGATAGTCGTAGGCTTCGATCTCCGCGATCCACATGATATTGCCGTTTCCGGACGGCCCGCCGGCCGCCGGCTGCCAGACGCGGAGCCGGTCCGTCTTCACCTCGTTGAAGGCATGAAGCGAGAAAGGCGCGGCGGGGTTGTCCTTGACCTCGAGGATGTCTTTGTACTCGCCCTTTTTGGGGTCTTTAGGATCGCCTTCCCAGCGCTGAAGCTTGTACTGCCGCGAGGTCCAGGCCACGCCGTCCTTGACTGTCCAGTGAATCGCCACAGCCTTGATCGACACCGGATTGGCAAATTGCAGCACCGCCCAATGCGGGCCGGCCTGTTCCGGTGAGGACTGCCATGCCTCCCGGAGCGCCGTCGCCTCGCGAATGCCGTCGCATACCGTATAGGCCAGATCAAAGAGCTCGAGGCCGGCGCCATCCACCGCAACCTTCGCGACCGGCAGGATGCCGCCCGGCCCGACACCGGGCCCGGAATCGCCATCCGCCTCGTCAGCGCCCGCCGACAGGGCGCACATGCCGATCGCTCCGGCCACGATCCAACCTGCCGATTTTCCGCAAAACCTGACCATGGGTCAGCTCCTTTGTTAAGGGTTCCACTCCACCACCACCATATCGTGAATCTCGAAGTCGCGCAATTCCGCCGTCACATCGGTCTCGGCGGCCGCAAAGGCGATTGCCGTGTCCGTATCCGGATAGAATATCCGCTTGACGGTCTTCCCGGCCGGCGGATGCACGGTCAGCCTCGCGCCCTTCACCCCGGCCGACGTCGTGTCGTAGTCGAGCAGGTGCACCATCATCCGGTTCTTCCCGGGCTGCTGGCGGAGCGTCACCTCCACCTCCTTCGACACGCCGCTCACCTCCGCCGGCAGGTTCGCCTGCGCGTGCGTCAGCCCGCCTTTCACCATCGCGGCCAGCAGTTCCCGGACGTTCGGCCAGAAATCCTTGCGATTGGCGTCGTTCTCGAACTCCGCCCCCACATAGCAGAGGCCGGGATAAATCGGCGTCCAGAAATAACAGAGGCCCTTCCCCACCTGGTTCAGTGTCAGCGCGGGATCGCCGTTGGAGAAGGCGGCCAGCGTGTCGGCCGTGGACGTCGCCACCTTGTCGTACCCGAGCGGCATGTCGTATTCGCAGACGGCGCCGGCGGCCATGCCCGGCAGGGCCTCGTTTTTAGCGACCTTGTAAAGGCCGATCGACTTGACCGGCTTGATCTCGCGCATGACGTGGTTCCGCACCTCGGGCGCCTCCATGCTCGAGACCAGCGGCATATAGCCGCCCTTCTCCGCGTACATCACCGTGTCGGACTTCGCCGGGTCCGTGACGCCGGCGAACCCGCCATACTGGACGCCGAACAGGTCGCCCAGCGCGTAGTCCTTCCGCAACGCGAAGGTCCAGTCGAAGATCGTGCTGGAGCCGCCCGCGATCAGCACCCCGCCCGCCTTGACCCAGTCGCGCAGCAGGCCCATCTCCGCGTCGCCCAGCAGCTTGGCGTCCGCCATGACCAGCACCTTGTAGCGCGCGAGCACGTCCGGCGTGAGCGTCTCCGTCCAGATCACGTCCGTGGGGATCTGGGACTGGTTCAACGCGGTCCACAGTCCCGCCTGGTGCTCGTACCAGCGGGCGCCCAGCGTGTCCCTGTTCTGGAGATGACAGGCCGCCGTTTCGCCGCAGAGCAGCGCCACGTTGGCCGCGGATTCCGGAACTGCCACGTACTCTTTCAGCTTCGCCGCCTTCTGGAAGATCGTCCTGGCGTTGTCCCAGCGGGTCGGCGCCCAGGTCCAGTTGTAGGCCCCGGCATACTGGAACACATGCTCGAACGCGAAGTTGTAGAAGCACTCGCCGTGCATGAGGTGCTGGGCGAAGCCGCGGACCTCGTGGGCCGGCGAGGGCGTGTACCAGTTGTAGTATTCGCACATGACCGGCCGGGCCCGCCCGTTCTTGAACATCTCCATCATGAACGCGTTGTCGCGGCCGAAGCTCTGGTACGCCTCCGGGCCCGGCACGTGAATGCGGTCGTTCAGCCTGGCGTTCAGGCCGGGATAGGTGACGATGTGCCGGTGCGAAATGCTGAAGGTCAGCGCGCAGCCCTTGCGAAGGCCGTTCATCCACTCCTGCGACTCCTGCCAGTGCGCCATCATCGTGTCGCCGCAGTAGGTCAGAAAATCGGTCTTCAGCACACCCTGGCTGACCGCCTCGCGCTTCAGCTCGAACGCGGGGGGCAGCCCGTATTTCGCGCGCGGGTCCACGCCGTATTTCGTCTTGAACCAGGCCTCGAACTCGGCCGGCTCGTAGAGAATTCCGGGATAGGTTTCCTCGCTCCACAATCCGGCAAAAGCCGGCTCGTTGGCGTACCGCTCCGCGAGCAGTTCGCCGCCCGCTTTTTCCAGGGCCATCTGGCGCGACGCCGTCACCGTCGTGCGGGCGCCGAACATGTTGCCGTCCCACGGCCAGGTGTCCACCCAGATCATGTCGAGGTCGCCGGCGGCCTGAATGGCCTTGAAATAGGCGTTGGGCTCCGAATCCTGCGCGCCCCACGCCATGTGAATGCCCGTCCAGCCCGCGTCCTTCAGCATGGCCAGGAAGCCGG
>CAZSUH010000118.1:0-8996 GCA_964609905.1 uncultured Verrucomicrobiota bacterium
ACGTCGATTACGTCCTCACCACCCGCGAACTCGCCCGCATGATCCGGGAAGGCGGCATCGACTTCGCCACTCTGCCGGAGGAGGAAATGGATGCTCCGCTGGGGATTTCCTCGGGCGCGGCCGATATCTTCGCCAACACCGGCGGCGTCATGGAAGCCGCCCTGCGCACGGCCTACGAGATCGTCACCGGCCGCGAACTGCCCGTGGCCAACCTGCACGTGAAGGCGGTGGCCGGCCTCGAAGGCATCAAGGAGGCGGCCCTGACCATCGCCGGCACGAAGCCGGAATGGAGGTTCCTCGACGGCGTGGAACTGAAGGTGGCCGTCTCGCACGGCCTGGGCAACACCCGCCGCCTGCTGAACCACATCACGGCCAACGGCTCGCCCTACCACTTCATCGAGGTGATGACCTGCCCCGGCGGCTGCATCGGCGGCGGCGGCCAGCCCCGGTTCACGGACGACGCCGTGCGGCTCAAGCGCATCGCCGGGATTTACGCGGAAGACGAAGGCAAGCCCATCCGCAAATCGCACGAAAATCCGGACATCAAGAAGCTCTACGAGGAGTTCCTCAAGGAGCCCCTGGGCGAGAAATCCCACCACCTGCTTCACACGCATTACCACGCCAAGGGCAAGCGCTGACGCCTGGACTGCTCCGAAGCGGCGCTACTGGGCGATTTACAGTTTCGCCCGAACATGACATGATTCGGTCATGCCCTTGATCGAAGAACTGCCCGTGGCGCTTGCTGCCAGGCTCAAGCCGGAGTTGGACGCCGGCGCCATCCTGACGGCCGCGGTCACCGACCTGCTGCCGGATGGCCGCTTCGGCGAGGAATGGCTGGTGCTCACCGCCGACCGGCTCCGCCTCTTCCCCGCGCCGGATGCAAGCGGAGCCTCGCCTGAACCCCGGTTGGAGCTGCCCCTGGCGGAACTGGTCCGCCCCAAAATCGAGTCGCTCATCGGCGGGGGCGCCCTCATGGCCGAGGTCCGGGGAATCGCCACCGAACTGCTCCGATTCTCCAACGCCCACCAGCGCAAGTTCGGGCGCATCGGCAAATACCTCGCCGATGCCGACGCCCTGCGGGAGGCGATCGCCAAAGACAAGCAACCGCGGCCCGACCCGCCCGTGCTGGCGGAGGACACCGAGGAGCGCAAGCGCTGCCCCACCTGCCGCCTCCTCCTTCCCGAGGGCACCCGCGTCTGTCCGGCCTGCCTCAACAAGGGCAAGGTCATCCTGCGCCTGATCGGCTATCTCAAACCCTATTGGCGCGACATGCTGGTCGTCTGGAGCATGATGGGGCTCGGCCTCCTCCTCAGCCTGGTGCCGCCGTACCTGACCCGGCCCCTGATGGACCGCGTCCTGGTGCCGCCGGCCGGGACCGCCGAGCCCCTGCCCGAACGCCTGCGCCTGCTCGGCTGGATGGTGATCGGCCTGCTGGCTTCTCAACTGGCGGGCCAGGCGGTCAACCTGATCCGGTCCCGCAAGCTGATCGCGATCGGCACCCATCTCTCCCACGACCTGCGCGTCCGGCTTTATGCGCACCTTCAATTCCTGTCGCTGCGCTTCTTCGAAAAACGGCCCGTGGGCGCCATGATCACGCGCGTGACGCAGGATACCGCGTCGCTCGAATCCGTACTCGTGGACGGCATGCAGTTTTTCGTGGTCAACCTGCTCACGCTCATCGGCATCGGCGTGGTGCTTTTCGTCATGAACTGGAAGCTCGCGCTGCTGGTGCTCCTGCCCGTGCCGATCGTCATCCTCCTGTCGCGGCTCTTCTGGAGCCATATCGTCAACCTCTGGCATCGCTTTTTCCACGCCCGGTCGAAGCTCACGACCTCGGTCAGCGACTCGCTTTCCGGCGCCCGCGTAGTCAAGGCGTTCGCCCGCGAAAAGGAGGAGATCGAGCGGTTCCGCGGCCACAGCCAGGTGGTGCTCGACGCCGACACCGCCGCCGAGCTGACCTGGGCCACCTTCTTCCCCCTGCTCTGGTTCATCGGCGGCGCCGGCGCGCTCCTGGTCTGGTACGTGGGCGGCCGCCAGGTGCTCGGCGGCGCCATGACCACCGGCACGCTCATGACCTTCCTCGCCTACCTCGGCATGTTCTACGGGCCGCTCCAGTTCCTCAGCCGCATCGCGGACTACCTCGCCCGCTCCCTCACCTCGGCCGAGCGGGTCTTCGAAATCCTCGACAGCGATGCCGACATCGCGGACGCCGGCGACGCCGTCTCCCTGCCCGCCATCCAGGGACGTGTCGAATTCGACGGCATCACCTTCGGCTACGAGTCCCACAAACCCGTGCTGAAGAACGTCTCGCTCGACGTGAAGCCGGGCGAGATGATCGGCCTCGTGGGCCACAGCGGCGCGGGAAAGAGCACCACGATCAGCCTGCTCTGCCGGTTCTACGACGTCAACCAGGGCGTCATCCGGGTCGACGGCGTGGACATCCGCAAAATCCGCCAGCAGGATCTCCGCTCCCAGATCGGCGTGGTGCTCCAGGACACCTTCCTCTTCAACGGTTCGATCGCCGACAACATCGGCTACGCCAAGCCGGACGCCTCGCGCGAGGATATTCTGGCCGCGGCCAAGGCGGCCAATGCCCACGACTTCATCGTTTCCAAAACAGACGGCTACGACACCCGGGTTGGCGAACGGGGCCAATCCCTCTCGGGCGGCGAACGGCAGCGCATCGCGATCGCCCGCGCCATCCTCCACAATCCGCGCATCCTGATCCTCGACGAGGCCACCGCGTCCGTGGACACCGACACCGAAAAGCAGATCCAGGAGGCCATCGCCCGCATGATCAAGGGCCGGACCACCTTCGCCATCGCGCACCGGCTCAGCACCCTGCGCAACGCCAACCGCCTCGTCGTGCTCAAGAACGGCGAGGTGTCCGAAACGGGCACCCACCAGGAACTGCTCGACAAGAAGGGGGAGTTTCACCGGCTGGTCGACCTGCAACGCGAAACATCCTCCATCATGGGGGTGGGCAAATGAGCACGGGCCCCGAACCGAAACCCGCGGCGTCCGCCACGGTCAACGCCCTCTCCGAAGCGGCGCAGTTGCGCGTGCTCGATCCGAAGCGCCTGCGCTTCTTCAAAGCCGGCGCCGCGCTGCGTCTGACCATCGAGGGGGATTGCTCCATCCTCAAGGTCTCGATTTTACGCGCCTTTCCGCTGACCCTCCCGAACCGTTATTACAGCGTGCGCGACGGGGGGAACAAGGAGGCGGGGCTGATCGCCGAACCCGGCGAACTGGAACCGGAGAGCCGCCGGCTGGTCGAGGCCGATCTCGAACGGCGCTACATGATCTCCCGCGTGATCAAGGTCCGCTCCATCAAGGAACGGTTCGGCACCGTGGATTGGGAGATCGAAACCCCGCGCGGCATTGTCCGGTTCACCACGCGCGACCTGCGAGACAACGTCGTCCGCCCCGCCCCCGGCCGGATTCGCTTCACGGATGTGGACGACAACCGGTACGAGATCCCGGATTTCAACGCCCTGGATTCCCAAAGCCGGTCCTGGCTGCTCCGGCACCTGTAACTGGAATTCGTTCATGCCTGGCCGGCCCTTGGGTACCACATCGGATTGATCGGCGCGCCGTCATCGATGATCAGACTGAGTGCCGTGTTCATGGCTTCAGGATTTCCTCCTGTTCAGAATCAACTGAAATGTCCGCTCGGCCATTTCCGAGATGGCAACCTCGCTCAGTTCCGCCAGGCTGGACTTCATGCGATCGTTCAGCGGCCGAACCCATTTGCCGGGAAGCCGCGCGGCGCCCAGATGGACGCCGAGAATGGAACCGACCGTGGCGGCATTGCAGTCGGTGTCGTGCCCCTGCATGCACGCGATGGCGATCCCTTTTTCGAAATTCCCCTTGGATGCCAGAAGGGCATTCGCCACATAGGCGGCATTGTTCACCGTATGCCCGGCGCCATATTGAGGTGTCGCGGCCTTGATCTGTTCGTAAACGGCTTCCCAATCGCCCAGTTTCAAATGCCACTCCACCGTCTTCTCGAGGAGTTCCGAGATCCGGCTCCTCCGGGGAATGTTCGCCAGGCCGGCCGCAACCACCGCTTCCATGGTGGTGACCGAAAAGGCGGCCGCGATCATGGCCGCGACGCCCATCGCGCCATAGATGCCGTCGGCCACATGCGAAAACGACGCCTCCCGGAACGCGAGCGCGGCCGCCGCTTGTGGCTCCGAGGGGCAGACATAGCCGAACATGTCCGCCCGGATTTGCGCGCCGATTTCGTCCCGGAAGGGATTCAAATACACCGGCACGGCCTCGGCCGGAAGCCCCCATAAAAAGTTGACGAACGCGGTGGTTTCGGCTCCGTAGGTCTGACCCGGGGTCAGGTAATACGCCCATAGCTCGCCGATGTCTTGGCGTGAAAATGAAAACCCCTTCTTCTCCAGGAGCAGAAGATTCAGGATCGTATAATTCAAGTCGTCATCCGCCATGGCAAAGGCGATCCTTTCCCGGCTGCACGGGATGGTCACTTCGGGATTAAGATGTCCCCTCTTTTTCAGGGCGATCTTTTCCGCGACGGACTGGCGCAGGTAATGGTCCATGGGAAAATCGGCGCCAAGCAACTCCTTGATTTCCGGGAGCGTCAGATCGCATTCCAACGGCGCTCCTGAAATGCAGCCGACAGCCCTGCCACGCCAGCCCCCGAGGATCCTGTCCCGGATCTCCGGATCGGGCGGCTTCAGCAGGCTGGCGCCGGATGCCCCTGCGCTGACGCCCGCGATGGACTCATAGTCGGAGGAACAAAAATAGGGTGTTTCCGGCTCGGGGAGTTGCCGCAACCGTTCATACATTCGCATCAGTTCCGGATCGTTATCCTTATGCTTCCGGATGGTTTCCCGGTTGAGTTCCGGAGGAATAAAGAAGCCGTAACGCTCCAGGAATTGGCGCTCGCCTTCAACGAGAAAGGCCAGCGAGAATTTGAACGACATCGATGGCGTCCTTTTCAGTGCGCCGTTGGGTGCGGCCTTTCTAGGAACGCGAAATGGTTTTGGGCGCGCGACCCACCATCGGCTTCCCCGTCGGCTGCCAGATGCGATCCGGCGTCAGGCCGAGCTGTTCCGCAACCTGCCAGGCCGATCGCACGTTCTTGAGATGGCCGATATCGTGGGCATCCGAGCCGAGGGAGAAACTGGCGCCTTCCTCCGCCACGACGGACAGAAAGGCGATGTATTCCTTGACGTATCGGTCGTTGTTCGCCGGGTTCAACAGATTGGCGCTGGCATTGATTTCGATGGCCGTGCCCGTTTCCTTCGCCGCCTGGCCGAGTTCGCGGGCGTAGCGCTCCGGGACAGCCTGCATGGAGTCGAACCAGGCCCAGCCCTTCCGATCGAATTCCCCCTTGCCGAACCAGTAGGGATGGACGAGCACATCGACCAGCGGATCGCGGCACGTTTTCAGGTGATGGCGGTGCTGGATATCCACGATCTTTCCCAAGTCGTACGATTCCAGATAGGTGCTGTGAATGCCGCCGATGGCGAATTGAAATCCGGCTTGCTCCTGGACCTCCGGGCTGAAGGCGAATTCGCCGTCAACGCCAAGAAAGTTGAGCTCGACACCGAAATACACCGCTATAGGCGTGTCCAGTTCGTCAATGTCTTTCCGGATGAACACATGCCGCTCGAGTTTGTCCAGGGAATTCAGGTGATCGGTGATGCCCAGCGTCTTCACCCCGATCTTTTCGCATTCCTTGATGATGGCCGGCACCTCCATCGTGGCGTTGGCACAGCCCAGGTATTGGGTGTGTATGTGAAAATCGCAGCGGGGCAGACTATGGAGCATGGGTAACCTCTTGAGAGCGCTGTTTTTCCTCTTATTACGCGGTCAACTGTAATCCCTCCGCCCTTCCGAGGTCAAGATGATCGCGTATGAATTTCGCAACGGCATGATCCTGGTTCGATTGACCCCAAGTCTGAGCCGCCGCGATTGCGGCTGCCGGTTGCGCCACGCGGCCTTTCGTGATATCGTAACGCCTGCAACCTGCAAAGGGTCCACTCGAAAAGGAGATGTCATGGGAAACGTGAAAGAGATCAAGGCCGGCGAGTTCGATGCGGAAGTGCGGCGCGCGACGTTGCCGGCCGTGGTGGATTTTTTCGCCACCTGGTGCCCGCCGTGCAAAGCATTGGCTCCGCTTCTCGACCGCGTGGCCGGCGCCTATGCGGGCAAGGCGGTCTTCGTGAAGATCAACACCGACGAGGCTCCGGAACTGGCGGCCGAATTCGGCATCCGGAGCATTCCCACCCTGGTGTTCCTGAAGGGCGGCAAGGTCGTGAACACCCTGGTGGGGTTGCGCGGAGAAGGCGACATTAAGGCCGCGGTGGAGGCCCTGCTTTAACCCGCTTCCAGGATCAGCCGCCCCGGCTCCGCCAGCACGGATGCGACACGGAGTTCCATCGCGACCGGAAGCCCCGCCAGCAGGGGGGCGGGATCCAGGATGAGCGAATCGCCGGAAATCTCGAAACCCGGCCGGCCGGCCAGAAGCCTCTCGATTTTTTTCATGATCTGGCCGGTCAGAAAGCCGGCCCCCCCGCTCCAGCCAAAGACGGAGGCCTGCGCCAACCGGACGATCCCCCGCCCGCGGGAATCGGACTCCACGGTCCAAACGGTCCGGATGGGCGCCTCGCCGGCCAGCGGGAGGCGAATGCGGCCTTCGAAAACAATGGCGTCGCGTTCGAACCCGATGCGCACGCCGGAAATATCCGCCTGACCGTCCAGCAGGCGCACAACCCATTCCGCGGCCTCCGCTTCCTCCACGACCAGCCGGAGGCGCTCGATTTTCACAACGAATAGACCGTGGCAGCGGAAAGGACGGGTATTTCCGCCTTTTTAAGGCCGGCCAATGCCTGCTCGATCGCCTCGAAGCGGAACACCAGAACCGCTTTGTCCGTAGCCTTTTCGATGAAGGCATACATGTATTCGACATTGAGGCCGGCCTGTTGGATCACATCAAGCACCTCAGCCAGCCCGCCGGGCCTGTCGGCGACCTCCACGGCCACCACCTCGGTGATCTGCACGGTGTGCCCCGATGCCCGCAGGGCGCTCACGGCGCGGTCCACATCGTTTACGATCAGGCGGAGAATGCCGAAATCCGCCGTGTCCGCCAGCGAGAGGGCGCGAATATTCACGCCGGCCGCGCCGAGCGTGCGGGCGACGTCGGCCAGACGGCCAGTGCGGTTTTCCATGAACAGGGAGATCTGCTTGACCTTCATCGTGTCCTCCGGATCGAACGGCGATTTCAGGCTTTCTTGTCCACGAACACCACACGCTGCACCTTACCGACGGCGCGGGCGATGGACTTGGGTTCCACCAAGGTGACTTTGGCGTTCAGACTGAGGACGCTGCGCAACGCCTCGCCGATGCGACGGCGCAGGGCTTCCAGCTTTTTAACCTCGTCGGAGAAGAGCCGCTCGGAGACCTCCACCTTGACCTCGATATCCGCCAGCGTCCCGCTGCGGTCCACGACGATCAGGTAGGTGGGTTCCACGCCTTCGAGTTTCATGAGCACGCTCTCGATCTGGGACGGGAACACGTTCACGCCGCGGATGATCAGCATGTCATCGGTGCGGCCGGAGAGGCGTTCAATGCGGCGGAAGACGCGGCCGCAGGGGCACTCGCCCGTGTAGAGACGGCTGATGTCGCGGGTGCGGTAGCGGATCAGCGGGATCGCCTGTTTCGTCAGGCCGGTGAACACGAGTTCCCCGGGCTGGCCGGGTTCCACGGGTATGCCGGTGGCGGGATCGATGATCTCGGGGAAGAAATGGTCCTCGAACACATGAAGCCCATGCTGCTCCAGGCATTCGCCGGCGACGCCCGGGCCGCACACTTCGCTCAGGCCGTAGATGTCCAGGGCCTTGAGATGCAACCGGCTTTCGATCTGCCGGCGCATCTCCTCGGTCCACGGTTCGGCCCCGAAAAAGCCGGCCCGCAATTTGAGGGAACGGATGTCGATTCCCTCCTCGGCGGCCACCTCGGCGATCTGGAGGGCATAGGACGGGGTGCAGGCCAGCAGCGTGGTGCCGAAATCCTGCATCAACATAAGTTGCTTCTTGGTGTTCCCGCCCGACATGGGAATCACCGCCGCGCCGAGTTTTTCGCCCCCGTAATGAAGCCCGAGCCCGCCGGTAAACAGGCCGTAACCGTAGGCAACTTGAAGGATATCCTTCGGCGTGCCGCCACCGCTGGCCAGCAGGCGCGCGCAACAGACGGCCCACGTATCGATGTCCGCGCGGGTGTAGCCGATCACCGTGGGCTTGCCCGTGGTGCCGGAGGAGGCGTGAAGGCGGATGACGGTGTCAAGGGGTTCCGCGAACAGCCCGAACGGATACTGGTCGCGGAAATCGTCCTTGACCGTGAAGGGCAACCGGGCGATGTCGTCGATGGACCGGATGTCGGCCGGCTTCAGGCCCGCTTGATCGAATTTCCTGCGATAGGCGGGAACGAGTCGATAGGCGCGGTCCACCACGTTCCGCAACCGTTCGGACTGCAGTTCATGCAGGCGATCGCGGGATTGGCATTCGTTTTCTGAATCGAAATAGGTAGTCATGTGCGTCAGAAGGTATACATCAATTCCCAACGGATGAAATAGCCGGTGTCAAGACCGCTCCGGTAATAGTTCCCCGGGTCGAGCAACTCGGCCTGCAAGTGCCCCTTGACATCGTCCTTGGAGGAGATGACGCCACGGGCGAGCACCACGTTGTAAGCGGCGCCGACATAGAGCCCGCGTTGATCGCCGGACCCCGGGCCATTCTCCTCGGGCGCCATGAGCGGGCTGGCCATGACCGACAGTTTGCCGTCCTTGTGCACCGTCAGCCCGGCGCTGAGGTAGGGGGCGCCCAGGTTGGACCACCCGCCGCCTTCGGCGTCGTAGGTGTAGACCAGGAGATCGGAAAGGCCGAACTGAGGATACCGGGCCCACAACGGCTGCCAGCCTTCGTCGTCCGAGCTGTCCGGATCGTTGCCGGAGAAGTAGAGCA
>CAZSUH010000119.1:0-8837 GCA_964609905.1 uncultured Verrucomicrobiota bacterium
ACCAGAAGGCCGGAAACGATCAGCAGGACCATCCCGCGCCTGCCGTTGAAGAAGCGGCGCCCGCCGTAGAGGCCGACAAGCCCGCCGAGGAGTAAGCCGCCGCTTCACCCGGAAACCCCGTGCATAAATAAAAACCGCCGCGGTAGCGCGGCGGTTTTTGTTTCGAGTCGAACGGACGATTATTGAGCAGGCGCAGCGGCAGTCGCTTCAGCCGGCTTGGCGGTGGCTTTCTTATGCTTGGCCTTAAATTCTTCCTTGGTCAGGCTGCCGCTCTTGTCGGCGTCCAATTTGGCAAAAGCCTCTTCCACCGTATCGATAACGGCGTCGGGAGAGGCAGCCTTCTGTTTGGCTATCTTCTTATCGTACACGACCTTGAATTCGGCGATCGAGAGGGTGCCATTGGCATCGGTGTCCAGCTTTGCGAAGAAATCGATTTTCCTGCCTTCAGGCGCCTTCTTCGTTTTGGCATCGCCTTCCGCACGGATGGTTGCCACGCTCAGAAATGCCACTCCGACGAGACTCAACGCTACGGTTCCGAACTTCATCTGTTGACTCCTTGAGTTTGGTGACCAATAGGTCATACTTTAACATAACGAACCAAGGCCTGGATTATTGTGAAATCGACCTATTTTCATTTGGAAATGGACTTGGCATGGAACATTTGGTATTATTATCGGCTATGCATATTGACCTTCCAAAAATCATCCAGGGCGGCATGGGCGTGGGCGTATCCAATTGGCGTCTCGCCCAGGCCGTTTCCCGGGCCAAGCAACTGGGCGTCGTTTCCGGAACCGCACTCGATGTGGTGCTGGCGCGCCGGCTCCAGGCGGGCGATCCCGGGGGCGACGTGCGCCGCGCGATGAGTCATTTCACGTTCCCCAAGATTGCGCAACGGATCCAGGATGCCCTTTTCGTGCCCGGCGGGACGAAACCGGGCGTGCCGTTCAAATTGACGGGCATGCACGCGATCAAGAGAAAACGCTGGCTGGACGAGCTGTGCATGGTGTCAAATTTCGTGGAAGTTTTCCTGGCGCGGGAGGGCCACTCCAATCCCGTGGGGATCAACTACCTGGAAAAGATTCAACTGCCGCACCTGCCCTCTCTTTATGGCGCGATGCTGGCGGGCGTGGCGGTGGTGATCGTGGGGGCGGGGATACCCATTGAGATGCCGGGAGTCCTGGATGTGCTGGCGATGCATCAGCCGGCCTCGTATCCCATCCGGGTGCATGGGGCGACCGCCGACACGGTCTGCCGAACCGTGTTCGATCCGTCCCTCTATCTGGACGAAGCCCCGGGATTGGCGCACCTGCGACGGCCGGACTTTCTGCCGATCGTTTCCTCGGACGCCCTGGCCACCATGCTGATGCGCAAAGCGAACGGCAGCATCGAAGGCTTCATTATTGAAGGTCCCCTGGCCGGCGGCCACAATGCCCCGCCGCGCGGGCACCTGCAACTGACGCCCGACGGGCAGCCGGTGTATGGGCCGCGTGACACGGTGGATCTGGCCGTCATGCGCAAGCTGGGCCTGCCGTTCTGGTTGGCGGGCTCGTGCGGCACGCCGGCCGCTATGCGAGCGGCGCTGGCCCAGGGCGCCGCCGGCGTCCAGGTGGGAACCGCCTTTGCCCTGTGCGTCGAATCGGGCATGGCGACCGACATCCGGTTGCCCCTGGTGCGCAAAGCGCTGTCCGGCGACACGCGCGTGTTCACCGATCCATTGGCGTCGCCGACGGGATTCCCCTTCAAGGTGGTCCAAATTGAAGGGTCGCTTTCCGACGAGGCCGTCTACCGAAAACGCAAGAGAATCTGCGATCTCGGGTTCCTGCGGGAAGCGTATCGGCGGGAGGATGGGACGGTCGGCTATCGCTGTCCGGCCGAACCCGAATCTAGTTTCCTGGCCAAGGGCGGCAAGCCTGAGGAACTGATCGGCCGCAAGTGCGTCTGCAACGGCCTTTCCGCGAATATCGGCATGGCGCAACTGCTGTCAGACGGGTATCGCGAACAGGCCCTGGTGACGCTGGGAGACGGCGTGGACTGCATCGGGCAATTCTGTACGCCGGAGGCGGCGGACTTCACGGCGGCGGACGTGGTGCGAACCCTGTTAGGGTAAGGGCGGATCACGGGCAAGAATGGCGTACCTGGCAGGAGTTGAACCTGCAACCCTCAGATCCGTAGTCTGATGCTCTATCCAATTGAGCTACAGGTACGCGTTTCAAAGAAGATACTATAAATGCTCGTCGCGGCGGAAGCAAGGTTTCATTTCATTTTTTCGGTGGTCGTTCTATACTAGAGGCAAATGGGGAGCATGCGATGAACACCGTGGAACGGGCCATTGAACAATTGCGTGAGAAGATGGGGCCGCGCCTCTTTATCCTGGGCCACTATTACCAGGATTCCGCGATTCTCCGCCATGTGGACGCGGTGGGCGATTCGCTTGAACTGGCCCGGCGCGCCGCGGCCTGCAAAACGGCCGAAAAAATTGTCTTCTGCGGTGTCCGATTCATGGCGGAGACCGCGGACATGCTGACATCGGTCGACCAAACGGTCTACATGTCCGACAGCCGGGCGGGTTGCCCGATGGCCGACATGGCCACCGCCTCCCAGGCGGAAGCCTGCGCCGCGCGCCTGGCGACCGTCTGGCCGGAGTGGGTGCCGATCGTCTACGTCAACAGTTCCGCCGTCATCAAGGCCTTTTGCGGAAGCCGGGGCGGCAGCGCCTGCACCTCCAGTAATGCGGCACGCGTGTTCCAGTGGGCGTTGGATGCCGGCAAGCGAATCCTGTTTCTGCCGGACCAGCACCTGGGCGTCAACACGGCGCATGACCTGAAGATCGAAGACGAGGCGGTGGGGATTTTCGATCCTCTGTCGCCCGGTGGCGGCCTGACGGACGAGAGGCTGCGGAAGACCCGCGTGGTCGTGTGGAAGGGATTCTGCCATGTGCACCGGGCCTTTACCGTGGAACATGTCTTTCACGTTCGCGCCCGGCATCCGGCGGCCCGTATCATCGTGCATCCCGAGACGCCGAAGGAGGTGGTCCGGCTGTCCGATTTCCATGGCTCGACGTCCCAACTGATTGACTATGTGCGCAAAGCGCCCGAGGGCAGCGAGATATTCGTCGGCACCGAGAACCATTTGGTCCAACGCCTGGCCGACGAGGAAGACGGGCGCGTGACCGTTCATCCGTTGTTCCCCTCATCCTGTCCGGACATGAGCGCCACCACGCCGGAAAACCTGCTGTCGGTTCTCGAAGACTGGCCTCCGGACAACATCATTTCGGTTCCCTCTTCCGTGGCGGGCAAGGCCCGGCTCTGTCTCGAACGCATGCTGGCCCTGTAACGATGCAACGCCTGTTCAATCTCGTTTCTCCGTATCAGCCGACCGGCGATCAGCCGGCTGCCATCGATGCGCTCTGCAGCGGATTGGACAAGGGGGAGCGATTTCAGACGCTGGAAGGCGTGACAGGTTCCGGCAAAACCTTTACCATGGCCAACATCATCGCGGCGCGCGACTGCCCCACGCTCGTCATCTCCCATAACAAAACACTGGCCGCCCAACTGTATGCCGAACTGAAGGCCTTTTTCCCCGACAACGCCGTCGAGTTTTTCATCAGCTATTACGATTATTACCAGCCCGAGGCCTACATTCCGCAAACGGACACCTACATCGAAAAGGACGCCTCGATCAACAAGCAGATCGAGCGCATGCGGCTGTCCGCCACCAACTCCCTCCTGTCCCGCGAGGATGTGATTGTCGTGGCGTCCGTCTCTTGCATCTACGGCCTCGGTTCTCCGGAGGATTACCGGACCATGGTGGTTCGCCTGCGCGCGGATGAGGCGGCGGACCGGGATGCGGTGCTGCGCAAACTCGTGGATATCCAATACACCCGAAACGATTATGCCGCGGAACCAGGCTCGTTCCGCGCGCACGGCGACGTGCTGGATGTTTTCCCCTCCTACCTGGAAACCGGGTTTCGCATCGTTTTTTTCGGCGACGGGGTCGAGAAGATCGAGGAAATCGATCCGCTCACGGGCAAGGCGTTGCACCGCCTGCCCGTCGTCATCATTTCGCCGGCCAATCATTTCGTCATGCCCCAGGACAAGATTGAGCGCGCCCTGGTGAAAATCCGGGAGGAGTTGGACGAACGCGTCACGTGGTTTGAGTCCCAGAACAAGCTCATCGAGGCCCAGCGGATCCGGCAGCGGACGCTCTACGACCTGGAAACGCTTCAGACCGTGGGCTACTGCAACGGCATCGAAAACTATTCCCGGCACTTGAGCGGGCGAAAACCCGGCGAACCGCCGGAGACCCTGATCGATTATTTGCCCGGGAGTTTTCTCACGATCATCGACGAATCCCATGTCACGGTGCCGCAATTGCGCGCCATGTACAACGGGGATCAGGCCCGGAAAAACATGCTCGTGGAGCACGGTTTCCGGCTGCCCTCCGCCAAAGACAACCGGCCGCTGAATTTTGACGAATTCCTGGGCAAGGTCGGCCCCGTTTTGTTTGTCTCCGCGACGCCCGGTCCCTTTGAGGCGCAGATGGCGCCGAACCCCGTCCAGCAACTGATCCGCCCCACCGGCTTGCTCGATCCGCCCGTGGATGTAAGGCCGCTCTCGAATCAGATCGACGATCTGATGGAGGAGGTCAAAGCCCATGCCGGTCGGGGCGAACGCGTGCTGGTGACGACCCTGACCAAAAAAACGGCCGAGGATCTCACCCGGTATTTGAACGAGACAGGCTTGCGCGTCCAATACCTGCATTCCGATATCACCGCCCTGGATCGCGTGCAGATCCTGCGAAACCTGCGGAAAAACGAGTTCGATTGCCTCGTCGGCGTCAACCTGCTGCGCGAGGGGTTGGATCTGCCGGAAGTCTCCCTGGTGGCCGTGCTGGATGCGGACAAGGAAGGATTTCTGCGATCCGACACCTCCCTGATCCAGACGGCGGGCCGGGCCGCCCGGAACGTGAACGGGAAGGTGATTCTGTATGCCGACCGTGTGACCGATTCCATGAAGCGGATGATCGTGGTGACCGAACGGCGGCGTGTCAGCCAACTGGCCTACAACACGGCGCACGGCATCACCCCGACCACGATCAACAAGGAGATCGAGGAACTGCTGCACGTTGAGCAACGCGCGGAGAAGATCGAGGCCAACGTGCTTCGCGAGGCCGGCGAATCGTACGACGTGCATCAGGTGGCCGAGGATCTGAAGCGGGAGATGCTGCAGGCGGCGGAGTCGCTCGAATTCGAGAAGGCCGGTCTGCTTCGGGACCAGCTCGCCGAACTAATGGAAGCGGCGGGCATGGCGGTGCCCAGGGAACTCAAGAAAAAACGGCCAGCGCTCATTCAGGCCAAACCCAGAAAAACCGGAGGTCGCCATGCCCATCTATGAGTTTTATTGCCGGCCGTGCAACAAAATCTTTTCGTTTTTCTCCCGTCGCATCAATACGGACGGAAAGCCGGACTGTCCGTGCTGCAAGCGGAGGCTCACTCGCGAAGTCTCGGCGTTTGCCGCTGTCGGCAAACGGCGTAGCGGCGAGGGGGCCGGCGACGAGGCGGGGGGGGGGCTTCCGTTTGACGAGTCCCGCATGGAAAAAGCCATCGAGTCGCTGGCGCAGGAGGCGGCCGGGATGAACGAGGAGGATCCGCGCCAGGCCGCGAAGCTGATGCGCAAGCTCACGGACGCGACCGGCATGAAGCTGGGGGAGGGGATGGAAGAGGCCATGCGCCGCCTGGAAGCGGGCGAGGATCCGGAGGCGGTGGAAGCCGAACTGGGCGATCAGTTCGAGAAGGAAGACCCGTTTGCGGCCGAGGGGGGAAATAAATCGCGCGGCCGGAAACGCGCGGCGCCCGTTCGCGACAAGACTCTCTACGAGATGTAGCGCGTATCGCGTGCAAGCCGTTGCTCCGCTCACTTCTGGGTGTCGTAAATCTGCTTGATTTCGGAGGCACTCAAAGGACGGTTGAAGATCATGACTTCATCGGCCAGGCCGGAGTAGTATCCGGGATATCCGGTCAGGCTCCTTCCGATGGCCGCGTTACCGCCGGTCCAGCGGCCAGGAACGGAGTTCTGGTTTTCCAGGACGCCATCCACATATAGTTTGGCGCCACTGGAATCGATTGTGGCAGCCACGTGGTGCCACTGTCCATCTTGGACGTTAGAGGTGCCAAACAGCGATTCGCCGCCTGACCCGGTATTGTAAGCGATTCTTGCACATTGCTTGGGAAATCCGCCGCTTCCTTCCACCGTCAATAACCACAAACTTGTTTCCGTATAATGCGTCCCGAAAAAGTAGCTTCCCTCGGGACTGGATGTCTTGATCCATGCGGATAGCGTGAGTTGAGTTCCTGCCGGCTGGTAGCCGATGGAAATATAATCCGATCCTCCGAAACTATACGCCCCGCCGGCGATGCCAGTCGGTGTCCACTTCGCTCCCTTCACGATGCCGTCATGTCCGTTCCCGCTGGCGTCGGCAACGCGGTCCCCGTCGTCTTTGTCGAAGGAGTAGTAGAGCACCAGGCCATGGCTGAGCGTATCCGATATCCCGGCGCCCGATACGACAACGTCGACCTTCTTGATCTGTTCCACGCGGATACTCACGTTCCCGAATAGCGTTTCGAGCTTGACGGGCTCCAGTTGGATGGCGCCCTTGAGCTTGTCACCATTCCGCAAGTCGATCGATGCCGTTTCGTGATCGGCCTCGATCTTGATCGTCAGGACTTGATCCAGAGGCAGATTGATTTTGGCATACGGAGTCTGGATGGAAGCCGACTCGATGATCGGGACGCCGATGATGCGCGAACCGTCAATCAGAGCGATTTCAAGACGGATCGGTGTCGGGGCTTTATTGGTGTTGTCAAGCCCGGCGCACACACAACCGCCCAGCGTGAATGTAAAAAGAACCGCAATCCCAACTGATAATATTTTCATAATGGTCACCCACCTTTTGTCATCAGTATGGGAAGAGGGTGCCCGTCTGGCAAGCGTATACATTCGGCGGAACGCCGGGGGGACTGGTTGAGGCCTGCCGGTTGTGCTGCGTTTCTACCGAAACTCAAGAGCGGATGAACGCGCTTTGCCGAGGATTCACAACACCTCAGCAATTGAGAATGCCGTTTTGCGTCATTACTGCCCATGAATGAAAATGTCCGGAAGCATTCGATCGTCTTTGATAGCGCTGTATCGAGGTTGTCTTTTCCGAAGACGGGCGGCATACGCACCCAAAATCGCCGCGATCTACTCCTTTTCCGTTCCTGCCTGGTCTTGCACGGAGAGGGGCTCGTCACCGACGGCACTGAGAACTCCATTGGCCAAATCCAGTGCTTGCTTTCCGGTCATTTTCATCCTCTTTGCAGAACGGCGCAAATCTCGGACGGCGAGTTTCGAGCCGTACCGAGCATTTGCTGGTTGGCCGTTCATATCTGCTGGGTTTTCAAACCGGCCCGTCTTGCGGCTGCCAACTGCCGTTCGTCGGAAGACACAAAGATATCCGCCTCCCACTCTAGGGCGCAGGCGATGTGAAGGGCGTCCATGGCACGGACGGGACTTGCCTCGAGAACTCGGATCGCCGAGCCGAGTACCGTGGGAGTCAATTGAACGATGTCCGCGTCTCGGACGTCTTCCAACAACCGTTTCTTTGCGGTATGGTATTGGACTTGGGTCAGCAGGCGCTCTCGCAGACGGCGGGCAAGAGCGGAAATGATCTCCGGCACGCCCAGCACGCTGAGCCCCAATTCGGATGCGCGGGCACAGAGCGCCTCAACCCTCTCGCTTCCGCGTTCCTCGATAAACCGCTTCGCGAATGAAGAGGAATCAAGAAATGCCTTCATGCTCACGTTCCTCCAAGATGGCTGCGGCCAGGCCGGCCCCCTTAGCAGTCAGACGCAAAGCCGACTGTTTCCACGAGGGTTTGCCGCCTGCCGGCATGGAGATCGGCGACACCTCGGCGATGGGCTTTCCATGTCGAAGCACCACCAGTTTTTCGCCGTTTTCCACTCGACTGAGCATCCCCGACGCATGACTCCTGAATGCCGTTAACGTGACGGTTGTCATCATGAACCTCCAATCTGTACAGCAATGTACAGATATCTGCACGTATTGTCAACATCATTGATATTGGCCAACGTCAGCGTTCAGGCTGAGGCGATCTCCTCGTAGGGAAGCAGGCCAGCCCAATCCGTGTTGAATGGGCCTCTCCGCCTCGGGCGCTAATTTTTCGCTTTGAATGTCGAGGTCATCCGCCCCTGACCCGAGCCCGCCAAAAACTGGGAGTCCGGCCTCGTTGCCGGACAAGCCCGCCTTCCGATGTGAATGGGTGGAGTCAGGGCGTACCGCATTGAGTTTCTGGGCCGCTGTCGCGCCCCCGAGGCGACAGCCGTGAGTCGAGTCGGACAGACGCCGGTATCGCTGCCGGAAGAGCCTGGCTCCATCTCTACCGAGTCCGTATGGTTGTTTGGTCGGAAGACCCGTTAGCCGAATTCAAGCCGGAGCCCCGTCGTTCGAAGCCAGCCATAACCGAGAAAACTATTTCCCGGGTGGGACTGTTTTTCTCTTGTCATCACGCGGGCTTAATGGTGGTTCGGAAGTTTGGTCATTCCTAGATTTCCGAAGCGATCTAATCAGTTTGACTAACCCGAAAACGACAAGTATCTCGATCAGCATGGCGCCTGTGAAGCGGCCTATGAGGTAGCTCATGTTGCCGCCAGCATTTTGTACGAACGCTGCGACCATGACTAGACCGGAAAGAAGCAGTTGAATCGCGCCCGAGATTACAAACAACACCAGTACTACAATTCCGATAATCTTGAGTATCTTCATCTATCTCCTTCCGAACGT
>CAZSUH010000120.1:0-7238 GCA_964609905.1 uncultured Verrucomicrobiota bacterium
CCTCTTTTCTGTTGCGCTTAGCGTGCATGCTTGAGAGAATATTGGTATGCGCTTGGCATGTGTCATTTTGCTTGCAGCACTCCCGCCGGCTTTTGCCAGCGTGGACGAGTCCGGCAATTTCGCCTATTACCAGATTATCCTGGACCGCATGCCGTTCGGCAACACGACGGCGGCCGCCGCGGCGGGCGCCGCGGCGCCGGCCAATCCCAACCAGCCGCCGCTTTCCTCGATCCTTCGGCTGGTGGCCCTGGAAAAGAACGACAAGACCGGCGCCATTCAGGCCGGCATCGTGGATGCCGTTGCCAAGAAGAACCATTACCTGGCCGTGGGCGGGGAGGCGGACGGGCTCAAACTGGTCGAGGTGGATTACACGGGGGATCGGGCGCTGGTGCGCAAGGGCGATCAGGAGGAATGGCTGTCCATGGGGGGCGAGCGCGGCAGCCGGAGCCCGGCGCCGACACTACCCCCGGAAATCGAGGAGCGCCGTTCCGCGTTCCTGCGGAATCGGCAGGCGCGCCTGGCAACGCCGGCCCCGCCGCCGCCGCTCCCGGCGCCAACCGTCCAGACGAACGAACCGCCCAAGCCCCCTTGGAATACACCGGAGGAGATGAAGGAGTTTTATCGCAAAAAAAACCTGGATTTTATCCGAAGCGGAAAACCGCCCCTGCCGATACGACTCACTCCGGAAGATGACGCGCAGTTGGTCAAAGAAGGCGTGTTGCCGCCGGTGACACCATGATCGACCATCTATTTCTTCGCTCTTGGCGGCCCTATGCGTGGCTGGCGCTGGCGATTGTGGCGCTCTTCGGCCCCACGGTTTTCTGCGACTATGTGGTGTTGGATGACGACAAGTTGATACGGGAGAACATGCCGTTTTTGTCGGATCCCGCGAATGTGCTCAAGGCGTTTTCCGCGCATTATTTTCAGCCGGAATCCATTTACGGCTATTATTACCGGCCGCTGGTCACGGTATCGTTCATGCTCGACGCCTGGATGAGCGGAGGCAACGTGTGGGCGTTTCACGCCACGAACGTGGCGCTGCATATCGTGGCGACTTGGTTCGTGTTCGTTCTGTTGAAAAAAACAGCGAGACACTCACTCGCGCTGTTTCCTTTTCTGTTCGCCCTGCTTTTTGCCGTTCATCCCGTGCAGGCCATGGCGGTCGCCTGGATTCCGGGGCGGAACGACCTGCTGTTCGCGGTATTTGCCCTTTTTTCGGTCGTTTCCTATATGCGGCATGAGCGGACGGGGGGAACGGGGGCGCATCTTGCGCATTTGGCGGCGTTTGTCCTGGCGCTTCTGACCAAAGAAGCCGCGGTTTGCATTCCCGCGATCTGCGCGTTGTGGACGTTTTTGAACGGCGATGAACGTGCAACGGGCGGTTCGACCCTGGCGCGGATAAAACGGACGTGGACCGCCTTACCGATCCTGGAATGGATGAGCATCGGGTTTGTTTGGGTGGTGATTCGCGGGATGGCGCTGGGGATGACCGCCTTTTTCGGTCCTCCCCTGTTTTCCATGAAAACCGCGCCGGTCACGGTTGCATTATTGGCCCGTTATCTGGGTAAAACGGTGATGCCGTTCAATTGCGCTTTAATTCCCACGTTTTCCGGTTCGACCGTCTTATACGGCAATCTGGCGTTGGCGGCGTTGCTGGCGATGGGGTGCTGGCAGGGGAAACGGACCGGGCGCTACTTTTTGTTTGGAGCCGGCTGGTTCTTGTTGTTTCTTGCGCCGGCCATGCCATTTTCCACGCAAGGCGATATCGAGAATCTCGGCTTGCTGGAGCACCGGTTGTATATGCCCCTGGTCGGGATTTTAGCGACGCTGATGGCGGGATGGGGGCACGGGGCGGAAGCGTCGTATGCCCATCGACTACGACGCGTACGATATTCAGCGATGGCGATGCTTGTTGTTGCCGCCGGGCTGGCCGGAATAACGGCGCGGCGGATCCCGGCGTTCGTGGATGGGTATTCGTTTTGGACCACGGCGGTGCGGGAATCGCCTCACTCCCATCTGGCCAACATGTCGCTGGGCGTTATTTATTTGCGAAGGCATGAACCGGACAGGGCGAAGCCGCTGTTCGACAAGGTGGTGACGCGCGATCCGAAGATACGGTATGGACATCACAATTTAGGCGCCTATTATCTGGACAAAGGCCAGTTGGATTTTGCGGAGGCGGAATACAAGAAAGAGATCGAATTCTATCCCGAATCGCTGCCGTCGTACCAATGTCTGGCGCTGGTCTATCAGAAGATGGGGAAAAACGGGGAGGCGCACAACATCCTGATACGGGCGAAACAGATGGAGAAGCTCTTCAAGGGAAAGTTGCGCGAATTGTCCAACCAGTGGAGCGAACAGCAGCGGTAGGGAGGCGGACCGTTATTTTTTCGCCGCGGTGTCCGGCGGCAGGACTTTCCTTAACGGCGTTTTGGGATAGGGGAACAGCCCTTTTTGACGGGCTGCCTGGAAGTAAATCTTGCGGGTTGGCCCGCAATAGTTGCCCCCCAACTGATCCAGTTGGCTTGTGGATTGCAGAAAGCGCATGACGCAGTGCATATCCTGGCAAATCGGCAGGCTGAACACGAAGCCCAGGCCACGCATGACACCTTGACGGAGGCGCATGGGCTGTTTTTGGGGATCGACACCGGCAAACAGCGCCGGCACGTTGAGCATGGCCCAGTTGTTGTCGGCCGCGGAAAGGATCAGCGGGCCATCGGCAGGCCCTTTACCGAGCAGGATCGCCATTTTCCGATCGCCCGCGAGGCAGGCGGACGCCTTGCCGGGCAAAGCGGCCCATTCCGCGTCAATCGTCAGCAGTTCGACCTTCAGCCAGAGATCGTTTTCCGCGTAAGCGCGGACGGCTTCCGCTTGTTCGGCGGGCAGACCGGCGGCGTTGACCAATAGAATGCAGCGGTTGGTGAGGGCGGCCGGGGGTGGCGCGATGTTGGGAATTTGAGGCGGGGGGGGCGGGGTAGCGGCAGGCGCTTGGGCAAAGAGGGTGCCGGCGGAGAGGGCTAGGGCGGCAAACAGAGCGGAACGAGCGCTGGACATAGGAATCTCCTTAGTTGAAAGAAATACTCTATTCTTTTTTCCGGTAGATGACAATCAGGGTTTGGGACTCCGCCGGGGTGACGGTATACTCCTCGAGGGGAATGCGGATGCGGTGCCGGGGTTCGAACCGTTGGAGGATGAAATCCAAGGTCCCGTTGCGTTCGAACCAGCTTGGAAAGATTGCCAACCAATCGGCGCGAGTGAGGAGCGCGCGCTGGGAAGTCCGGCCAAAAGCCAGTTCGGCGTTGTTCAGGCCGAGGAGGTCCAGCGTAAAACGGTTTCCAAAATAACGGATGGCGCCCGCGTCGTTGACGGCCACGATTGCGTTCGAGGGGGTATGGGTGTGGATCCAACGGCCGGCCTCGACATTCATGATGCGGATGGCCCGGGAGTCGCTGGCGAGCCGGCGTTGCTGAGCCTGGAAGGAACGGACGAACGGATGAAGGGATAAGAGAAAGAAAGCAAGGAGGAGCGAGGAGAAAAGGGCTTGGAGCCGCGGAGTTGCGGGGCGTGAGGGAGAGCAACCGCGAATGGACACGAATGGACACGAATCCAGAACAAGAGAAGCGAGCAGGGCGAAACCCAGGCCGGCGGCAAGGGTGAAGACGAGCGAGGCGGGGTCCACCCAGCGGGTCCAGTAGTAGCCGACGGGGGAAAGGCCGCGGGAGCCGGCTACGGAAATCAGGAACAGAAGGGGCGCTGCGAGCAGCATACCGAGCGCCGCGGCGGAAGTGGCATTGGGACGACGGTAGCAACATGTTGCCAAGACGACGAGCCCGACGCCGAAAAGCGGAGTCGCGGCCCAGCCGGTCTGGGTGAGGATGGCCCAGGCGTTTGCGATTTCCGGTAAGCCTAACCGGAACGAAACGGCTTTCAGATAAAACGTATTGGGCAGAGGATGGCCTGTGGCGTGCAGGCAGAATGCGACCCACAAGGCCGAGGGAACCGATACGAGCAGAAGACCCGTGGCGACGGAGCGCCAGGAACGGCGCGTTATCCAAAGGCCGGCAAGCCCCGCCAGCGCGGCCGGCAGCAGAACGGCGCTTTCCGGCCGTGCGACCGGCATCAGGCCGAGCAGAAGCAAAAAGCGCGTGAAACGGCGTTCCATGAGGGCCGTGGCGGACCAGACCCACAGGGCAACGACGAGAAGCGTTTCCATTCCCGAAAGCGCGGAAAAGAGAAGGCGCGGCTCGATGGCCATGAACGATCCCGCGACTGCGCCAATCCACCGGGATTGTGTCAAACCGTGGGCAATTCGAGAGGCGCCGATTGCGATTAGAAGCGCCAAAAGAAGGCCAATGCCCTTAACCGCGGCCACGGGCGCCTCCGGGTCCGGACCGGGCAGCCAATGGACGGGGGCCGTAAGGAGCGACCAGAGCGGGCTGGTGGATCCCGCTTCCCGTTGCCCGTGGTTGTAGGCGAAGCCTTCGCCGTGTGCCAGTGCGCGGGCGTAAACGCGATGAATCCAGGCGTCATCGAGCGGAAAATCGGTGCGCGCATAAGAGGAATGCAGAAAAGCGAGGATTCCGAACAGGAAGAGGAGAAATGGAAGCAACAGCAAGGTTTTCGCAGAACCTGCGGACGTATTCATGGGACAAGCAAAGCGCAGCCGGGGTCAAAGGTCAAGAGGGTTTTTCGGGACGGTGAAAGAGCGGTCAATGCGATCGTTTGGGTTGCTTTTGCCGAGCGTCTAGCAGGTAGGCACGCTTCCGTTTCTCGTCCCAATCGACCAGGGACAGAATGCTCCCCTTTTCGTCCGTGAGGACGGGGAATGGGGGAATGATCGATTCGGGGATGGGAACCATGCCGGGTTGCGGGGTGAAGGCGCTGGGCTGGCGGGTCATCAGCACCCACAGCGAATTCGATTCCAAAGAATTGTGGCCAACCCAATTGCTCCAGGCCCAGAAATGAACGCCTTCCGCGCGCGCCACGGTCTTGAGCAGGGGCAACAGGTCGAGGAACCGATTGGAAATGTGAAGGGCCACGATGCCGTCCGCCCGGGTGCGGGAGAGGAACAGGGCCACCGCCTCCCGGGTGAGCAGGTGCACCGGCACGGAATCGCCGGAGAACGCGTCCACGATCAGCACGTCCCAGGGGGCTTCCTGGGCGGCTTCTTCCCGGGCCAGGGACAGGCGGGCATCGCCCATGACGATATCGACCGTTGCCTTGCTTTCGGACAGATAGGCGAAGAGGCCGGAGTCCCGGGCCACGGCCGCCACCTGGGGATCGATTTCGTAGAACCGGTACCAATCGCCCTCGCGGCCATAGGCGGCCAGGGTGCCGATTCCCAGGCCGACCAGGCCCACCCGCAAGGGGCGGTTCGTGGCGGCCTGGTTTGCGCATAAAAGGGGGAATCCGCCGCCGCGCGGGCCGTAGTAGGAGGTGGGTTTATGGCGGATGTCGAGCGAGTTATCCTGCAGGCCGTGCGCGGTGGCGCCATGGGTCAAGACGCGAATTTTCCCCTGAAACCCCTTTTCCGGATCGCCCAGCGCGTGATCCTCCACCTCCAGGGCGGCATAGAAATTCCGGCCCCGCCAGACGATGTCCCGGATCTTGAGCAGGCCCCATTGGGGGAGCATGATGGAGAGGAGCAGCACGCCGGCGGCGGCGACCCACAGGCCGGCGTCGGCCGGCGAACGGCGGGCCCGGAGCGCGCGGACGAAAACCAGAATGGCGAGCAGAATGAGGCATCCGGAAAGCTCGTAAACGCCGTTGAGCAGGAGCGGCACCGCCACGCCGGCCAGCATGCCGCCGGCGGCGCCGCCGGCGGCGATGGCCAGATAGTAGCCGGTCAGTTTTTCGGGGGCGGGCCGGATGCGATACAGCCAGCCGTGCAGGAAGAGCCCGCCGCCCAGCACGATTCCGTTGCCGACGAGGACCGTCATCCACAGCGTTTTGATCTCGGTCAGGCGGAAAACCGCATAGACCACGAAAACCCCGATGGCCACGGGCCCCGCGCCCGCGAAGATCGTTTCGCCCAGGGGGGAGAAGCCGACGATATAGCTGAGCAGGAAGCTGCCCAACAGGAGGCACCAGAGCATGGGCAGGGGGGTCATGTCGTAGGTCATGCCCGTGGTGGCGGCCACGAGGAGGAAGGCGCCGAGGAGGGGGAGCGCCCACCACCAAGCGGGATGTTGGGCCCATACGGGGTTGTGCTGCAGGGGCGTCGCTTGCGGCGCCCGCGGGTGTGGCGAAATGTCGGCGCATGACGGCGAATGGCGGGCGGACGCAAGGTCCGCCCCTACGGCAGCAATCAAGATCGCATACCCGGCGAACAGCAGGCGCCAGAGGAGTTGCTGGGTGGGAATGGAAAGGAAGGGCTCCACGAGGAAGGGGTAGGCAAAGAGGCCGATGAGGGAGCCGGCATTGGACACGGCGTAGAGCCGGTACACATTGCGGCCGGGACAGGCGCGCGCGAGCCAGGCTTGCAGGAGAGCGCTGCCGGAGGCCAGCAGGAGATAGGCGGGCCCCACGCCGGCGGCGACGGCCAGCAACACCCGCCAGACGGGGGAACCCGTTTCCGCAACGAGGGGGGCTTTCAGAAGGGAAAAGCCGGGCCAGAGCGCGGCAGCGGCCAGCAGGGCGATGTGGCAGCGGATTTGCACGGCCAAGCGGAACCGGTTCAGGAGCGCGGCATAGGCGTAACCGCCCAGCAGCAGGACCTGGAATGCCACGAGGCAGACGGTCCAGACGGCGGCGCTGCCGCCGAAGCCGGGAAGCAGCATGCGGCCGGCCATGGGTTGGACATTGAACAGAAGGGCCGAGCCCAGAAAAATGGCCGTCCCGTAAACGGTTGCCAACCCCATGCGTTTGATCATGGAGAGGAGAGTAGCAGAAGCAGGAAGGGGTGTGCAAGGGAGGAGGTGCCGGAACCGGCCAAACGGCGTGATGCGGGCGGACACAAGGTCCGCCCCTACAGTTTGGTTCCCTCTGGCTGTAGGGGCGGCGCTTGTCGCCGCCCGCATCACGCCGTCATGCATCGGTAATGCACCGGTATTGCGCTGGACACACGGGCGGACACAAGGTCCGCCCCTACAGTTTGGTTCCCTCTGGCTGTAGGGGCGGCGCTTGTCGCCGCCCGCATCACGCCGTCATGCATCGGTAATGCACCGGTATTGCGCTGGACACACGGGCGGACACAAGGTCCGCCCCTACAGTTTGGTTCCCTCTGGCTGTAGGGGCGG
>CAZSUH010000120.1:7338-8703 GCA_964609905.1 uncultured Verrucomicrobiota bacterium
ATGCACCGGTATTGCGCTGGACACACGGGCGGACACAAGGTCCGCCCCTACAGTTCGGTTCCCTCTGGCTGTAGGGGCGGCGCTTGTCGCCGCCCGCATCACGCCGTCATGCATCGGTAATGCACCGGTATTGCGCTGGACACACGGGCGGACACAAGGTCCGCCCCTACAGTTCGGTTCCCTCTGGCTGTAGGGGCGGCGCTTGTCGCCGCCCGCATCACGCCACCATGCATGCGCCATACATACCAATGCCGTTGCCCCCGCGACAATCCCCGCAAATCAGTTGACGGAGCGGGGAGCGCGGGTTATTCTTATATCATCCGCAATCGTATGCGACAGGAGGAACTTCATGGCCGATTCAACCGCCACGGAACAAAGCCGGTACGATGCCCCGCCTTCCTGGATCTGGGGCGCGGGCGCCGCGTTTGTCGCCTTTCTGGTCTATCTGCTCTCCACCGGCGCGATCGCCTTTCCGGGCCGGTCCGTCGAGATTCTCGTCAATTACGGCAAAATCACGGGCCTCCAACCGCTGCTCTACCCGTTGTATGAGGCCATGGTGGGCTTGGTCTCCCGCATGCCCATCGGCAATCTGCCGATTCGCATGGCGTTGTTCAGCGCCCTCTGCGCCTGGGGGGGGTTGACCCTGCTGTTCGGCATCATGGCGAGCCTCGTGTACCGGACGATCGAGGAAGAGATGCCGAAGCGCGCGCGCTGGATCGCGGCGCTCGGGGCCGGGCTGACGGCGGCGGCCTTTCTCGCCTTTTGCATGCCGTTCTGGTATGCCGCGAACCGGGCGGACTACGCCTGCTTTCACCTGCTGATTTTGCTGGCCATGATGCGGCTCTTTTTCTTCTGGCTGGATCGGCGGCGGGAACGGGAGTGGGTTCTGTACATTTTCGCCTTTCTCTACGGCATCGGGATGGCGGAGTTCGCCACCTTCATCATCTTTGGCCCGCTCTTTGCCATGACCGTTCTGGTGCTGCTGGCGGTCTCGGGCCGGTTCAGCAGTTGGCGGGTGGCGGGGCTGGCGGCCTGCGGGTTATTGGGCCTCTCGCTGTACGGCTGGACGGCCTGGCGGTATTTCCACGCCCCGTATGCGATCGCTCCGGTCGAGAGCGTGTTCGCGGCGCTGCTTGCCGTCATCAAGGGGCAGGTCAACCTGATCCTGCGCAGCCTGCCCACGGTGGGGTGGCTGGTGGTGGGCGTGACCACCTTTGTGCCGTGGCTCATTTTGCTGCCCCTGCACCGGCGCGGGTTGCGCAGCGAAACGGGCTGGAGCTTCATCGGGCTGCACGTGATCTTCTCCCTGCTGGTCGTGGCGCTGCTCTTCGACTTCACCCTGTCCCCCTGGCGGTTGCTGGGCGA
>CAZSUH010000121.1:0-8482 GCA_964609905.1 uncultured Verrucomicrobiota bacterium
CGAGTAGTCCACGCGCTTGCCCAGCAGGTTCTGGCGGAACCGGCCTCCCTTGCCCTTGAGCATGTCGCTGAGCGATTTCAAAGGGCGGTTGCCCGCGCCCGTCACGGCGCGGCCGTGCCGCCCGTTGTCGATCACCGCGTCCACCGCCTCCTGCAACATGCGCTTCTCGTTCCGGATGATGACGTCCGGCGTCTTGAGCTGCATCAGGTTTTTGAGGCGGTTGTTGCGGTTGATCACGCGCCGGTACAGGTCGTTCAGATCCGAGGTCGCGAACCGGCCACCCTCAAGCGGCACCAGGGGCCGCAGATCGGGCGGGATCACGGGCAGCACTTCGATGACCATCCACTCGGGGCGGGTTTCGCTGTTGCGGAATCCCTCGATGATCTTCATGCGTTTCGAGAGCTTTTTCTTCTCCTGCTTGCTCTTCGTGTCGCGCATCTTTTCCTCGAGCAGGCCGATCTCCTCGTCGAGGTTGATCTTGCGAAGCAGGTCGCGCACGGCCTCGGCGCCCATCTTGGCGGTGAATTTCTCGGCGTATTTCTCCGAGAACTCCCGATAGTCGGCTTCCTTCAGGATCTGCTTCTCCTGCAGGGGGCAGTCGGAATCCGGGTTGACCTCCGTGACCACGTAGTTCTCGTAATAGAGGACGCACTCCAGGCTGCGGATCGGCATGTCCAGCACCAGGCCCAGCCGGGACGGCGTGCACTTGAAAAACCAGATGTGCGACACCGGCACCGCCAGCTCGATGTGCCCCATCCGCTCGCGCCGCACGCGGGCCATGGTGATCTCCACCCCGCACCGGTCGCAGATCACGCCCTTGTGCTTGATCCGCTTGTATTTACCGCAACTGCATTCCCAATCCCGCGTCGGCCCGAAAATCCGTTCGCAGAACAGGCCGCCTTTTTCCGGCTTGTAGGTCCGATAATTGATGGTCTCGGGGTTCTTGACCTCCCCGTGACTCCAGGAACGAATGGTCTCCGGCGATGCCAGGGTAATCTGTACGGAGTCAAAAACCTGGCCCTCGAAGCCGCCCAATTTTCTCTTGATGCTGCTCGTGTTCAATCCCGGCCTCCCGCCATGTGAACTCCCGCCCCTGAATTAGAGGGACGGCAGGTGACTTTCCTCGTTCGGAACAATGACCTGGACGTCCAGGCCGATGCTGCGCAGTTCGTTCATCAGCACATTGAAGGACTCGGGGCGGTCGGCCTCGAGCGTGTTCTCTCCCTTCACGATGGACTCGTAGATGTGCGTGCGTCCGGCCACGTCGTCGCTCTTGACGGTCATCAGCTCCTGCAGGGCATAGGCCGCCCCATAGGCCTCGAGCGCCCACACTTCCATTTCGCCCAGCCGCTGGCCGCCGTATTGCGCCTTGCCGCCCAGCGGTTGCTGGGTGACCAGAGAATACGGGCCCACCGCGCGGGCGTGGATCTTGTCGCTGACCAGATGGTGCAGCTTCATCATGTAGATCTGCCCCACCACGACGCGCTGGTCGAACGGCTCGCCCGTCCGGCCGTCGTACAGGATGTTTTTCCCGTCCTCCGGATAGCCGCTCTTCTTGAGCATGTCGTGGATCGCCTGTTCGTTCACGCCATCGAAAACCGGCGTCGTCGCGTACAGGCCGAGCGCCTTGCAGGCCATGCCAAGATGCGTCTCGAGCACCTGCCCCACGTTCATGCGCGACGGCACGCCCAGAGGGTTCAGTACGATATCCACCGGCGTGCCGTCCGGCAGGAATGGCATATCCGCGTCCGGCAACACCCGCGCCACAACGCCCTTGTTGCCATGCCGGCCGGCCATCTTATCGCCCACGGAGAGCTTCTTCTTGCTGGCGATATAGACCCGCACCTGCTTGATAATGCCCCGGTCCAAATCGTCGCCGCTCTGGATCAACTCCACCTGCCGGTTGTAATCCTCCTCCAACTCGAAGAACTTCTCCCGGAATTCATCGATGATTTCCTGGATCTTCTGCTGGATCGGGCTGCTGTCGATCTGGATGTGCTCGCTCTCCTGGGCCAGCTTGCGCAACAGCGTCTTGGTGATCTTGCGGTTCGCCGGGATGATGATTTCCGCCGTTTCCACGTTCACGACGTCCAGCGGGATCTTCTCGCCCAGCAGAATGTTGCTCAGCCGTTCCGTCAGATCCTCGACAAGCTCCTGGCGCTTGGACTTGTAGTCCTCGCCCACGTTCTTGGACTGCCGGCGCTTCTCGTTCTCTGTCATTTTCTGCTTTTCAAGCTCTTTCTGGGAAGAGACCTTGATGTCCATGACGATCCCATAGGTGCCGCTCGGCACCGTCAGGGACGTGTCGCGGACGTCCGCCGCCTTCTCGCCGAAGATGGCGCGCAGCAGGCGCTCCGCGGGATCCAGCTCGGTTTCGCTCTTGGGCGTGATTTTGCCCACCAGGATATCGCCGGGCTTGACCTCGGCGCCCCTACAGATGACCCCGTCCGCCCCCAGGTTGCGCAGGGCCTCCTCGCCCACATTGGGAATGTCGCGCGTGATCTCCTCGGGGCCCAGCTTGGTGTCCCGGGCGCCCACGTCGAACTCCTGGATATGGATCGAGCTGAACACGTCGTCGCGCACGATCCGCTCGCTGATCAGGATCGCATCCTCGAAGTTGTAGCCGCACCAGGGCATGAAGGCGACCAGCACGTTCTTGCCCAGCGCCAGCTCGCCCTGGCTCGTGGCGGGCCCGTCCGCCAGCACGTCGCCCTTCTTGACTTTCTGGCCCGTCTTGACGCAGGGCTTCTGGTTGACACAGGTGCCGGCGTTCGAGCGCATGAACTTGCGCAACGCGTAGGCTTTCTCGCCGCCGCCCTTCTTGGCGCCCTCCTTGGCCGCCCGGATCTCGGTGGCCGACACGTATCTCACGACGCCATCCTCGACCGCCCGAACCGTCACGCCGCTGTCCGACGCGATCCGGCCTTCCAGTCCCGTCGCCACGAAGGGCGTCTCGGTGGTCAGAAGGGGCACGGCCTGGCGCATCATGTTGGATCCCATGAGCGCGCGGTTGGCGTCGTCGTGCTCGAGGAAGGGAATCAGGCCGGCGGCCACGGACACCACCTGCTTGGGCGAGACATCCATGTACTGCACGTCGGACTTGGGCACTTCCTTGAACTCGCCCATATGCCGCACGGGCACCAAGTCGTGCACGAAGCGATTGTGGCTGTCCATCGCCGCGTTCGCCTGGGCGATCACGAACTGCTCCTCGCGGTCCGCGGTCAGGTATTCCACCTTGTCCGTCACCCGGCCCCCGGTCACAAGCCGGTAGGGCGTCTCGAGAAAGCCGTATTCGTTCACTTGCGCATAAATGCCCAGCGACGAGATAAGCCCGATGTTCGGGCCTTCCGGCGTTTCGATCGGGCAGATGCGGCCGTAATGGCTGCTGTGCACGTCGCGCACTTCGAAACCCGCCCGGTCCCGGCTCAGGCCGCCCGGGCCGAGGGCGCTCAGGCGCCGCTTGTGGGCCAGTTCGGAAAGCGGATTCGTTTGATCCATGAACTGGCTCAACTGGCTGCGCGTGAAGAAATCCTTCACCACCGACGCGAGCGTCTTGTGATTCACCAGCTTGGTGGGCGTCATCGGGCCGTTGGCCGAATTGTCGTGCAACGTCATGCGTTCGCGGGCCAGCCGCTCCGTGCGGCTCAAGCCCACGCGGCACTGGTTCTCGATCAACTCGCCCACTGTCCGCAGCCGGCGGCTGCCCAGATGGTCGATGTCGTCCACCGTGCCCTTGCCCTTCCGGATGCCGATCAGGTACCGGATCGCGGCGATCACGTCCTCTTTGTGAAGAACCCGCTGCTGGTCTTCGCTCTCGCCCTCGTAGGCGAGGTTCAGTTTTTGGTTGATCTTGTACCGCCCGACGCGACCCAGGTCGTAGCGCCGCTGGTCGAAAAAGAGCCGCTTCACCAATTGACGCGCGTTGGACGGCGTGGGCGGGTCGCCCGGCCGCAGCCGCATGTAAATGTCCCGCAGGGCGTCGTCCATCGACCGGGTGGGATCGGACTTGACGCTCTTCATCATGATGCCGTTGTCCCAGGAGACGTTGACCACTTCCACGGACTTGATACCCGCCGCGCGGATCGTGGCCAGCACACCCTTGGTCAGGGGTTCGTATCGCCGCGCCAGCACCTTGGCGGAGTCGATATCGATCACGTCTTCCTTGAACACCTTGTCCAGCAGGTCCTCGTCCGACGCCTTGCCGTCCGTGGGCATCGACTCGAACGTGTAAAACAATTTCAGAACGTCCTCGTCCGTCCCCTTCGGGGGCGTCTTCTCGTCCTTGGCGGGTTTCTCCTCGCCCAGCGACTCGATGGCCCGCAAAAAGGTGGTGGCGAGGAATTTCCGCCGGCGGTGCCGGCGGTCCAGGTACATCCAGAGATGGTCGGAGGAATCGAACTGCACCTCGACCCACGAGCCACGGTCCGGAATGATCCGGAACGAGTAGATCATGCTGCCGTTCGCGTGGCTCGTCTGCTCGAAACAGATTCCGGGGGAGCGGTGCAACTGGCTGACGATCACCCGCTCCGACCCGTTGACGACAAACGCGCCGGATTCGGTCATCAGGGGCACGTCTCCCATGAACACCGATTCGCGGCGGACTTCAGAGCCTTCCTTCAAGTCGAACGTCACGTAGAGGGCCGCCGAATAGGTCTGCCCTTCCTTGAGACACGTGACCGGATCCATGGATGGTTTGTGAAACTCGTAATGCACAAAATCCAGAACGTACCGGCCGTCATAGCTTTCGATCGGGAACACCTCCTTGAACACCGCCTGGAGGCCGACGCGTTTGCGCCGGTTTTCGGGAACATCCCATTGCAGGAAGTCCTTGTAGGAGGCGGTCTGAATCTCGATGAGATTCGGAGGCGCGATGACATCGACGAGTTTTCCAAAGTTTTGTCTTGCAACCATTCGGCACCTGCTCGGGACGGAATCACACCAATAAAGAACGAGGCGGGCGGCCGGCACATGCCGGCCGCCACAATCGAGAGCCGGGGTCGGTTACTTGATCTCGGCCTTGGCGCCGGCCTTCTCGAGCGATTCCTTGATCTTCGCCGCTTCTTCCTTGGAGACGCCGTCCTTCACGGGCTTCGGGGCGCCCTCGACCAGGTCCTTGGACTCCTTGAGCCCCAGGCCCGTGATCGCGCGCACTTCCTTGATCACGTTGATCTTGTTCGGGCCCGTCTCCGTCAGCACGACGGTGAACTCGGTTTTCTCTTCCGCCGCGGGAGCCGCACCGGCCGGTGCCGCCGCGACCGCCATCATGGGAGCCGCCGCGGAAACGCCCAAGCGCTGCTCCAACGCCTTCACGAGCTGGGACAGTTCGAGCACGGTCATCTTCTCGATGGCTTCCACGAACTCCAGCATTTTGCCTTCCAACTTGATTTCGTCTGACATGATCAGGTCTCCTTTATACACTTACGCGGCTTTGCTTTTCTGTTGCTCGACCGCCTTCAATACATACACCAGGCTGCACAGTTTTTGATTCAAAACGCCCACCAGTCGCGTCATCGGGGCGGCCACCGTGCCCACCATCTGGGCCAGCAGCGCCTCGCGGGGCGGCAGGTCGGCCAGGCTTTCGATGTCCGCCACGGACAGGAACCGGGCGCCCATCATTCCCGCCTTCAACTCCGGCCGGTTTTTCTGCTCGGCGCGGAACTTCTTGATCGCCTTCGCCGCTTCCACCACGTTCGGGCCGACCGCCATCGCGGTCGGATGGGTCAGAAACGGTTCGAGGGCGCTCCATCCCTTGTCGCGCGCCACGAGCCGCAGCTGGCGGTTCTTCACCACCTGAATCCGCGCGCCCGAGACCCGCAGGGAGGCCCGAAGCGCGGAGAGCTGCTCGACGGTCATCCCGCGATAATCCGCCAGCAGCAGAAACTCCGACGCATCCACCTTCTGCTTGATTTCCTTGAGGATCGCTTCTTTTTCCGGTCTCATGGACTCGGTTTCCTTTTTTCTTTAGTCGCGCACGTTCACGCGCAGCCCGACGCCCATCGTGGAGGACAGGGTGCACCGCTTCACAAAGACGCCCTTGGCTGAGGCTGGCCGGGCGGCCCTGACGGCGGCGATCACCGCGTCGACGTTTTCCACGAGCGCTTTCGGTTCGAAGCTGAGCTTCCCGAACGGCACGCCCACATTCCCGTTGCGGTCCATGCGGAATTCCACGCGGCCGGCCTTGAACTGCTTCACCGCCGCCGCCGTGTCGTCCGTCACGGTTCCCGTTTTCGGGTTCGGCATCAGGCCGCGCGGACCGAGCATTTTGCCCAGCGTCCGCACCACTTTCATGGCGTCCTGCGTCGCGATCGCGACGTCGAACCCGGTCCAGCCGCCCTTCACCTTTTCGACGAGATCGTCCATCCCGACGAAATCCGCTCCCGCGGCCTTGGCCGCATCCGCGGCCGCGCCCGAGGCGAACACGGCCACGGCCACGCTCTTGCCCGAACCATGGGGCAGACTGACCGTGCCGCGCACCGTCTGATCGGATTTCTTCGTATCGACCCCGAGTCGAAAATGAATTTCCGCCGTTTCGTCGAACTTGGCGAACTTGTTCGCCTTGAGAAACTCGACCGCCTCGCCCAATTCGTAAAGCCGGTCTTCCATCTTGGTCCGGATGGCCCGGTATTGTTTGCCGTGTGTGGTCATGGTTACCCCGTCACCTCGATGCCCATGCTCCGGGCCGTTCCCTCGATCACCCGTATCGCCTGCTCCTCGTCGAAGGCGTTCATGTCCTTCGCCTTGGCGCGCGCGATTTCCCGCACCTGGGCCTTCGTGACCTTCCCCACCTTGTCCCGGTTCGGCACGCCCGACCCCTTGGCCAGGCCCGCCGCCTTTTTCAGCAGCGACGAGGCCGGAGGGCTTTTCGTGATGAACGTGAAGGACCGGTCCTGGTAGATGGTGATCACCACCGGGATGATGAGCCCCGCGTGCGCCTGCGTCTCCGCATTGAAGCGCTTGCAGAACTCCATGATGTTAACCCCGTGCTGGCCCAGCGCCGGGCCCACGGGGGGCGCCGGATTCGCCTGGCCTGCAGGGATCTGCAGTTTGACCTTGCCTGTTACTTTTTTCGCCATGTCAACGCGCTTTCACTTGGGCTGCCGGTCGTTCGCGCCGCGTCCTGCGCTGCCGCCAGCCGCTCGGTTTCGCGGCCATGCAGGGAGCTACGCCCGCTCCACCTGCCAGTATTCCAGTTCCACGGGCGCCGTGCGTCCGAAAATCGCCACGGAGATTTTCAGCCGCCCCCGTTCGGGGTCCACTTCGTCGATCGCGCCCGTGAAATTCATGAACGGTCCGTCCGTGATTTTCACGGTCTCGCCCTTCTCGAACTGCACCTTGGGCTTGGCCTTGACCTTCTTGTCCTCCGCCTGGTGCAGAATGACGTCCACCTCCTCCTGCCTCAGCGGAACGGGGGTCTCGTTCCCCCCGATGAAGCCGATTACCCCCGGCGTCTCGCGGATGAAATACCACACCTTCTCGACGATCTTGCGGTGCTCATCGTAGAGGCCGATGTGCGCCAGCAGATAGCCCGGGAAAAACTTGCGGTTGATCGTCCGTTTCACGCCTTTCTTGACTTCCGTCACCTTCTCGACGGGGATCAGCACCTCGTCGATAAAGTCCGACATTTCCTCGGCCTGGAGCCGCTTCAGGATGCTGTCCCTGGCTTTCTGCTCCTGGCCCGTCAATGCCTGCAACACGTACCATGCCTTGTTCATCGCTTGCCCCGCCTAGCCAAGAAGAAGCCGGACCAGGTTGATGATGACCAGGTCGCTCAGCCCCACAAAGAGGCTCAGCGCGGCCACCGTGAAAATGATCACGATTGTCGATTCGATCAGCTCGGCGCGGGTGGGCCAGGTCGATTTGACCATCTCCACCCTCACCTCGCCGGCAAACCCCGACACCTTCGCGATCCACTGCGTGATCTTTTCCTTCATCCCCGGGGCCTCCCGAGCCAGCTGGGCCGGCTTGTTAAAACTGGCAGGTCAGGAGGGCATCGAACCCCCAACCTCCGGTTTTGGAGACCGGCGCTCTGCCAATTGAGCTACTGACCTGCAACCCGACTACCGCGCCCGATGCCTACTTCACCTCGCGGTGAAGCGTGTGCTTCCGCTCGAAGCGGCAGTACTTCTTCAACTCGAGCCGGTCCGGCGTCGTGCGTTTATTTTTTGTCGTCGTGTAGTTGCGGCGTTTGCATTCCGTGCACGCCAAGATAACCAAGTCGCGCGGCATATGGGTTCTTTCCCCTTAAGCGATCACTTCGGAAACCGTTCCGGCGCCCACCGTGCGGCCGCCTTCGCGGATGGCGAAGCGCATCGACTTTTCCATCGCCACCGGCACGATCAACTTCACCTCCATGGCGATGTTGTCACCCGGCTTCACCATCTCCACGCCTTCGGGCAGGCTCACGTCTCCCGTCACGTCCGTGGTGCGGAAATAAAACTGCGGCCGGTAGCCCTTGAAGAACGGCGTGTGGCGGCCGCCCTCG
>CAZSUH010000122.1:0-8027 GCA_964609905.1 uncultured Verrucomicrobiota bacterium
GAGCCGGATGTACCCATCATGCCCCCTCTTGCGCGTTCAGTCGCCATGTATCTAGGGCGAATCGAAGGGCAAGGCGCGCACATCGGTCAAGGGGCCGTACGCACACATCGGAAACCGCCCTCGCCATAATAGCCGTTTCGTCCGGCGTGCGTGTAAACCGTCCCGTTGCGGGTCGAGACTTCGAGCGCGGTTGTGTTGATGGCGCCGCCCCGCGCGAACCCCGGCGTTCCGGTGGGCTCGGGCCAATCCGCGGGCAGTGTCACCGAACCGGCGCCATGCGTGCCCGCGAATCCGGCGCCCGTTCCGTAGGCCCAGACCGGCCGCTCGAACAGGTTGCCGCTCAATTCCAGAATCCCCCAATAACTGGCGCCGGCGGACACGCGGTCCGCGTCGTTGGTGGCGAAGATGCCCACCCGAACCGGGCCGCTCGGACCGCTGCCGCTGTAGCTGGCATTCCCGGCGCTGTACGTCTCCGTGCCCGATCCGTCCACCCCCACCAGGCTGCCGATGGCCCGTTTCGTGGTGCTGCCCCAGGCATTCTCGTTCAACACGGGAAGCGCCGGACCCCGGCACGCTTTTTCAAACTCGAGTTCGGACATCGGCCGCAACCCCGACCAGGCCGAATAGGCAAGGCTGTGAACCCAATACATGAAGTTGCAGGCCCGATCGGGCGCTTCCGCGACATAGGAATAACTGCCCGCCTCACCCACCCGTTGGATGAGAAAACGCGAGGTGTTGTAGAGGGCCACATATCGCGCGGTGGACTGGGCCTGGGTCAACAAGTTGAGAAACGCGGCATACTGGCCCTGCGTGATCTCGTATTTCATGCAATAAAACGCCTGATACCCTTTCGGGAATGCCGTCGGAAGTTCGCCGGCCACGATCGTTCCCGTGGCCCACAGACGACCGGGAAGATTGGTGATCGTCAGGGCAGCTTCATTGGTGATCGCAAAGGGAATCGTGCCGCCGGCGCCGGGCCAAATCCCATCCGTGAAACTGGATCCTTCGTTTCCGCCGCTGCCCAGGTTGAACGATCCCTCGGCCACATAGACCATCTCGATCGCCTGAACAGCCAGGTCGATCGGTTCGCCGCGGCTGAACGCATACCCGCTGGTGCCATAATCCCAGAGCAGGCGCGTGCGGGCGTAGGAGACGCTCCCGGTCTGGGCGGACGCGCTGGACACGAACACACCGATGCCGTAATCCGTCCCGCCGATCGCCGTGGTTCCCACCTCGATGAGACCGCCATCGGCGTGGTGGTCGGCGGCCTGCGTCGACAGGTAGGCATGCTGCCAGTCGTTCGATCCCGGAGCGCGGAATTTCACGAACACCCAGGCCGCGTCATGGTTCAGATCGTTGCGCCAGGAGTTGTCCCAACTCAGGTCGAATTCGATCGCGACTTTTTTCCCGCCCACATCCTGATTCCGCATGTCCACGTTGGCCACACGTAGGTTGTGGGCCGTGGCCGACCACGACCAAACCACCGTCCACGCAAGAATCAGCCCGACTCTTCGTCCTGTTTTCCGCATAATCGCTTCTCCTGCCACGCCTCGCGTTTGAGCAAGACCGTTCCTCCTGTTCATCGAACCAGAATCAATGCTCCGGCCGGCATGCCGGGGCACGGTATTCCCGCGCGGATAACGCCATCGTATCCGTCATAGGATCCGCCGCCTGTCCAGGCCGACTGATTCGTCAACGCCGTGAAATCGCGGGGCGGTGGGGCCGTGGCGAACCAGACGCAGGGCGAGGTCGTGGCGCCGTAGTTGTTTTCCGCCCGGACCCGATAGACATAGGTGGTCGACGGCGTTAATCCGGTGAGGAGATGCTGAAACGGATTGGGTGCCTGCACCGTGCCGGCCACCGTCCGCGTGCCCATGGATACGACTGTCCAGGCGGGCGGTTCCGCACCCGGCCCGGTCGGGCCGCCCCAATCCATCCAGACGGCGGCTTCGATGCCCGCGAGCAGTTTCCCTCGCAACACGGCGTCACGTATTCCCGCCCCCGCGCCGGTGTCGGTGGTCACCGAAGGCGGGCCAGGCGCCTGAAAGGACACGGAATCGATGGCCCACCCGGTTTCCCCCGCTTCGTTGGTGGCGAAAAACCGGTAGTAGTAAAACAAATCCGGAGTCACGGCGATTTCGCGCGTCAGCGGTTCGAACAGGGCCGTATCGCCAAACCCGCCGAATGCATGGTTGGTGGCCCATGCGCCGGTGTTCGTTCCGCCGTCCGAATTCCCCCAAAAAACGAAGACTCGCGCGGGCGCGCCGCCGGTCGCCGTCAGCATGCCGTTCAGAAAGGCGTGGACGGGAGTCACGTTGGTGTCGCCGTCGCGGTTATGCACGCGCGGATAATCGGGCGGTCCGGCAATGCGGTCCTCATCGAAGCCGTCATACCCGCCGCCGCCAAACCAGGCCGCGCTCTGGGCGCCGGCGTTCACGCACCCCGTCACCGCCGCAACCGTCGCCAACAGATGCGTCAATCCGCGCCGTCCTATCGTCGTTCGCCGCATTGCCGCGTCTCCTCCTCAAGAGGTCATGATGAACCGCACCATGAACTATGGCCTTTTCACCCAACAAAAGAAAGATGGGAAAAAGGACAGGAATATGGATATTCGGACTCTTTTCGCGATTTCCTTCTTGCGTCGTGCCGGGAGATGGTGCGATATAGTCGGCGGATATGGATAGGAAGCATTCATCCGACCGGCCCGGTCCGGCGTGGCTCCTGCAGGCGATCATTCAGGTCTCCCGGACGACCCCCCGGCATTTGCTTCCGCTGGAACCGCCGGTCCGCCATTCACGAACCCGTCCCTGCGCCGGTCAGATGCATCCGAGCGGATCCGAGCGGCATATCGTGCCGGAAGTGGCCGTCGTGTTGCGGGAGGGGATCATGGAAATCGATGGCATTCGCCGTTTCCTCCGTCCACCGGGCATGGTCCTGATACCGCCAGATCTCCCCCACTGTGAAGGCGCCGTCACCTCCAACCGTCCTTATACCAGCCTTTGGTTGAACGGAGGCGGTGAAATTCTCATGGCCCTGATCAGTCGGTATCGACCCGGCCAGGGTTGGGATGTCCCCTGGAAAACCGTGCTGGGCGGCGCCTTGGTGCAGCGCCTTCTGCTTCCCTTGGAGGCCGCCGATGTCGCAACCGGGTTGCGTCTCGATGACACCCGTTTTTCGATTTTCCAAGCCGATTTGCTGGCCGTTCTGGTGGAGTTTCACAGGACGGTCGTCCGATCGTGCGCGGAGAGCGACTCGAATCGCCCGCCGCGCATGCCACTTCACGCGAACACGCTCGATCACGTGCGTTTCTTCCTGAGCAGCAATCTGCACCGCCCCCTGACCGTATCGGATGCGGCCCGGCTGACCCGGTTGACCCCGCGTTACCTGAACCGCCGGTTCCACCAGCGCTACGGCGAACCCATCCACGCCTTTCTGGACCGGATCCGAATGGAAAAAGCGATGGGGCTTCTCCAAAACACGAATCTGCTGGTCAAGGAGATCGCCGAAAAGGTCGGGTACGCCGATTCCCTTTACTTCAGCCGCTGCTTTCACCGACGATTCGGTTACGCGCCATCCGACGTTCCGCGCGCTCAGGCGGATACAGTCACTGTCCATCCCCATGAAAAACAGAACGCTAAAGGCTCCCTCCCATGACCCAAACGGTAACCGCCCTGAATCGCAACTGGTTGTTCTGCGACCGCGACCACGCGTCATATGCGGACCCGCACCGCTCGGAGCGCGCGTTCGCGCCCGTCAACCTGCCACACAGCAACACGGCCCTGCCGGCCAACTATTTCTCGGAACGGCGCACGCAGTTCGTCTCCTGGTATCGCAAACACATCCCGACCCCCGCCCGCTTGAACGGCGGACGCGTCTTCGTGGACTTCGACGGGGTCATGATGACCGCCGAGGTTTTCGTGAACGGCAAACCCGCGCTCACCCACCGCGGCGGTTACGTGGGGTTTTCGGTCGATGCCACGCCGTTTCTCCTCCCCCGCGCCGGCGCGGATAATGTGCTGACCGTGCGCGTGGATTCCCGCCTGGACCCCGACATCCCGCCCTGCGGCAAGGTCATGGATTACCAGACCTTCGGCGGCATCTATCGCGACGTACGCCTGCGTGTCACACCCGCCTGTTTCCTGAACGACCTGTTCATCCAAACGCCCATGCCGCTGGAACGGCAAAAAACCATCCGGGCCGTCGCAACCGTTCAAAACTCAGGCCCATCGGCCATGGACGTCGTCGCCGCGTTGGAATTACTCGATCTCCAAGGCCGGCGGATCGCGGCCGGCCCGGCACAGCCCTGCGCCATCGCCGTCGGCGGCGAAACAAGCGTCACGCTCGAGTGGGCTGGTCTGACGGGTCTGAAACTCTGGGATCTCGACGCGCCCCACCTCTATCGCGCCCGGGTTGTGTTGTCCGAAAAAGGGCGGCCCTTCGACCGGATCGAGTCGCGTTTCGGGTTCCGCGATATCCGGTTCTCCAAAGAAGGCCCCTTCCTGCTGAACGGGCAGCCGGTGAAATTGATCGGCCTGAACCGGCATCAGACGTTCCCTCACATCGGCGCCGCGGCTCCCGCCCGGCTGCAACGCCGGGACGCCGAACTGCTCAAATACGAATACGGCTGCGCCATCATGCGCACCAGCCATTATCCGCAATCCCCCCATTTCCTGGACCGGTGCGACGAGATCGGCCTGCTCGTGTTCGAGGAGGCTCCCGGCTGGGGCCATATCGGCGACGCCGGCTGGAAGGACCTGTTCTGCCGGGACGTGGAGATGATGATCCGGCGCGATCGTAACCATCCCTCCATCGTGCTCTGGGGTGTGCGCGTCAACGAATCCGGCGACGACCATGACTTCTACGCCCGCACCAACGCGCTCGCGCGCGCCCTGGACTCCACGCGGCCGACCGGCGGCGTCCGCTGGGGCGTCAACAGCGAATTTCTAGAGGATGTGTTCACCGCGAACGACTACTCCTACGCGCCCCCGAAAATCATCAACGAGCCGCCAACCACGCCCTACCTGATCACGGAATCCGGCATCATCATGGATTTCCGGCGCACGGCCACCTGCGAACTGCTGCTCAAGCACGCCATGAATCACGCCGAAATCCAGAACGCGGTCATGGGGAATCCGAAGATTTCCGGCAACATCGCCTGGTGCGCGTTCGATTACCATTCCCAGGATTGGGTGACCACGGACGGCATCCAGCCCTGGGGCGTGGCCGACGTCTTCCGCGCCCCCAAACTCGCGGCGGCGTTTTATGCCAGCCAGCTCGATCCCGCGGTCCGGCCCGTGCTCCAGGCCGCCACGCGATGGAAAGTCGGGGACCAGGCGGGCTTCGACCCCAACGAAAACACCATGAAAAGCGGCCATGACGCGTCGCTGGTGGTGTTCTCAAACTGCGACCGCGTCGAGGTCCGCATCGGCGGCGAAACGAAGGGCTTTTTCGAGCCGGCGCGTCGGCGCTTCCCCCACCTCGCCCATCCGCCGATCGTCTGCACGGGCCTCGGCACCTTGTGGGGCCCGTCGTGGAAAGATCTACATGTGCTCGGTTACGTGGGAAGCCGCCAGGTGGCCGAACAACGCTTTCCGGCCACGCACGAGGCGCCCATTCTCGATCTGACGGTCGATGATCGCGAATTGACGGCCGACGGTTCGGATATGACGCGCTTGCTTCTGCGTCACACGGATGCGTTCGGAAACGCCCAACCGCATAGCCGCGTGGTGGTCAGTCTGGAGATGAGCGGACCCGCCAGTCTGATCGGCCCGAATCCGTGCGCGTTGGCCGGCGGAGTGACCGGGCTTTATCTGAGGGCCGGGACAAAACCGGGCTTGGTGAAAGTCACGGCCCGGGCGTCCGAACTGGGCCAGACCCAAACCGTCACCGTGCGTATCACTTCACCATTATCACCGCGCCGGGCGGCAATCCCTTCCAGTTGATTTCACCGCGATTCAGCACGATTCCCAACTCATGCTCACGCGCGTTTACCGTGAGGGTGTTGAACCCCAGATCCAGCCGGGCGTTTGCCGTGTCCAGCCAGATGTCGCCAACCGTGAAATCGTTCGTGAGCCGGAGCGTGGCCGCGTTGGTCAGGCGAAAAACCAACCGATCCGCTTCGCCTGGCGAATAATGGAGCGCGGGCGGAACGTCCGTGACGCGGCCCCCCGTGGTAGTATTGCGGTTGTCCACCGTGACCGTGCCCCGGCCATGGTCCGAGGCCGTTTCGCGGTAGATCGTGCCCGCCGCTCCATTTTGCTCGTACCCGATCCCGCCGTAGGCTTGCATCGCGCCGGTGAAAGCGGAAAAGGACTCCCCCGCTCGAGTTAAAACCACCGAAATCCGCCCCCCGCCGCCACCCACGCGAACGCCGCTGCCGCTAAAACCGCCGGCGCTGGCGGCGATCGTGCCGCCCCCCGTCAGGGTGCCCGCTTTCAGCCAAACGCTGCCGCCCGATCCCTCGTAGACGTTATCGTCGGGAATGTAGCGCACGCTGATCGGCCGGGAGTTGGCCAGAATGGATCCCCGGTTGTCGAGCGTGCCCGCCACAGCCAGACGGATCGCGCCACCGCCATACCCACTCGTCGACAAACCGGTGCTGCCCAGATTGGTGGGCGCGACGATCGAGCCATAACACGGACCGGTTGATATCGCTGTGGTAAGATCCGAGCCACGCCCGCCGTGGGAGCCGGCGGCATTGCCGGTGGGAGGCGCCCCGGGGCCCACACGGGCGCCGCGGTAACCGTTGCCGCTGACATCAATGGCGCCATGTTCGTAAACCGTGCAATCCCCCGCCACCGCCAGGTCCAGCTTGTTGATCTCCGACACGGCATTGGGCTCGTGGGTCAGCAAGCCGGAGGACAACACGATCAAATCCCCGCCGATCGAGCCCGACCGGTTCCAGGAAAGCGTGCCGTTCCTTCCCGCCACAACGTTCCCTTTTACCGTCAGCGCGTTGGTGACCGTCACCGACGACACCAGGCGCCCCCCGCCTACAGTCAGGCTGTTGATGGTTGCCGCCGTGCCGATCGTCAGCGGCGCCGCCGAGTCCACGTGCACGTCCGCCTCTTCCCCCGGCAACGAGGCCGGCCACCAGTTGGCCGGATCCTCGAATCGCCCATTGCCGGTCTGCCCGGTCCACAACGCCCAGGGCGGCGAAAAATTCCAATGATCGTTGCCGCCGCCGTCACGCGAAAGCGCGGCTGTGATTTCCCGGCCCCCGCGGGCGTCGCTGTCCTTGACGTCCACGCCGCGGACCGTATCCCAGACCGACACGTTCAATTTCCACGCCTGACCATCCTGGGCGCTGCGCAAAACGATATTGGTCGTCCCGAACGCCCCGATCAGGGTCAGGTTTTCCACGGAGACCGTTTCCGCCGGAGGGAAGATCAGACACCGGGGCGTCACGGTGTCGGCGTCGGTAAACAATTCGTAGGCCGCGAATCCGCTCGCGAAGGTCACGGCGGAAGTGGTCGCCACTTCGATCTTGTGGAAACTCAGGTTGTCCGGATCAATGGATTGCGACGCCCCGCCCGCCAGCACCACCGTCGATTGGTCCGCCGTGACTGAGCCGCCGCTGAAATCCGCGTCGCCCTTGAGCACGAACGTTTCCGTGCCCGCAGCCGTCAGCGTACCCGACATCGTCAGATCTTTCTCGAACGTGACGGTCTCGCTCCCCGCGCCGGCCAGCTCGCCGGCGAGTGCGGCCTCCTCCGTCGCCGTCAGGTCAAATCCGTTCAGCGACAGCTTCGCTCCAGACTCGAGTACCAGCCCCGCCACGATCCGGCTCTGCCCGTCGATCACCGGATCGCGGGCGGTCGCCGGAATTCGCACGCTGTCCGCGTCCACGGGAGCGCGGCCGGAATGCCAGTTGCCCCCGACGCTCCACAGCGCGCTTTCGGCGCCGGTCCAGACGTTGACGATACCCGGCGGATAGTCGTTGAAATTCCAATTCGCATTGCGCTCGCTGTCTTTCACTGCCGTCCCATAGGGGCTGAAAACGGACACACCACCCCCTTTCCCCCATT
>CAZSUH010000123.1:0-7988 GCA_964609905.1 uncultured Verrucomicrobiota bacterium
ATTCGTACAAATTTTTACGTTCGGTATCAGGAAAGTGATGTGACAATTTAGAATTTCATAATTTCTCCTGCATACGGGTAAGGGGATCGTTCCTTCTTGAATCCGCATGCCGAGCGGGCTAGGATAACCACTCACGAATCGAGAAAGACACAGGACATGCACTATATCAGCACACGGGGCGGCGGCGACCCGCTGGATTTCCAGCAGACGTTGATGACCGGTTTGGCGCGTGACGGCGGCTTGCTGCTTCCCGAGTCGATTCCGGATGTGCGGGAACGGCTTCCGGCCTGGCGGGCGCTTTCCTATGCCGATCTCGCGTTTGAAATCATGCGTCTTTTTACGGATATTCCGGACCATGACTTGCGCCGTCTGATCGCCGACAGTTACGCCTCGTTCCGCCATCCCGAGGTCGCGCCGGTGGTCCGGGTGGGGAATCGCTATGTGCTGGAGCTGTTCCACGGGCCGACCTTGGCGTTCAAGGATATCGCGCTCCAGTTCCTGGGCGCCCTGTTCGAGTATGAACTTGAGCGGACCGGAGGCCGGCTGAACATCCTGGCCGCCACCAGCGGCGATACGGGTTCCGCGGCCATCGACGGCGTCCGGGGGCGCGAACGGATCCGGATTTTCGTCCTGTTTCCCAAGGGACGGGTGAGCCCGATTCAGGAACGGCAGATGACCGCCGTGCTGGATGACAATGTGTTTTGCGCGGCCGTCGAAGGCTCCTTCGACGACTGCCAGGAAATCGTGAAAACGCTCTTTAACGATCTGGAATTCCGGGATTCCCATGCGCTCGGCGCGGTCAACTCCATCAACTGGGCGCGCGTTCTCGCGCAGATGGTGTACTACTATTACGCGGCGTTCCGGGTCCAGGCCGCCACCGGCGCCGAGCGGGTTCGCTTTGCCGTTCCTACCGGCAATTTCGGCGATATTTTGGCCGGCTATCTGGCGGCCCGCATGGGACTGCCCGTGGGCAAGCTTGTGCTGGCCGCCAACGAGAACGACATCCTGTCCCGCTTTTTCAAAACCGGCGTGTATGAGCGGGGAACCGTGCGGGCGACGCCGAGTCCCTCGATGGACATTCAGGTGGCCAGCAACTTCGAACGGTACCTGTTTTACCGGGCCGGCCAGGATACGGCGCAAGTGCGCGCCTGGATGAGCGCCTTTTCCGAGACGGGCCGCCTGACCGTCCCGGACTGGGCCGGGCGCCCCGATCCGCTTTTCCAGGCCGGTTCGGCCGATACGGCGGAAACGCTGGCCGCCCTCCGCGGCGCTTGGGAGACGGACGGCTATCTGGCCGATCCGCACACCGCGGTCGGGCTTGCGGTGGCCGACCAGGCCTTGGATCCGGACGAACCGATGATCTGTCTCGCCACAGCCCATCCGGCCAAATTCGGGCAGGCCATCCGGGACGCCACCGGCAAGGATTTGGCCCATCACCCCGTGCTTGACGCCCTGGCGGGGAAACCGGTCCGGTGCGTCACGCTTCCCGCCTCCGACGAGGCGGTGCGCGAGTTCGTTTCCGATCATGTCGAAAAGTCTGTCTAACGAGGATCCGTTCATGTTGAAAGCCCTGCAGAAAACCGCCTATCCCGGCCCCCAAGGCCCGGTCGTTCTCGCCATTCTGGATGGCGTGGGACTCTCCGACTATGTGGAAGGCAACGCCGTCCGATCCGCCTGTACGCCCCATCTGGATGGGTTGACCCGGAGCGCGCTCTCCACCTCGCTCAAGGCGCATGGCGTTGCCGTGGGGCTCCCTTCCGACGAGGATATGGGCAACAGCGAGGTGGGACATAACGCCATCGGCTGCGGCCGCGTGTTCGCCCAGGGCGCCAAACTGGTCACCGAGGCGATTGCCACCGGCGCCCTGTTCCGCGGGCAATCCTGGAAAGAGATTGCCGGGAACTGCCTCCAGCAGCGCTCCACGCTCCACTTCATCGGCCTTTTCTCCGACGGCAACGTGCACAGCCATGTCGACCATCTGAAAGCCATGCTGGAGCAGGCCAAAAAAGAGGGCATCCAAAAGGCGCGCGTGCATATCCTTCTGGATGGGCGCGACGTGGGGGAAACCAGCGCGCTGGACTACGTGGATCCGTTCGAGACGTTTCTCGCGGGACTCAACGCCGGCGGCGCCGTGGATTACCGGATTGCCTCGGGCGGCGGGCGCATGGCCATCACGATGGACCGTTACAATGCGGACTGGTCCATGATTCAGCGCGGCTGGGATACGCACGTGCGCGGCAAGGGCGCCGCGTACGCCTCCGCGCGGGAAGCCATCGAGGCGCTCCGCAAGGCGAAGCCGGGTGTCATCGACCAGGATTTGCCGCCGTTTGTCATCGCCCGGGACGGCAAGCCCGTCGGGCCGATCGTGGATGGCGACAGCGTGGTCTTTTTCAATTTCCGCGGCGATCGGGCCATCGAAATCACCCGCGCCTTCGAGGAGGATTCGCTCGATCGCATCGACCGTTCTCCCCGTCCCCAAGTGGTCTATGCGGGCATGATGCAATATGACGGCGACCTCAAGATTCCCGCCCGGTTCCTGGTCGTTCCGCCCGCCATCGATCGCACGATGGGGGAGTACCTGGCCCGGTCGGGCGTCACGTCGTATGCGATCAGCGAAACGCAGAAATACGGGCATGTCACCTATTTCTTCAACGGCAACCGCTCGGGAAAATTCGACGACAAACTCGAAACTTATGTGGAGATTCCGTCGGACATCGTGCCCTTCGAACAGCGGCCCTGGATGAAGGCCGCGGAGATTACGGACACGCTGCTGGCCGCCATGGCGTCCGGGAAATACCGGTTTCTCCGGCTGAACTATCCGAACGGCGACATGGTGGGCCACACGGGGGTGTTCCAGGCGGCGCAGATCGCTGTGGAGGCGGTCGATCTCTGCCTGGGCCGGCTGATCCAAGCCGTCGAAGCCGCGAAGGGTGTTCTGATCGTGAGCGCCGATCATGGAAACGCCGAGGACATGATTGAGCGGAACAAGAAAAACGGCAAACTGATCACGGATACGGAAACGAGAATTTCGAAGGTGAAAACCAGCCACTCTCTCAATCCCGTGCCGTGCCTGGTGTATGACACTGCCCGGACGGGACGGATCACGCTGGCCGATCGGAAGGGGCTTGGCATTTCCAGCCTGGCGGCCACCTGCATCCGCCTGCTGGGCTTCGAGCCCCCGGCGGATTACGATCCGTCGGTGGTGGATGTGCGATGACCGCATGGCGGGAGTGCGTCCGCTGCGGCGCCTGTTGCCGGTGGCGGGGATATGTGCGGTTGGGCGAGGGCGAGGCGGATGCCATCGCCGCCTTGTTGCGCCTTTCCACGGAGGAATTCGTGGCGCGGTTTACGCGCTTGACGGATGACCGGCGCGGGCTGAGTTTGATTGAAAATGATGACGGATCCTGCGTTTTTCTGGACGGTCCGAACGAGTGCCGCATTCAATCCGCGAAGCCGGCCCAGTGCGTGGGTTTTCCCAATACCTGGAATTTTCCCGGGTTCGAAAAACGGTGCCGCTCCACGACGGCCAAGCCGGCGCGGAAATCGTGAGCGATAATTATTTCGCGGCTTTTTTCAGGACCACGTAGTTCACCATGAACCAGGGCGGGCCGGCCTTGTTTGCGCCCGGCTCGATATTCTGGATCGTCAGCCGATTGGAGCGTTTGAGCGCCTCGAACGGGATCGTGAACGTCCGGACCGCGTAGTCTTTCGGCGGGAACGGATTCGGCCCCTCGAAGAGGGTGGTGTCGTTCACGGCGATCCGGATTTTCACCTGTTCCGGCCGTTCATCGTCCATGCCGCTCATATGCAGTTCGTACGGGCCCGCCGGCGGAAAGGGGTCGCACTCGAAGTTGCAGGAGACCGCGCCGGCGGAAGTGCCCGAGGCGTAGAGGATTCCCACGAACCGGACTTGCGGGCACATGGGGTGGTTGTACACGGCCAGCACGCTGCCGGGGAGATCCACGGGCGATTTGAAAATGTCGCCCTTGGCTGCGTCGAGCCCGACTTCCTTTTTCGCGAGCGCTTCCGTGTCCGCGATATCTTTTTGGTATCGGGAGAAAAAGTCCGGCGGATTCCGGGCGCCTTTCGCGGCGGCATTCACGAAGCCGACGCCGCGGCCATAGGCGCCGCCGTACCTGGCCAGCGCAAAGGCGTTGTATTGGGTGGCCTTTTCCCAGCAGGCCGCGGCGAGTTGGGCTTTGGCTTCCAGGTCGGCCACGTTTTCGGTCACGATCTCCGGTGTCAGGCTGCCATAGGGGTATTTGTCGAAATACGTCATGGCATCCCGTCCGGGTTTGAGAATATCGTACATCTCCTTGCCGAACAGCATGGCCGTGACGGCCTTGATGGACGCGGTCGGATCGTACGCCTTCACATTCCAGAGGCAGTCGGCCAGCGTGGCGTTCTGGGACCCTTCATCGCCCATGTGCGAGTTCTTGTGGAAGGCGTAGATGTCGTTTTCGAAGAAGCCGGGATAGTGCCAGCCGTTCCAGTCGGTTTCGTCCACGATGTAGGAGAGCAGGTTGTGGGGGCCCGTTCCGTTCTGGAAGATGGTCGGCTTGCGCTTGATCAACCCCGTGTACCACTCCACCTGGCGTTTGGTCTTGATCAGGCCTTTGACGCCCGGGCCGGTCCAGTAGACCTGGATGTCGGGGTGGAGAAATTCGCCCAGTGACTTCAGGTAGGTCTCGCGGTCTTCCGGGTAGGACGCCTGGGCGTCCGGCCCCCAGTAGAACGGCGGGCAGAAGACCATCTTGAAATCAGGATATTTGGCGCGGAGGGCCAGGAACAGCTTCGTCATGTATTGGGCGTCGATATTGGCGCCGATGCCGAACTCCGCCTTGTCCATGGGGTTCATCGGGTAGCGGCCGTCGTCGAACGGGAAATAGATGCCGCCGCCGGCTTCGGCGACCTTGGAGAACTCCCGCACGTGGAGGGCCAGCGTGCTGGGTTTGGAGAGCGGCAGTTGGGGATACATCGCGTAGGGGGCCACGCCGTAGTAGCGGTCCAGGCCGAACGCCTTGAACTGGCGCGCGGATTCCTGGGTGATGAACGTGTTCAGGGGGGTCCACTTATTGTCGTAGAAGGGCGGATGCTGCGACGTGATGGAGTTCATCTTGTTGAGTAAGGCGAACTCCAGGCTATCCTTCCAGAAGGCCTCCAGATAACCGCGGCGAGCCGTATCCGGCCAGTCCGTGATCGCGCAGAGGCGGATCGCCTTTTTCTCCTGATCGATCAGTTGGATCAGCGAAACCACACCCCAGAGCACGCCCTGCGGGTCGCGGCCCACGATCGTGGCGCCTTTCGCCGTCACCGTCAATGCGTAGCCCTCCGGCTTGGAGGGGGCATTGGTCGCGGTGGCCTCCGCCAGAGCGATCGAGAGCGTGAATGAAGCCGAGTTGTGGAGCGGGATGCCGAATCGCGCGAATTTCTGTTTCAGGAACTGGAACCGGGCATCGTTCGGGTCGAGCCCTTTGCCGAGCGCCAGTTTCACGCCGGGAAGGGCCGCGAACGCCTCCTGATAAACGGCTTGCTGGGGGGTGGGGAAGGCCTTGGCGCCGGTGTGGTAGGGGAGATTGAGCGAGTCCGTTTCCAGCCCCTTGAGGAAATGGATCGCCATCTTCGCATACTGCACCGGTTCCACGACGCCCCGCCCCACGGGGACCGGGGGCAGTGCGGCAAGAGCCTCTAGTGTTTTTATGGCGGCGGCTTTATCGTTTCGGGCCAACTGGCAGTTGGCCATCCCGATCAGGGCGTCACCGTAATTCTTGGCGCCGGCTTTGGCCCCGCCCAATTCCGCCACGGCCTGGAATTGCGCGAGCGCCTGTTGAACATCGTTCTTGTAGAGAAGCGCCTGGCCCAACTCGTTGCGATGAGCCGCCGTTTGGGCCGCGTTGGGCAACGGCAGTTCCACCAGTTCATTCAGGGTCGCCAGGTACTCCTTCTGCATGGCCGCCAGTTCGGCCTCCGGTTTCAGTTCCAGGTAGCGTCCGACGTACCCCGGATTCCAGACGCCATAGGTGGTCCGGGTCTTATCGAGCACGGATTGAAGCTGGGCGGCTTTGGATTTGACGGCTGCCGCGGATGGGGCGTCGGCGGCGTGGATATCACGGGGAATCGACATGGCACTTGCCAGCGCCCAGGCGCAAATGACTCCAACAGTCGTCTGATGTCCGGTCATAGGGAAACCTCCAGGATTTGATCAGGTCAGAGAACAGTTATTAATTGGTCATACTACCGATATGGTCGATCGGAAGGAAGCTCAAAATGCAGCGGCTCGTAATCCCTCAATGACGTAGGGGGGCTTTGGCCCGAAAGGACCGCCGCACGCAGAGCGGCGCTACAAAGACAGGCGCGAAGCGTGTAGCGCGGCACGGTGTGCCGCGGCCTGTCCAAATGTTGAGTAACTTCACTCCCGAATCACTGAGTGATTACAGCTTCCACCCCTTTTCTCTTGCGCCTAAATGGGAACCGCCCTATAAATCGCTTCAGTCGGCGGGTTGCCCTGAACCGTGAATCTGGAAGCACGCCGTCAGGAAACCATGGGCGTGGTCTTCGACTGGAGGAAGGCATAAAATGAGTTTTCCGAAAAACTTCACGTGGGGTGTGGCGGCAGCTTCGTACCAGATCGAGGGCGGATGGAATGCGGACGGGAAAGGGCTGTCCGTCTGGGACATGTTCTGCCGGTTGGAGAACCGCGTCTGGGAATCCAACACCGGCGACACGGCGTGCGACCATTACCACCGGTGGTGCGAGGACCTGCGCCTCATGCGCGACCTGGGCGTCCAGGCGTATCGCCTGTCGTTGAGCTGGAACCGTCTGATTCCCGACGGCGCCGGCAAGGTCAATCCCAAGGGGATCGCCTTTTACGACCGGCTTTTCGACGAGATGCTGAAGCTCGGCATCGAACCATGGGTCACGCTCTTTCACTGGGATTATCCCTATGAACTGTATTGCCGCGGGGGCTGGCTCAACCGCGACAGCGTCGGCTGGTTTTCCGACTACGCCGCTCTCGCCGCGAAGCGGTATGGCGATCGCGTGCGGCACTGGATGACCGTCAACGAGCCGCAATGCTTCATCAGCCTGGGCCATTTCGAGGGCTCAAACGCGCCGGGCGTCAAGCTGGGCTGGACGGAGGTGCTGCGCGCCGGGCATCATGCGCTGCTGGCACACGGCGCGGGCGTGCAGGCCATCCGGGCCCATGCCGCGGCCAAGCCCCGGATCGGCTATGCGCCCGTGGGCATTGTCAGCTACCCGGAGAACGAGGCCCGCAAGGCGGATGTGAACGCCGCGCGCAAAGCCATGTTCTCCATCACCGCCAAGACGAACTGGAACAACACCTGGTGGATGGACCCGGTCTTCCTGGGCGTGTATCCCAAAGACGGCCAAAATATCTTTGAAAAACACCTGCCCGCCATTCGGAGCGGGGACATGAAGCTGATTGCCCAGCCGCTCGATTTCATGGGCGTGAACATTTACAACGGACGGGCCATTACCGCGGGGCCGAAAGGCGAGGCGACGACGGGCCCGTACAAGGTCGGGCCGGACCTGACGGCCATGCGCTGGCCGGTGACGCCGCGGTCGCTCTACTGGGGGCCGAAGTTTTTCCACGAACGGTATGGCCAGCCGATCGTCGTCACCGAAAACGGGCTCTCCTGCGCGGACTGGGTGTCGCTCGACGGCCGGGTGCACGACCCGCAGCGCATCGACTTCCTGGCCCGCTACCTGCGCGAGTATCGCCGCGCCGCCGCCGACGGCGTGCCGGTGCGGGGCTACTTTCAGTGGTCGATCATGGACAATTTCGAATGGGCCGAGGGGTACAAGCAGCGGTTCGGCCTGATCCACGTCGATTACCAGACCCAGAAGCGCACGCCCAAGGATTCCTATTTCTGGTACAAGAAAGTCATACAGGACAACGGCGCCTCCTTATGAACGAGCCGATTGCGCTGTAGTCATAAACGGGGAGGCGCGGGAAGGATGGCATGAGG
>CAZSUH010000124.1:0-7866 GCA_964609905.1 uncultured Verrucomicrobiota bacterium
AATTCTAAATTGTCACATCACTTTCCTGATACCGAACGTAAAAATTTGTACGAATCCACTTGCATTTGTTCGAGCCCTTACAGTATTATACAAGCTCGATTTTTTGTATTTCTTGTCTTTCTAAACATCAAGGGAATGTGTCATGAAACTGGTCGGCGACGGGTTTGTGCTCCTCATCCTGGGGCAGGCGATGGTTTTTTTGTTTCTGGGTCTCATGATGTGGCTCATCAACGCGACCGCGTGGGTCGTTCAACGTTTCGCCGCCCAACCTGTAGATGCGAACGCCGAAAACGCCCCCGCTGAAACCGATGACGAGCCCGCCGTCGCCGCCGCGGTGGCCGTGGCCGTGCAACAGTTCCGCGCCGCACCCTGAATCCCTAACGCCCCACGCCCCATGACCAGGAGTTCGAATCGATGAAACGCATCCGCTTTATGGACACCTCCTTCCGGGACGGCTTCCAATCCGTCTTCGGCGCCCGTGTCAAAACAGAAGATTTTCTTCCCGCCCTCGCCGCCGCGGCGGAAGCCGGCATCGACAGTTTCGAAATCGGCGGAGGCGCGCGATTCCAAAGCCTCTACTTCTACACCCAGGACGACGCCTTCGAGATGCACCGCAAGTGCCGCGAACTGGTCGGCGCCTCGGTGAACCTGCAAACCCTCTCGCGGGGGGTAAACGTGGTGGGCCTGGAATCCTACAATCGCGAAATCATTGCCCTGCACGCGCAGCTCTTCGCCAAAACCGGCATCACCACCATCCGCAACTTCGATGCCTTGAACGACGTGCGCAATCTCGCCCCGTCCGGCCAGGCCATCAAGAACGCCGGCATCCATCATCAGGTCAGCGTCACCATGATGGCCCTCCCGCCGGGCATGCGTGAAACCTATGCGCATAGCGCCCGCTTTTATGCCGACACGCTCAAGCAGATTCTGGAAGCCGGCATTCCCTTCGACAGCGTCTGCTTCAAGGATGCGTCGGGCACCACGCCGCCTTCGATCGTCGGGGAAACGATCAAACTGGCCCGCCAGATGCTCGACGGCGCCTTTCCAAACCGCCATATCGACATCGAATTTCATACCCACTGCTCCGTGGGCATCTCGGAACTGTGCCACATGGAAGCCATCCGAAACGGCGCCGATCTGATCGACTTGGCGATGGCGCCCGTCAGCGGCGGTTCCTGCCATACCGACATCCTCACGGCCTGGCACATGCTCAAGGGCACGGGCTTCGTGCTGGTCAACGGACGCGACGAGGAGATCGACTACGAGAAGATTCTCCTCGCGGAGGAGAAATTCAAGGAGTGCATGGCGCGCTACTTCGTTCCGCCCGAGGCCAAAACCACGGAGCCGCTCGTGGCCCTCAGTCCCATGCCTGGCGGCGCGTTGACCGCCAACACCCAGATGATGCGCGACTCCCACTGCCTCGACCGGTATCCCGAGGTCATCAAGGCCATGCGCGAGGTGGTGGAACGCGGCGGATTCGGCACCTCCGTCACGCCCGTCAGCCAGTTTTACTTCCAGCAGGCGTTCTCCAACGTCATGCAGGGGCCCTGGCACAAAATCACCGACGGGTACGGCCGCATGGTGCTCGGGTACTTCGGCAAAACACCCGCCCAACCCGATCCGGAAATCGTCAAACTCGCCGAAGCCCAGCTCAAGCTCCCGCCCACCACCGAGGCCACGGTCGATATCAACGACCGTACCAAACCCGGCAAGGCCGCCTTCGTTAAAAAGCTCGAAGACCACAAGTTGCCCGTCACCGATGAAGCCGTTTTTATCGCCGCCATGTGCGGCTCAAAAGGCATCGATTTCCTGAAGGGCACCAAGCCCCTCATGATCCGCTACAACGAACCCAACAAAGATCACGCCCCCATGAAAACTGCAACGCCTTCCGGCCCCGCTGCTTACACGGTCACTGTCAACGGAAAACCGTTCCATGTCACGGTTCAGAACGCCGCGCTCACCCTGACCCCCACGCCCGCGGCCTCGTCCGTCCCGGTCGCGTCCGAACCGGCCCCCGCCAAGACTGCAGTGCCCGCCCCCGCTCCTGTTGCGTCGCCCGCCGGCGGTATGGTCGTCAAGGCGCCCATGCCCGGCACCGTCTTCAAGGTGCTGGTGAAGGCTGGCGACACGGTCGCACCCAAACAAAATCTCGTGATTCTCGAAGCCATGAAAATGGAAATTGAAATCAAAGCGGACCGGAACGGCGTGATTGCCGCCGTCTCGGTAGAGCCAGGCGCTTCCGTTCAGACCGGCACGCCGCTCGTGACAATCGGTTAGACCGGGAGTTCGACCTGATGAAATTGACTCTGTTTGTCGCTGTTTTTTTCGCGTCTCTCGCCGCCATGGGCCAGTCGCCAGGCGTTGTGATGGCCCAGCCAGCCGCGCCCGTCACCGTTTCCGTCCCGGCCCAGGAGCCCGACACTCCTCCGCCCGAGCTCACGATAGAACTGGACGACGAATCCGCGCTTGACGACGAGGCGGATGCCATGGTGATCCAGCAGGACGATGTGCTGTCCATGGCGGTCGATGCAAACGGCGACCTGGCCGTCTCTTACATCTGGCCTGCCCCCGCCGTGGTCTATGAATTGTCCGTGGAACAGGGCGGGATGGCATTCCCCCGCCGCTCGATGGCCATTCTCGATATCCCGGACCGCAGCAAGTGCACGATCCGGGCCGGCGACTCCTACCGGATCGCGCGACTGGATGTCGCCGCCGGGCAGGTGGTCAATCCTGGCGACACGCTCTTTGTGCTCAAAAAGGAGTTTGTGCCCCACGATTCCGTCATGATGGCCACCCAGTCCGGGCGCTTGCCGTCCAACTGGGGCAAACTGTTCACGGACATGTGGCACAGCACCGGCATCTACGATCTGATCGCCAAAACCCAGGTCGACTTCAAACTCGGCGCCGGCCGCGCGGTCATGATCGTCGTTGGCTTGCTCCTGCTCTTCCTGGCCGTCTACAAGGGCTTCGAGCCGTTGCTCCTGATTCCCATCGGTTTCGGCGGAATCATGGCCAACATCCCGTTGGCCGGCCTGGCCGGACCGGACGGCCTGCTGGGGCTGGTCTACAGTTTCGGCATCGAGTCCGGGGTGTTCCCGCTGATCATCTTCCTCGGCATTGGGGCCATGACCGATTTCGGCCCCATGATCGCCAATCCGATGACATCCCTGCTGGCCGCCGCGGCCCAGCTCGGTATCTTCGCGGCCCTGATCGGCGCCCTGGTGCTGAACGATTTCTTCGGCATCCCCTTCACGCTCAAGGAAGCCGCCTCCATCGGCATCATCGGCGGCGCGGACGGCCCCACGGCCATCTTCCTGACCACCAAACTGGCCCCCAACCTGCTTGGCGCCATCGCCGTCTCGGCCTACTCCTACATGGCCCTCGTGCCAATCATCCAGCCGCCCATCATGCGGTTGCTGACCACCCGCAAGGAGCGCCTGGTGAAAATGGAGCAGATGCGTCCGGTGGGGAAAACCGAGAAAATGATCTTTCCTCTCGCCATTACCCTGCTCTGCGCGCTGCTGTTGCCCGACGCCGCCCCCCTGATCGGCATGATGATGTTCGGCAACTTCCTGCGCGAATCCGGCGTGGTGGATCGCCTGAGCAGCACCGCCCAGAACGCCCTGATCAACATCGTGACCATCTTTTTGGGCCTCACGGTGGGCTCCAAGCTCTCCGCCGATAAGTTTCTCAACACCCAGACGCTCGGCATTCTGACGCTCGGCCTGTTCGCCTTTGCCATGAGCACCGCGGGCGGGGTGTTGCTGGGCAAACTGATGTGCCGCCTCTCCGGCTGGAAGGTCAATCCCCTCATCGGCGCGGCCGGCGTCTCCGCCGTGCCCATGGCCGCCCGCGTGGTGAACAAGGTCGGCACGGACGAGGATCCGCATAACTTCCTGCTCATGCACGCCATGGGGCCGAACGTGGCCGGCGTCATCGGCAGCGCCGTGGCCGCCGGCGTCCTGCTCAATGCCCTGAAAAACCTGTAAGGCCGGCCAGGCGAAGCCCGCCGGCACGGCATCGTACCGACGCGGTCTTTGCCGGAACTGAGCCCGACGCGCCCTAGACTAATTCGGACGCATGCTTGGCGACCTTCTTGATCGCCTTCGCATATGGGGCGATCAGGGCGGGTTTGTCGTGCTTGAACCAGGGAATGCTGAAGACGGTGTCGCGGACGCGTTCGGTGACTGGCAGCGAGCCGGGCCCCTGCCGCACATCGCGCTGGCCGAACGCGATCATGGTCGGCTTGCCCATGTGGAACAGGTCCGCCGTATGGAACACCGGATGCAGATGGAGCGGAAAGTTGGCGCCGGCGTTAATGGCGCATCCTTCGGCCGTAACCGCTTCGCAGAACTTCTGACAGGACAGGCCGCCCAATTCTTCGGCGCGATAGAGCCCCTTTGCCGCGTACCAACCCCCCATGGTGCTGCCGCTGTCTTTGGCCGGCCGGTGCGCCCGGATGCCGGGAACGCCTTCGAGCAGGTCCCAGAAGCGGTTCATGGCGCGCTGAATCTCCGCGATGCGCTCGGGATAATGACGCAATTGAACCCGGCCCATGGCCGAGCAGGTCTGATTGATACGGTGCTTGGCGCCAAACAGGCACAACCCTTTGTAGGGAGTCAATTCCGGATCGCTCAGCGCCTTCGTTTCCCCAGCCCAGGCAGTAGTCGCCCCGGTCCGTTCGTAGTGCCCGAACGCCACACAACGCTCCCAGAGCCGCAGATTCGCCGTGGCCACAAGTCCGCCTTCCCCGACCGGAAAACTCTTGCCGGACATCAGGCTGAAAGCCGCAATATCGCCGAGTGTTCCCAGCATGCGGCCCTTGTACAGACCGCCATGCGCATGCGAGACGTCCTCGATCACCTTCACGTTGTGCTTGCGCGCGATCGGCATAATGGCATCCATGTCACACGGATGCGCGCAATAGTGCACGACCACGATGGCCTTGGTGCGGGGACCGATGCGGTGCTCGATGTCGCGCGGATCGATGCACAGCGTGTTCGGATCGATATCGGCAAAGTTCACGGCCGCCCCGAGCGTGAGGGCCGGCTGGCAACTGGCCCAATACGTCATGCTGGGGCAGATGATTTCATCGCCGGCACCCACCCCGCAGGCCCACATGGCTTCGAGCAAAGCGGCCGTTCCATTGCAACAGGCCAGGGTATAGGGAAGGCCAAGCCAGTCTGCCATCTCCTTCTCGAACTGGCGGGTGATATCCGCATTGCTCATGGCGCCTCGGCGCATCACCTCCAACACCGCCGCTTCATCTTCCTTGGTCACGATCGGCCAGGTGAAGAGCTTCTGGTTCTCTTTCTTCACCGCCTTCGGTCCGCCTTTAATCGCCAAAACACTGCTCATAAAAAAACTCCGTTTACGTTTAATCACGTGCTTAAATGTGTATCGAAACGCGGTTTGAAACACAAGAATTATTTCCCATGCTTGCGGAGCCCGCCCGAATCTTGCATATTACAACGATGAACGGGAGCGCAGCGACTATTCCGGCAGTTCCTTTTACCTATAAAAACGCGCTTCGTTTTTATATCCCCCTGGTGCTACAGGCCATCTCGCAAAGCCTCACCTACCCCCTCGTGGCCGCCATTACCTCGCGTGGCGTGGGCGGGGTGGCTAATCTTGCCGCTTTTGCCCAGGGTCAGGCGGTCATGTTCCTCCTGGGCACGGTCGGCGCAGGCATTCTCACCACCGGCATGGTTTACGGACGATCCGCCGAGGGCTGTCACCGGTTGATCGCGCTTAACCGACGCATCATGCTGGCCGTCCTGGCGTTGTCGGCCCTGTGCGCCATCCCTCTCGTCTCCCGCTGGGTATTCACCGTGATGCTGGGACTCCAGCCCCCGCTCGACCGATTGGCCACCCGCCTGTTCCTGCTGTCGATCCCGGCCCAGGCTTTGTTTTTCATTCGGGTGCCCTGGCTGGCTATCCTGTATGTGCATCACGCCACCCTGAAAGCCAACATCGCCACGAGCGGCCGCATCCTGCTGACGCTCCTCTTTTCTCCGCTTTTTATCCACCTCGACTGGGTTGGCCCCTACTGGGGCCTGGTGGCGTTTACCATTCCCGTTGCCATCGAGACCGTTTTTTATCGAATCATGGCCGCTCCCATGATCCGCCGCCTCCCCCCCGCCTCGCCCGAGGACACCCCCACCATCGCCTCGCTCTTTGCGTTTTGCATGCCCCTGTCGCTGGGCGGTTTCTTCCTCTCCCTTTCCGGCTTCATGGTGGGCGCCTTTATCGCCCGCGCCGCCGAGCCCACGCGCATGCTGGCTATTCACTATATCGCCATGGGACTCGTCAATCCCGTCTCCTTCGCCGCCACCCGCCTGCAGGCCGTGGTGATCGCCTTTCCCCCGCACGGGCAACGGGACTTCCGCACGCTCCGCTTCGCGTTGGCCGCCGGCCTGGCGCTGGGGCTGATTCCCCAGTTCGTTCAACTGCCCTCCCTTTCCACGCTTTACCTCGGCACGGTGCAAAACCTCCCCCCAACCGACGTCCCTCTCGCACGCCTGGCGATTTTCATCATGACGCTCTTCCCCTTCGTTCAAGCCATCCGCGGGCACTCGGAAGGACTGGCGGCCTGGTCGCGCCAGCCCAATGCCATTCTCGCCGGCCAGGCGGTCTACCTGAGCACCCTGGTCGTCTTTCTCTTCGCCGGCCTTTCCTTCCACATACCCGGCTTTCTCATGGGCGTCATCGCCCTCATCGCCGCCTCCCTGGCCACCACGGCAACCGTCCGCATGGCCGTCAACAGCGCCCGACAACTGCTCTTACGGCCCATCCTCGAAAACAAAACGGAGGCGGTCGGGCCTTTGTGACGATTCCAAGAAAAGGCTTGATTCCGGTCCGCTTTCAGGCATAGTGATTCGCCACGCTATGGAGGTTGAATCGTGAATCAGGAAACCGATAAAAAGCCCGTCTCGTCCGACGTTCCGGAAAACGATTCCGGGCAGGACGATCCCATCGAATCGCTGCTTTCGAACGCGGTCGCCAACTGGAAGGAAGTCGTCGCCGGACTGATTCTGGCGGCCGTGGTCGTCGTCGCCGTGTCCATCTACCGCCACAAGTCCGCCGCGAACCGGGAACGCGCCTTCACCCAGCTCGCGGTCGCCTCGTCGACCTCGCAGTTGAACGAGATTCAGAGCCAGTTCCCCGGCTCCAAGGCAGCCGAACTGGCCTCGTTCATGGTCGCCCGCACCCAGTTTGATGCCGGCCTCTATCCGGAAGCCGATCAGGCCTATGCCGATTTCCTGAAAAAATATCCGACCCATTTCATGGCGCCGGCGGCCCAGCTCGGGCGCATCCATTGTCGGGAAGCCAGCGGCCAACCCGAAGCCGCCTTGCCGGAATATCGCCAATTCACGGCCGCCAACCCGTCTCACACGGCGCTGGGCCTTGTGGCGCGTCTCGGCGAGGCGCGTTGCCTGCGGCAGATCAACCAACAGCGCGATGCCATCGCCATTTACGAAAACCTGCTTCTGGAATTTCCGGAATCCGACTGGAAACCGCTCATCGAGGACCTGAAATCCGCCACCGTGCGCGACCTGGAACGGGTCAGCCGACTCATGCCGCTGACACCCGCCGCGCCCGCCTCCTGACCCTTATTCCTTCGGCAACTTGCGATCCTCGTCCTTGTCGGCGGGCTTGTCCCCTTCGTCCTTGCCTTTTTTGAATTCGCTGATGCTGCGGCCAAGGGACCGGGCCAGTTCCGGCAGTTTTCGGGCGCCAAAAAGAAGGACGATAATCAGCAAAATGACGAGCAGTTCGTTAAAACCGAAATTCATGTCGCGCTCCTTCCTTGTCTAGGTCTCGTTTATAGGCTTATTCGGAATCCCTGTCAAACCGATGTTCACC
>CAZSUH010000125.1:0-7836 GCA_964609905.1 uncultured Verrucomicrobiota bacterium
TACATCTGCTTCGGCGCCCAGATGACCGCCCAATGGTCGCCGGCCTTTGAGGGCCTGGCCGGCGGGCTCGGGTCGTATGCCCCCGATGCCATCACCACGGCAACCCCCGGCATGCTGCTGAAAACCGGCGGCTCCTTCCCCCTGGCCGATCTGTTCTTCGGCCGCACGGCCGGCACCATCGGCGGCAGCAGCGCCCTGCTGGCCGTGATCGGCGGCCTTTATTTGGTTGTCACCCGCACCGCCAACTGGCGCATCCCCGCCGCCGGCCTCCTCGGCTTTCTCGCGGCCCAGACCCTCTTCTGGAAGCTGGGCGCGGCCAAGGCCGCCGATCCCCTCCACGCCATGCTGGCCGGCAGTTTCCTCATCGGCATCTTCTTCTACGCCACGGACCCCGTTTCCGCCGCCCAGACAAACCCGGGCCGCTGGCTGTATGGCGCGGCCGTGGGCATGCTCTCGAGCCTGATCGGCATCTTCTCCGCCTGGCCCGCGGGCACCATGTTCGCCATCCTGCTGGCCAACATGTTCGCCCCCATCACGGATCACGCCATCCGCCAGTGGCAGGGCCGGGCTTCCGCCAAACCCGCTGCCGTTTCCGCGGGAGGCTCGCCATGAGCCCGAAAATGACCCTCCTGAAACGGCTCTACCCCCTCTGGTTCATGCTCGCGCTGACGGTCCTGTTCATGTCGGCTGTCACGGGCGCCCATCTGGCCACCAAGGAAACCGTGGAACGGAACCAGTCGCTTTACATCAAGCGGGCCGTGTTGGACGCCGCCGGACTCGCCGTTCCTGAAACGGGCACGGAAGTCGAAGCCCTGTTCCGCGAAAAGGTCAAGCCGGTCGGGGCGGACGACGCGGCGGCCGAGTTCGACGCGGCGGCCGACGGCGGGCCCGTGCGGGTGCTGAGAAAGTCGGGCGCCGGACTCTGGGGAGAAATCGCCGCCATGGTGGGCGTGAAGCCGGACGGCGCGCTCTCGGGAATCGCCTTTATCGCCCAAAACGAAACGCCGGGCCTGGGCGCGCGCATCGAGGAGGCCTGGTTCCGGGATCAGTTCCGGGGGAAGAAACCGCCGCTCGCCCTGGTCGCGGAAGGGACCCGCTCGGCGAAACCCTCCGACATGGATGCCATCACCGGCGCCTCGATCACGTCCAAGGCGGTGCGCGACATCGTCAACGGAGCCGTCCGGACCGAATCCGGCTCCGACACTCCCGGAAAGGAGGCCGGCCATGCCGAGTAGGGAAATGCGGGTATTCCGGGAGAACATGGGGAAAAACAACCCGGTGTTCGTCCAGATCCTGGGGATCTGCTCCACGCTGGCCGTGACCAACGTACTCAAAAACACGCTCATCATGTGCCTCGGCCTGGTGTTCACCACCGCCCTTTCGAATGTCACCATTTCGGCCATGCGCAACCAAATGCCGGCCCGGGTCCGGATGATGGCCGAAGTCCTGATCATCGCCGCCTACGTGATCTTTTTCGACATCCTTCTGAAAGCCTATCAACCGGACATCTCGCGCACACTCGGGCCCTACGTGGGCCTCATCATCACGAACTGCATCGTCATGGGCCGGGCCGAGGCGTTCGCCCTGGCCAACCCGCCCCGGCTCTCCCTGGTCGACGGCTTCACGTCGGGTCTCGCCTATTCCTACGTGCTCCTCATCATTGCCTTTGTGCGGGAACTCCTCGGATCCGGCACCGTCTGGGGTTTCCCGGTCCTGGGGCCGGGCTGGGTGAACTGGACGATCCTCGTCATGGCGCCCGGCGGCTTTTTCATGCTCGCCATCTTCGTGTGGGTGGTCAAGGGCTGGCTCCTCTACAAACCGCAAGCGCAGGAGGCAAAGCCGTGAGCGATTTCATGATCTGGTTCGGCCTGTTCAGCGCGGCCGTCTTCACCGACAACATCCTGCTGACCAAATATCTCGGCATGTGCTCCTTCCTGGGGGCGTCCCGCGAAATCAAGACGGCTTCGGGCCTCGGCGCCGCGGTCGTGTTCGTCATGACCGTCACGACCATCCTCAACTGGCTCGTGTATTACAAACTGCTCCTCCCCCTCGGCGTGGACTACCTGAGCTACATCGTCTTCATCATCGTCATCGCCGCCTTCACCCAAATCGTGGAAATGATCATCGAGCGCACCTCGGACGCCCTCTACGCCGCCCTCGGCATCTTCCTGCCGCTCATCACCGTCAACTGCGCCATCCTGGGGGCCTCGCTCTTCATGATGATCCGGAAATACGATTTCCTGCAATCCACCGCCTACGGCTTCGGCAGCGGCGTCGGCTGGGCGCTGGCCATCCTCGCCATGTCGGGCATCCGCCAGCGGATCGCCAGGAACCGGCTTCCCCGGGGGCTGGAGGGCGCCGGCATCGCCCTGATCATCGCCGGCATCATGGCGCTGGCCTTCACGGGCTTCACCGGCATGACCTCATAACCACGGCGGAGGACAAAGGTGCTGACGGCTTTTTTAATCGGGGTGGGGATCATGTGCGCCATCAACGGCGCGCTCGCCCTGCTGATGATCCTGGCCGATGCCACCATCGCCAATTACGGCGAGTGCTCGGTGACGATCAACGGCCGCAAGACCCTCAAGGTCCAGGGCGGCCGCAACCTGCTCAACACGCTGAAAGACGAAAAGATATTCATCCCCTCCGCCTGCGGCGGCCGCGGCTCCTGCGGCTTGTGCAAGGTGAAAATCGAATCCGGCGCCGGCGATCCGGTCGCCACCGAGATCCCCTGGCTCAGCGCGAACGAGCAGGCGCAACACGTGCGGCTGTCCTGCCAGGTCAAGGTCAAGGGCGACCTCGCCATCGCAATTCCCGAGGAACTGTTCGACGTCAAACAATACGAAACGGTCGTCGCCTCCCTGCGCGACCTGACCCACGACATCAAGGAGGTGCGGCTGAAACTCGCCGAACCCGCGTCCATCTCCTTTAAAGCGGGTCAGTTCATCCAATTCGAGGTGCCCCCCTACGAACTGACCGACGAGCCCGTCTACCGCGCCTACTCCGTGTCGTCGGCGCCCTCCTCAACCGGGGAAATCGAACTCGAGATCCGGTATGTGCCCAACGGCATCTGCACCACCTACGTCCACCGGCACCTGAAGCCGGGCGAGAAAGTCACCGTCAACGGCCCCTATGGCGATTTTTTTCTGCGCGACTCCGACCGCGAAATCCTCTGCATCGCCGGCGGCTCCGGCATGGCGCCCATCAAGGCCATCCTCCTGGACATGGCGGAAAAAAAGAACCCGCGCAAGGTGCGGTATTTCTTCGGCGCCCGCGCGAAACGCGACCTGTTCGTGCTCGATGACATGAAAGAACTGGAGTCGCGCCTGCCGAACTTCACCTTCATTCCCGCCCTGTCCGGCCCGGCGCCCGACGACTCGTGGACGGGTGAGACCGGACTGATCACGGAAGTGGTGGCCCGCCATGTGGCGGACGCCCGCGAGGCGGAGGCCTACCTGTGCGGAAGCCCGTTCCTGATCGACGCCTGCATCAAAGTGTTGCGCGAAAAGGGCCTGCCCCAGGAGCGGATCTACTTCGACAAGTTCTCATGAGGAGCCTGCCATGAAACAAAGCCCGGAAATGAACCGTATCCAGGCGGCCATGCGGCCCGGCGCCATTACCCAGTCCGGCTTCCTCGGCACGGACACGCGCCAGCTGGCGGATATCCTCGCCGACGACGAGGCGGCCGTGGCGCGCCTGGGCCTGACACACCAGGCCATCGCGGCCCGGTTGCGGGAGTTCCGCGAAGCGGGGGAAAAAGGGTTGGGCATCGCCGTGGACGTGGCACCCCATTTCGAGGCGCGGGTGGACGGCGTGCGCGGCCGTCTCCCCTGCCCCTTCGGTCATGCCGGCCTGTTCGACAAAACGTTCTGCGTCCTGCGGAACCGGAAAATACAGGACGAGCTCATGTTCACGGATCTGCAGATTCACCTGATCGAGTCGCACGGCTTTTACGAAGGCGAAGGCAGCCTGTACCGCCTGCCGCCCGGCCGCCTGGCGCGCGTTCTGGAGCTAACGCGGGGCGATTGAACCGGAATCCGGAACGGCTCTCGGGGCCACGCCCGCAGCTTTCAACACCTCGTCCGTTCCCCACTCGCCGGAGGCGCGCACCGTCCCGCCAGCCCGCGTGACGGCGACCGTTCGAAGGAAATCCGCCTTCCCCTCGTTCGCGGCCATGGCGCGGCCAATCTCGACCAGCCCCAGTAGCGCATTTTGCATCCGCTCCGCTTCGGCCTCCGCCTCCGCGCAGACGCTTAGCGCCGCCTTCACCTGCCCATCCCGTTCGCCCAGCGTCAGGCATAGACTGTTCGCCTGCTTGAGCAGCGACAACTGCGGGAACATGCCCTGCATGTCGTTCCCGAAGGAACTGCCAGCCACCACCACAATCGCGCCGTCTCCCCCGTTCCGATCCGCCAGCGCGGAAAAAACCGCCGATCCCATGGCGGGCGCCTTGCCGTCCAGCACATCCAGCCCCTGCTTCACGCGCTCCAGCGAAAGCGCCGCGACAATCCGGCCGTTGGCCGTTACGGCATGGAACGGCACGCCTTCGCCCGCCGAACGCCTGACGATCGTGTGAGCGCCGTACGGTTCCGCCGTCATTCCCGCCTGCTCGCGCGATGCGGCGAGTTTCCTGGCCGCGTCGGCGTCCACCTCGAACACCGCCACCGCATCCAGCCGGCCCGTGCTTGCCGTGTACAGGGTCATTCCCCGCACGTCCTGAAGCGGATCCAGGCCAAATCGCGCCTTGATGTCCGCCAGATGGGGGGAGCCCGCGACCCGCGGATCGGCCCAAAGCGCCTTTCCGACCGCGGAGGTCTTCAGCCCGGCCACGTCCAGATGGCAGACCCAAAGAGCCGAGGCCGGCGCCACGGACGGCGTGAAGCCGCCCGCGAACACCGCGCCCGCCGCAATCGCCAACCATGCCGACAGGATCGTTTTTTTCATATCAGTGATACTTCGCTTTCAGGGACATCCCTTTTTTCGCGCTCTGGTCGGCCAGATCGAGAATATGAATCGGCCGGCGCGCCCACTCGGCCGAAATGACCAGCGCTTCGCCCTGGGCCAGGTGGTCGGCCACGTTCTGGTAGAGTTTCCAGCCCTCGGAGGGCTGATTCCGGCCCTTCAGGATCACGTTCACACCGTTTTGATCGGGGGGCGCGATGATCTCGAACGTCTCATAGTCCATCGTGTACGTGCCCCGGGTGCCCGTGATTTCCAGCCAACCCGGCTTGGGCTTGGCATCGATGGAGGAACTCAGAAGCGTGGACCAGCCGCCATTGCCGTACCGGACGACCGCAAAGGCCTCGTCCTCGTTCGTGTCCTTCTTGTACGGGGTTTGGTCGGCCCAGAAACCGCGCTTGCTGAAACCGGACACCTCCGTGATCTCCGCATTCATGATCTGCAGCGTGTATTCGAGCAGATGGACGCCCCAGTCATAGAGGATGCCGCCGGAGATCGACTTGCTCGTGCGCCACCAGTCGCCGGGCTTTCCCCAGCCGCTCATGTGCGCCTCAATCCGCACCACTTCGCCGATCGCGCCCGACCGGATCCGCTTGACGGCTTCGAGAATACAGCCGTCCCAGTGGCGGTTGTGGTAGGTGGAGAGCATGACCCCGCTCTTCTTCGCCGCGGCGATCATGGCGTCGCATTCCTTCGTCGTGATGGCCAGCGGTTTCTCGCATATCACGTGGCGTCCGGCCTTCAGGCACTGGAGCGCCAGCTTCGCGTGGGTATTGTGCGGCGTGATGATGGCCAGCAGCGCCACGTCCGATTGCTTCAGCATCGTGCCCACCGAGGCATACGTCTCGATGCCCGGGAAATCCCGCTTCGCCGCCTCGAGCCGCGCGAGATCCGGATCGCACACCGCCGTGGGGGTCATGCCCGCCCGTTTCATCTCGTTCAGATGCTGCCGGCCCATGTTGAAGGCTCCGCCATACCCGATCGTACCGACCTTGATCGCGCCCGCGTTCTTGTACCGTTTCATATCGATCCTGGTCTCCTTCGAATTTTTTGATTTACCGTGCCGCCCACAACATGCCGCGCCGGAGAAGTTCCCTCACTTCCGGCACGTCAAAATCCTTCGCCACGTGGCCGAGCGAGCTGTAGAAAACCCGCCCCTTCCCCCACATCCGCTTCCAGACCACCGGCATCACCGTCCCCTTGATCCACGGGGCGCCATATGGATCCGAGAAGGTCGTGGTCGCCAGCACCTGGTTGCCCGGATCCGTGTGCATGTAATACTGCTCGGACTTCATTTTGAAATCCTTGAGCCCCTGCGTGATCGGATCCTCATGATTGACGATGTTGACCGTGTAGTCGACGATGCCGCCCGGATGCGCCACCCACTGGCCGCCGGTCATGAACTGGTACTCCGTGTTCGAACGGAACGCGTCGCCCAGGCCGCCATGCCAGCCGGCCAGCCCCACGCCGGAAGCGACCGCCTCCAAAAGCCCCTTCTCCTGCTCGGGCGTAATCCGGCCCATGGTCCAGCACGGCACCACGAGGCTCAACGCCTTCATCCGGGCGGCGTCCGCGTAGACGCTCATGTTGTCCTGAACGTCCACCTCGAAGCCGGCCTGGCGCAGCAGCGCGACCGCGATCTCCACGGTCTGCTTCGGCTCGTGCCCATCCCAGCCGCCCCATACCGCCAATGCCTTTTTCATGCCCGCTCCTTGCTTCTGACGCCCGCCGCGTCCCGAATTTGAGAACGCCATGCCCGCGGCGCCCGCGCGCGCCCTGCTTCCTTGCGTGTGCGCCCAGTCGACCTCCTGACGAAAAGCCGCATACTAGCGCATCAGCCGCTCCTCGTCCAGCTTGACAAACCATGGGCACGATCGTTCCGTCCGAATCCGCCGATCGGAACGGGCGGAATCGTCGTGGGCGTTCATGGGTGCGTCTCCTCTAATCGGTCGGTCGAAGCAGGGGAATATTCAGTACGGCGGCAGCGGTTTTCATCCGGCTGTCCGCGGTCGCGATCGCGCGGCACTTGAGCAACCGGACGGTCGCAAGATGCAAGCCGTCGAACGTTCGAAGCGGAATGGGCGGCGAGGCGTGATAACAGGACTCCGCAATGCCGGCCGCCATCGTCAGGACATCGCGTCCGACCGGGTACAGAACGAAACGGCCATCTTTCACGTCGCGGAGAAAAAGGCGCCATAAGACTTTCGCGCCGGTTGCCTTGATTTCACCGCGGAATTCCTTCTGCTCGAATGCATAGGCCAGCTCCGTTTCCAGAAGGACACTCGAAACGATCTGCTCGTCCGCTTCAAGCGCAGCCTGTTGCCATTGCCGGGAATCGCTTTCCGCCGTGTAGAGCTTGATGACGCAGGAAGTGTCCCAGTAAATCACGCCCGATCCCCCCGGAGATCGTCCAGAATGGCCTTGCCGGAATCGCGCGTGCCCACGGAATAGGCCGCGCGAGCTTCGCAAAGGCTCCGCGCCCACGCTTCGCGCCCGCGCTTGGGATGGGCGGAAGGCGGAGCCACCGGGCATAGCCGCGCCTTCGGTTGGCCGCGAACCGTAATGACGACCTCTTCGCCCCGCGCCGCCATTTCCACCAAGGCGCTGAGTTTCGCTTTCCCATTCCGAAGAGTCGTGATCATGTAACTACTGTAGTCTCATGCGGACTTTTCGTCAAGTTTCATTTCAAACGCCACGAGGTGACGCTCCCACAAAACAGACGGGCGCTCAGCTCAGCCCCCTGCCGATCCAGCCCCACAGCTACGCCGTCAATGCGGATGCAGGTGCCGCAGGCTGTGCGGCCGCTCCAGGCCATGGGCCAACATGAGCGGCTCGTCGTTCAGCACCTCGCGGATCGGCCCGTCCGCCACCACCCGC
>CAZSUH010000126.1:0-7823 GCA_964609905.1 uncultured Verrucomicrobiota bacterium
CGGATGCCGGCGTTGATGATCATCTTGGCGCAGATCAGGCAGGGGCTCAGCGTGGAATAGAGCACGGCGTCGCGCACCGCAATGCCGTGATACGCGGCCTGGGTGATGGCGTTTTCCTCGGCATGGGAACAGACGCATTCCCCGAGTTCGGCACCCGACGGCACCTTCCCGGCGCAGCGCTTGCACCCGCCTTCGCAACAGTTTCGCACCCCCCGCGGCGTGCCGTTATACCCCGTGGAGATGATCCGGCGATCCTTCACGATCACCGCCGCCACCTGGCGCCGACGGCAGTTGCCGCGCTTCGCCACGACGTGGGCGATATCCATGAAATAGGTATCCCAATCAGGCCTGTCGAACGGGGCGTCCATGCGGCATCTCTCCGGGTTGTTCCCAAAAGGGTTGGTCTTTGATGGATTTGACATGTTCATCCGCCGTGTCGATATGCCGGGCCACGTTCAACAACACGCCCACGGCGATCATGGAACTGACCAGGCTGGATCCCCCCGCGCTCATGAAGGGCAGGGCCAACCCCTTGGTCGGCAGGCAACCGGTCACCACCCCGATGTTGATGATGGCCTCCAGGGCGATGAGCATCGTCATGCCGAAGGCCAGCAGGGAACCGAAGCGGTCGGGCGCCCGGCGGCTGATGTCCATGCCGAAAAGCAGAATCGCCAGAAACGCCAGCACCACCGCCAGCGTGGCGATCAACCCCATCTCCTCGCCAAGAATGGCGAAGATGAAATCGTTGTGCGCCTCCGGCAGAAAATAAAGCTTTTGCATGCTTTTCAGATACCCCTCGCCCCAGATGCCGCCCAGCGCAAAGGCCGTCTCGGACTGCGTCAACTGGTAGGCGGCGTCCGGATACGTTTCGCGAAGGAGAAACGCCAATATCCGTTTCATCCGGATCGGGTTGTGCATGATGGCCAGCGCGGCCAGCAACAACCCCAAAAACCCGGATGCCACCAGGTGGGACGGCCGTGTGCCGCCCATGAACATGATGCCGGCCCCCACCGCGGCCAGCAGAAACGTGGTGCCGTAATCGGGTTCGAGAAAAATCAGGCCCAGCATGCCCCCCAAGGCCAGCAGGGGGATGAGCAAACCCTGCTTGATGTTCGACGCAAACCGTCCCTTGAGCGTCATCCACGCGGACAGCATGACCACCAGGGTAAGCTTGGCGAATTCGGACGGCTGAATGCTCACGCCCCCGACCTGCAGCCACCGATGGCTGCCCTTGATGCACTTCCCGATTCCGGGAACGAAAACCAGCGTCAGCATCAGCGCCGTGACGCCGATCAGCGCCAGGTTCAGCTTGACCCGGTGCAACCAGTGATAGTCGAACAGGGCGGCGCCGAATGCCCCCAAACCGCCCAGAAACAGCCAGAACAACTGTTTTTTAACGTAATAGTATGGATCGCCGGCCTCATCCATTCCCTTGACGCTGCTGGCGCTGGCCAGCAACAGGAATCCGATCGTCAACAGGAGGATGACCGTGACGACCAGGGCTTTCCCGGCATTGCGCATGGCTCGCTTACGGCGCCGGAATCGTCAGCGACTGCCCGAGCGTCACGGCCTCGCCGGTCATCCCGTTCGCTTTCATCAGATCGGCCACGGTCACCGTATACAGCATCGCGATGTCCTTCAGCGTCTCGCCCGGCGCCACGATATGCTTCTGCATCGTCGCGTTCCTCAAGCCCGGCGCCGCCGACGGGGCGGAAGCGCTTGCCGGCGTCAGGGGTTTCAGGCCGTCTGGAACCGCAGGCGCCGCGACCGGAACGAGCGGCTTCAGCTCGCCTTCCGGTTCCGTGATGGCGCCCGGAGCCGCGGCGGGCGCGGCCGGAGTCATCCCCGGCGTCGCCGGAGCAACGGCATCCAGCGGGCTCAACGGCGCAATCGGAGTCGGTTCGACCGGCACCAGAGGCACGTCGACCGGCGCCGCGGGCGCGGCGGCGACGCCCGGAATCACCAGCTTCTGGCCGATTTTCAGTTTCTTGGGGTCCGTGATCTTGTTGGCCTTCATCAAATCGTCCAGCTTCACACCGAGTTTTTGGGCGATCTTTCCAGGATAATCGCCGGACACCACCACGTATTCGCCGCCCGATAGAACCGAGGCCGAACCGCCGGCTGCAACCGGCAACGCCACGGCTGCCGGGGTGACCGGGTGTTTCGGCCGGGCCGTCAACCGTTTGGGCTTCCCCGCTTCCAGGTTCACAAAGGCCGGCAATTTCAAAACCTGCCCTTCCCGGATCTTGTCGGTATTCTTGATCGACGGATTCAATTCCCGGATTTCGCTCACTCTGATTTTGAGCCACTGCGCAATGTGACCCAGCGAATCGCCCTTCTTGACCGTATAGTTCTTGGAGGCGGGTGCAGCGGGCTTCACCACCGGCTTCTTGGTCGCCGCCGTAGCAGGCTTGAACTCTTCATCGTCAAAATCGTCCACCTCCACGAAAGGCTTCGGCCTCGGTTTGGCCACTTGTTTCGGCATGACGTCCCGCGTGGAAGCGGCCGGCAGGACGGCCGGAACCGGCTTGGTCTGGAAATCGACCGTTTTTCCGCCGGCTCGAGGCGTTCCGCATCCCGGTGTCAGCAGCAGTGTCCCTAGCGCGACACAATGCACGGCGACAACGACTCCGATCACGACTGGGGTTTTCATAGCCTTTCCTTCTCCGTTTCCAACTCCTTGACGATGCATGTAAACTGCGCTCCTCTATCCTCGTAGCTGTTGAATTGATCGAAACTGGCACAACCCGTCGAAAGCAACACGGTCTCCCCTTCCATCGCTTCCCGCCAGGCTTTTCTCACCGCTTCCGCCAACACCCGGCAGTCCTCGAAGGGCACCCACTCTCCCCATTGTTTTTGGAGAGTAGAGGATGACTTGCCGATACCATATATCTTTTTGCATTTTTTGACCAGCAAATCTTTGATCGAGTTCAGATCGGTTTCCTTGAGAATGCCGCCGGCAATCAACCGGACCGGTCCGGCCGTCATCCGGAGCGCCGCCGCCAGGGCCGCGAGATTGGTCGCCTTGGAGTCGTTGACGAAATCCACGCCGCCAATCCGCCCAACGCGCTGCATCCGATGCGGCAGCATCTCGAACGCGGCGATGGCGGCTTCCAGCGTGGCGGCGGGCACGCCGACGGCGTCCATGGCGCCGGCCGCCGCCGCCGCCGTCACGCCCAGAATGTCGTTATCGAAAGGGGTGCCGCGCACGGACACCCCGGCGCCGCCACCCGGCCCGCCCACCGCGCCCGCCCCATACCGGTAGGCCGCCCGCCCGGTCAGGCCAAAGAGGCGGCGGCGCTCACGCCCCGCCCCGGGAGGCGGGAGCCAGTGATCCGCGTCTTCGTGGATCAACGCCGTGTCGCCCGCCCGCATGCGGGAAAAGAGCCGAGCCTTGAGCCCCGCATACGCCTCCAACGTGCCGTGCCGATCCAGGTGATTCGGGTACAGATTCAACAGGATGCCGACCTCCGGGCGAAAGGCCTCCATGGTTTCCAACTGAAACGTGCTGACTTCGATTACCAGCCAGTCCCACGCCCCCTGCCGCACCGCCTCGCACACCGGCAGTCCGTAATTGCCCGCCGGCACGGCCCGGAGCCCCGCCCGGAGCAGCGTGTCGGCGCAGAGTTTGGCCAGCGTGCTTTTGCCGTTGGATCCGGTCACCGCCAGCACGCGCGCGCGGCCCCGGCACATCCAGCCGATTTCCACCTCGGAGAGGACGGGCACGCCTCGCGCGCGCAAGCCTCGAATCCACGGGCCGTCCGCCCGGATGCCGGGACTCGCGACCGCCAGATCCGCCGTCCCTTCGAATTGCCCCGTAAACGGGGCCAGGCACTCGGCGCCCAGGGCATCCAATCGCTCCCGAACCGCCGGATCCGGCGCTTTCGCGTCCACGGCCGCGACGGCGATCCCCCGCTCGCGCAGCAACCGCGCCGCGGCCAGGCCGCTCGCGCCAAGCCCCAGCACCCACGCCCGCGTCATCTGGTCCAAGCCCGTCACGGTCTAATGGCCTCCCGTCTTTTCCCCCGCGCCCAGGCCCTGCGCCACCCGTTCCAGCCCGACGCCGCGCGATGCCTTGAGCAGCACGGCGTCGCCCTTCTTGAGCCGCTCCCGGAGTGCAGGAACCGCGGCAGCGGCGTCGGGTACGCACACAATCCGGTCCGCCGGGAAACCGGCCGCACGGGCGGCCTCGACCAGCGGGGCGGTCAGCCCGCCCACCGCCACCAATCCCGCCCAGACTCCGCCTTCCGCCACGGTTCGACCCACCTCGGCATGAAGCGCGGCCCCCCTCTCGCCCAGCTCCCGCATCTCCCCCAGAACCAGCCACTTGCGGCCCGGGCAGGCCATCTCACGGAAGGTCTGCAACGCCGCGGCCATGTTCAGCGGATTGGCGTTGTACGCGTCGTTGATCACCCGAATGCCGTTCGCCTCGACCACCTGCCAGCGCATCGCCAGGGGCTCAAACCCGGCCAGGGCGGTGTCGATCTCGGCCCAGCTCAATCCCCATTCGCGCGCCACCAACGCGGCCAGCATCGCGTTGAGCGCATGGTGGCGGCCGGGCAGGGAAAGCCGCACCTCGTGAACCGCGTCCTTTTCCCGGATCCGGACGCGCTGCCCGTCCCCCGCGCCGGTCACGGATTCCGCCACCAGGTCGGCCTCGAATGCGCCCAGCGACGCGGTCCGGAGGCGGCGGGGCGCGGCGCCGGCCAGCAGGTCGAAACAGGGGGTGTCGCGGTTGAGCACGGCCACGCCGTCGCGGGGCAGGGCCTCCAGCAGCACGCGCTTCTCCCGCGCCACGCCTTCCAGGCTTTTGAAGTGCTCCACATGAACCGGCCCCACGTTGGTCACGATTCCCCACTCCGGCCGCAACACCTCGGCCAGCGCGGCGATTTCTCCCGGGTGATTGCTGCCCGTTTCGAAAACCCCGAACCGGTGAAAGCCGGGCGCGAGGGTCAGCAGGCTGAGCGGCAACCCGATCGCATTGTTATAATTGCCAAGCGTCCGGGCCGTGGGCCAGCGCCGCTGCAGCAGCGCGGCGGTCATCTCCTTGACCGTGGACTTGCCCGCGCTGCCGGTCACGCCGATAATCGTCCAATCGCCCGCCAGCCGGTGGACACGGGCCACGGCCTGCAGCGCCGCAAGGGGATCGTCCACCGCCAGACACGGCAGGCCCGACGGCGCGTCCCAGTCCCGGCGCACCAGAGCCGCCGCCGCCCCTTTTTGGAAGGCGCTCGTTACAAACGCGTGCCCATCGGCCGTCTCCCCCTTCAGCGCCACAAACAGGTCGCCGGGTTCCACCCGGTTCGTGCTGTTCGTGGCGCCGCGGATCGGCGCCGTCGGCGGACAGGTCCAGCGACCGCCGCACCAGGCCGCCAAATCGGCCGGTTGAAAAACCGGTTTCATGCCAGCAGCTCCTTCGCGATTGCCCGGTCGTCGAAGGGGATCACCCGGTTGTCGAATTCCTGAAACGTCTCGTGTCCCTTGCCGGCGATCAGGACGATGTCCCCCTTCCGCGCCAGCCCGAGGGCCTGCCGGATGGCCGCCGCGCGATCCGGCTCGACCGCATGCAGCGCCGCGCCCATGCCGGCCTCGATCTGCGCCAAGATGGCCATCGGGTTCTCGGTGCGGGGATTGTCGGAGGTCAACACGCTGAAATCGGCCAGCCGGGCAACCACGGCCCCCATCTTCGGCCGCTTGGCGGTGTCCCTGTTTCCGCCACAACCGAACACGACGATCACGCGGCCTTCCGCGATCTCCCGCAGGGTCCGCAGCACGTTCAGCAGGGCGTCGTCCGTATGGGCGTAATCGACAAACACCTGGAATCCGCGGCGGCCGGGAACCTGTTCCAGCCGGCCCGGCACCGCGCGCATCTCGGAAAGCCGCTGCAACGCGTTCGCCAGCGGAACACCCAGGGCTCCGCAAACCCCGACAGCCGCCAGGGCGTTGGCGATGTTGAACCCGCCCAGCAGACGCAGGGAAGCCTCCGCGGAACCCCACGGCGTCGTGATCGCAAACACGCTCCCCGCGGCGGACAGCCGGACGTGGCTGGCCCTCACGGCGGCGTCGGGCGAGCCGCCGGTGGTGACGATGCGCGCCTGGATGTCGGGAGATTCGGCCAGGCGCCGGCCATACGGATCGTCCGTGTTCAGAACCGCGACGGCCGGTTTGCCGCCGCGCCCCAGCCCGGCGAACAGCTTTTTTTTGGCCGCGAAATAAGCCTCCATGGTTTTGTGGTAGTCCAGGTGATCCTGGGTCAGATTGGTAAAGACCGCCGCGTCAAAATCGAGCCCCCACACCCGATCCTGGTCGAGGGCGTGGGAGGAGACTTCCATGACCGCCGAGGCGCAGCCGCTTTGCGCCATCTGGGCCAGAAACGACTGCAGGGTCACCGCATCGGGCGTGGTCCGGGAGGCTGGAATGACGCGGCCGCCCAGCCGGTATTCCACGGTCCCGATCAGCCCGCAGGGCTTGCCTGCGGCTTCCAGGATGTCGCGGATCATGTAGCTGACGGTCGTCTTGCCGTTGGTGCCGGTGACGCCGATCAGGCGAAGGCGCGACGCCGGCTGGCCGTAAAATGCGGCGGCCAGCCGGGCCAGCGCCTCGCGGGCATTGGGCACCCGGATCACGGCCGGCCCCTTGATGGCCGGCAGCGCCTGCTCCGTCACCACCGCCGCGGCGCCGCGCGCCTCGGCATCCGCCGCGAACGCGGCGCCGTCGCGGGCGGAGCCGGGTATCGCCACGAACAGAAAACCCGGCCCGACCCGCCGGGAGTCGCACGCCACGCCCGCGATCTCCCGATTGACGGTCCCCCGGCTCGACGCGCCGGGAAGGGCAGCCATCAGCGTTTCCAGTTTCATGCTCATGTCCAATCGTCCGTTCCATTTATCACGGCGAAGCCGGATCGTCATCCGCCTCCGGGTTCTCCGTAGGTTCCAGGTTCAGATAGCGCACCGTCTGTTCCGCGATGCGGGCAAAAACCGGCGCTGCCACGACCCCTCCCGTATGGTACGGCTGAGGCTCCTCCACCACCGTCACGATGGTGATCTCCGGTTTTTCGGCGGGCAGAAAGCCCGCAAACGAGGCCATGTAGGCCGTCTCGGAGTAGCCGCCTGGCACGGCTTTCTGGGCCGTGCCGGTCTTCCCCGCCACCTTGAACCCCGGCACCCGGGCCCGCGTGCCGGTGCCGCCTTGTTCGGTCACCCGCGCGAGCAGGTACCGCATCAGGGCGGCGGTCTTGGCGTCCAGAGGCCGGCCAAGCACCTCCGGCTCGTTCTGCTCCCGCACCGTGCCGTCGGGATCCACCACCTTTTTAATCAAGGTCGGTTTCAGCAGAAAACCGTCGTTCGCCAGGGCGCTCATCATGGCGGCCATCTGCAGAGCCGTCACCGCCACCCCTTGCCCGATGGATATCCGGGAGCAGCTCAAGCCGGACCAGTTCTCGGGCCGTGGCAGAATGCCGCGTTCCTCGTTGGGCAGTTCAAGACCGAGTTTCTGCCCGAACCCGAAAGCCCTCATCCCCTTGTAGAGCACGTCGTTGCCCAACATGAGTGCGATCTTGGCCGTACCGATGTTGCTCGATTTTTTGACGATATCCGCCGCGGTCAGGTACCCGTAGGGGTGGTAATCGCGCAGAATCCGGCCCGCATGAAACCAGGCGCCGTTTTCGCAATCGAATTGCCGCTCCGGGGTCACGATCCCCCGGCTTAACGCCAGGGCCAGCGTCACCGGCTTCAAGGTCGAGCCGGGTTCGTAGACAAACGAAATGGCCCGGTTGGTCATCCGATGCATGTCGGGCTCGGCGCCGAACGCGTTCAGGTCGAATG
>CAZSUH010000127.1:0-7821 GCA_964609905.1 uncultured Verrucomicrobiota bacterium
GAAGATGGAAGTCACCGATCCGAAGATTGAAAAACTGCTCGATGAACCCGGCGAGCCGATTCTCGGCTACCCCACCCGTCACTACAAATTCCGCATTTCCTATGGAATGTCCATGAACGTGATGGGCTTCGCCAGTTCCTCGGCCATTGTGCGCGAAGAGGAGGCCTGGGCCACCACCCGGATCGACACGGCCGCGCTGGGCCAGTGGGTCAAGCAGGCGCCCAGGACCATGAACGATTCGCTCGACAAACTGATCCGGGCGGAAATGGACAAGATGCCGGGCGTGCCCCTCAAGCTGCTGGCGGTGCAGACCACCACGGACCATCAGGGCAAGAGCCAGACCGTCAAAACCTCCATGGAGATCACCGAAATCAAGGAACTCACGCCCGAAGCGTCGGTGTTCGAAATCCCCGCCGGTTATCAGGAAGCCCGGATGGAAGCCGAAGAAAACGACTCGGAAGGGGACGGCCAGTCCGGACCCCTCCCCGCGGGGCTTCCGAATCTCTTGAAGATGCTCAACCCGTAAACCCGCGCGCTTTTCCTAGAGGACCCCCATGTCCCTGACGTATGAAACGGCACTCGCCCACCTGACCGAACACGGCCAGGAACACGTGATGGCGGGCTGGAGCGGCCTGGCTCCCGCCGATCAAGGCATCCTGCTTCAACAACTTGAAGCCCTGGATTTCGCCAACCTGGCCGCCATGAAAAAACGACTGGCGGAGCCCCTGGACGGCCGGCTCGCGGCCGACCCCAAACCCGCCCAACCCGTCACGCTCACCAGCGCCGAACGCGCCGCCGTCGCCGCGGTCGGGGTAAAGGCGATCCGCGCCGGACGGGTGGGGGTGATTCTCGTGGCCGGCGGACAGGGCACCCGTCTGGGTTTCCCCGGCCCCAAGGGCGCCTTCCCCATCGGATCCCTCTCCGGCGCATCGCTCTTTGAAATACACGCCCGCAAAATCGCCGCGCTCGAACGCCGCTACGGCGCCGACGTCCCCTTCTACATCATGACCAGCGCGGCCAACGACGCGGCCACCCGTCAGTTTTTCAGCGATCACGCCTTCTTCGGCCTCTCCGAACAGCGCGTCCTGTTTTTCTCCCAGGGCCTGTTGCCGGCCCTTTTCCCGGACGGCCGGCTGATCCTGGAAGCGCCCGGCCGGCTCTTCATGGGCCCGGACGGCCACGGCGGCCTGCTCCAGGCCCTCCAACGCACCGGCATGCTCCACGATATGCGCCGGCGCGGGCTCGACACGCTCTTCTATTTCCAGGTGGACAATCCCCTCGTCGAGATTGCCGACCCCGTCTTCATCGGCCTGCATCGCGAGCGCCAGGCCCAGTTCTCCCTGAAAGTCTGCGCCAAGCGCGATCCCGGCGAAGGGCTCGGCGTGATCGCCCGCCACGGATCGGCCGGCCTGATGATCGTGGAATACACCGAACTGACGCCTGACCAGAAAGAGGCTCGGAACCGGATCGGCGAACTGCATTTCAAGTTCGGCAGCGTGGCCATCCATGCCTTCTCGCTCGACTTCCTCGAGCGCACCGCCGAGGCCGGGTTGCCGCTCCACACGGCGCATAAAAAAGTGCCGTTTTTCGACGGCGCCCGCGTGGTCGCGCCCGACCAACCGAACGCCTTCAAGTTCGAAAAATTCATCTTCGACGCCCTGCCCCTGGCCGAACGGGCCGTGGCCCTGGAATTCGACCGGGCCGACGAGTTCTCGCCCGTTAAAAATGCCGACGGCTCCGATTCGCCCGCCACCTGCCGGCTCGACATTTCCCGCAAGTTCGCCCTCTGGCTGGAAGCCTGCGGAGTGGCCGTGCCGCGCACCGCGCCGGGCGACCCCGCCTTCCCCATTGAAATCGATCCCCGTTACGCATCCGATCCGGATGAGTTGAAAATGCGGATTCCGGCCGGCATGACGGTGAAGGGGCCCACGTGGCTGAGGTAGAAAGGAACGAATCATGCGCATCTCGAACACAACGCGGAAAAGCCGGACGATGTGGGAACTCGACAACGGCGCGCTGGCGCTGGGCGTCGCCAAGGGCGGCGGCCACCTGGCTTCGCTCAAACTGGCGCAGCGGCCCAAGGTAAATCCCTATTGGACGCCCGTCTGGAAGAGCCTCGAACCCTGGGCCTACCAGAAAAGCGACAAGCCCCGGTATGCGGCCAAACTGCTGGCCGCCATCCTGGGCCACAATCCCTGCCTGGGTTCCTTCGGCGACCCGTCCGACGAGGAGGCCAAGGCCGGACTCGGCGGTCACGGCGAGGCGCCCATTGCCCGTTGGAAACTGCTTCAAAAGCGCGTGACCGCCAAGCGTCTGTTCTGCGCCGTGGGTTGCGATCTGCCGATCGCCCAGATGCGGTTCGTGCGCGAGTTCCGCATGGACGCCGGCGAGCCGATCGTCCGCGTGCGCAACCGGATCACCAGCCTGGCCCGGCGCGACATGCCGTTCACCTTCTGCGAACACGTCACCTTCGGTCCGCCCTTCGTCGAGGCGGCCGTCACGCTGTTCGACATGCCGGCCGTCAAGGCCCACACCTTCCCCGGCCCGTTCGGAAAACCCATGCGGATGAAGCCGGATGCCGCTTTCACCTGGCCCCTGGCGCCCGGCGCCAAGGGAAAGAAAGTGGACCTGCGCACACTGGCCAAAGGCACCAGCGATTTTTCCACCCAGTTGATCGACACGAAGCGCCGGGAAGCCTGGTTCAGCGCGGTCAATCCGAAACTCGGCCTGGCCGTGGTCTACCTGTGGCCGCGCGAGGATTACCCCTGGGTCGGGAACTGGGAGGAATACCGGGCGCGGACTTCGCCGCCCTGGAACGGCACGAGCATCACCCGCGGCATGGAGTTTTCCAACACGCCGTTCCCCGAGGGGCTGCGCAAGGCCGTGGACCGCGGCACGTTCCAGGGTCAGAAGACGTTCCGCTGGCTGCCCGCCCTGTCCACCGTCGAAACGTCATTCACGATTTGCGCCGTGCCGGTGGACCGCGCCTGCAAGGGCGTGCAGGATGCCAAAACCACCGTTGGGGGCGGCATCGAAATCGAGTGGCGGTAATCGATCGGAACGCGACAAGGAGTTCGACATGAGTTCGGGAATCAACCTGCGCCTCGCGCGCCTGTTCAATGGAAAAAAGAATCTCGTGATTTCGGCCGTGGACCACGTCACGGAATATGGCTACCAGGTCGGGCTGGAAAAAATCGGCAAGGCGCTGACGAATTGCCGGACCGTAGACGCCATGCTCCTGCCGCGGCTCATGCTGGAACGCAACTGGACGCATTTTGAGGCGCCGGGCTCGCCCGTCCCCGTGGTGCGGATCAACTGGTCCGCCTCCTTCTACTACCCGCTCGAATACCGGGAAGGCGAGACGACCATCGCCACCACCGTGGCGGAAGCCGTGCGCGCCGGCGCCGGCGCCGTGATCTGCTCGCTTTTCCTCGAGGAAAACAACGACCGCAAGCGCGAAACGCGGAACGTCGAGATCTTCGCGGAAGTCGTGCGCCAGAAGGAAGCGCTGGGCATCCCGCTGATCGGCGAATGCTACGTGGTGGAGCATGCGGAGATCACCGCCGACCAGATGCACGAGAAAGTCCGCCGCATCTCCCGCATCATGGCCGAGTTGGGCGCCGACCTGATCAAGACCTTCTATACGGGCAAGCGGTTCCCCGAAGTCATCGCCAACACGCCTGTCCCTGTTTTCACGATCGGCGCCGACAAGCTGAATACCGATCTCGAGGTGCTCAAGAAAGCGGCGGCTTCGGTCAATGCCGGAGCGCGGGGCATCATTTTCGGCCGCAACATCTTCATGTCCAAGCACCCCGATCGGCTGATCGAAGCATTGAACGCCGTGATCAACGACGGGCAGTCGCCGGAAAAGGCGGCGCGTTCGTTCCGGCTGGTTTAAAACAAATAGACCGGCCCGGGTTGCCCCGTGCCGGTCTTGCGTCCGTGTTTGTCCGTGTCTTGTTTCCAGCCTACGCCGTATAGGTATTGGCCGTGGTCTTGCCGCCGTGCCCCGTCCAGTCCACGTGGAAGAACTGGCCGCGGGGCTTGTCCACGCGCTCGAACGTGTGGGCGCCGAAGTAATCGCGCTGGGCCTGCAGCAGGTTCGCGGGCAGCCGCGCCGAGCGGTAGGAATCGTAGTAGTTCAGCGCCGTGCCCATGGCCGGCACCGGGATGCCCAGGCTGATCGCCGTCTTGATGACGTTCCGCCACGCGTCCTGCGCGTTGGCGACGACTTTCCTGAAATAGGGATCGAGCAGCAGGTTGGCCAGATCGGGGTTCTTCCCGAAGGCGTCCTTGATCTTGCCCAGGAACCGCGCGCGGATGATGCAGCCGCCGCGCCAGATCATGGCAATCTCGCCATACTTGAGGCTCCACTTGTATTCGGCCGATGCCGCGCGCATGAGCTGGTAGCCCTGCGCATAGGAGCAGATCTTGGCGGCGTAGAGGGCATCGCGCAATTGAAGGATGAACTTTTTCTTGTCGCCCTTGAACTTGGTCTCCGGCCCCGCCAGTTTCCTGGACGCCGCCACGCGCTCCTCCTTGATCGCCGACAGGCAGCGGGCGAACACGGCCTCCGCGATCTGCGGAATGCCGATACCCAGGTCCAGCCCCGCCTGGCTCGTCCACTTGCCCGTGCCCTTCTGCCCGGCCGTGTCGAGGATGATGTCCACCGTCGGCTTGCCCGTCTCCTCGTCCGTGCGGGCGAGAATGTCGCGGGTGATCTCGATCAGGTAGGAATCCAGCACGCCCTTGTTCCAGTCGGCAAAAACCTTGTGCATCTCCGCCGCGCTCATGCCGAGGCCCCGGGCCATGATGTCGTAGGCTTCGCAGATGAGCTGCATGTCGCCGTATTCGATGCCGTTATGCACCATCTTCACGAAGTGGCCGGCCCCCTCGCTGCCGATCCAGGTGCAGCAGGGAACGCCGTCGGACGCCTTGGCCGCGATGGCCTTGAAGATCGGCTCGATCGACTTCCACGCCGCGGGATTGCCGCCGGGCATGATGGCCGGGCCGAGCAGCGCGCCTTCCTCGCCGCCGGACACGCCCGTGCCGACGAACAAAATTCCCTTCTCGGCCAGCGCGCGGGTGCGGCGGACCGTATCGGGATAATGGGTGTTGCCGCCGTCGATAATGATATCGCCCTTCGCCAGGTGCGGCGTCAGCGCGTCGATGAACTCGTCCACCGCCTTGCCGGCCTTGACCATCAGCATGATCTTGCGCGGGGCTTTCAGGCTGCCCGCGAACTCCTCGATGCTGTGGCAACCGATGATCCTCTTGCCCTTCGCGCGGCCGTTGAGCACGAAATCGTCCACCTTGCTGACGGTGCGGTTGAAGCACGCCACCGTGAAGCCCTTGCTTTCCATATTCAAAATCAGGTTCTCGCCCATCACGGCCAGCCCGACCAGTCCGATATCCGCTTTCTTCGCCATTTTCCAATCTCCTCTGTTACACAGTCGTTAAATGTCCCCGTTCCCCGTCTCCGCTTACACCCCGCTGAACGCGTTGAAGCCGCCGTCCACCGGAATCACGGCGCCGTTCACGAAACCCGACCCGGCGTCCGAACAGAGGAACAGCAGCGTGCCGCCCAGATCCTCGGGCGAACCGAAGCGGCTCATCGGCGTGTGCGTGATGATCCGATCCCCGCGCGGGGTCAGCGAGCCGTCCTCGTTGGTCATCAGCGCGCGGTTCTGGTCGGCCAGAAAAAAGCCGGGCGCGATCGCGTTGACGCGGATGTGGACCTTGGACATGTGCACGGCCAGCCACTGGGTGAAGTTGCTGATGGCCGCCTTGGCCGCGCTATAGGCGGGGATCTTGGTGAGCGGCGTGAAGGCGTTCATGGAGGAAATGTTGACCACCGTGCCGCCCCCGAGCTCCGCCATCCGCTTGGCGAACACCTGCGTGGGCAACAGGGTGCCCAGGAAGTTCAGGTTGAACACAAACCCGATGCCCTGGGGATCGAGGTCGAAGAAGGTGACCTGGCCGTCGGCTTTCTGCTTGAGATCCTCGGGGAACAGGAATTCCCTGGTGGTGGTGGCCAGCTTGTGGTTGCCGCCCGCCCCATTGACCAGGATGGTGACCGGGCCGAAGCTCTTTTCGATCAGCGCGGCGGCAGCCTCGATGCTCGGCCGTTCCAGCACGTTGCAGGCCACGCCAATGGCCGTACCGCCGTCCTTCACGATCTCGGCGGCCACAGCCTCGGCCGCTTCCTTGCGCAGATCGAGGATGGCCACCTTGGCGCCCGCCTTCGCCAGCAGCTTGGACATGTAACCGCACAACACCCCGCCGCCGCCGGTCACGGCCGCGACTTTTCCGCTCAAATCCACAGTAAACGGCAATTTCACGCTCATCGCTTCCTCTTTCCTGTTATAGGCCCTATAGCCTCCATAGGCCCTATTTCTTTTCTTCCCCCGGTCCGCCGAGTTTCTTTGGCGCGTGTTTCCAGCGGAACAACATCTCGCCCGCCTTGGGCACGCACAACACGCCGTCGGCCTCGCGATTTTCGTAATCGCCCTTGTTCACCTTGGCCGGATCCAAGTAACCGAGGTTGATCTTGCGACAGACGGCCTCCGGAATCCCAGTCGCGAGCACCACCTCCACACGCGGCTTTTCGACGCCGTTTTCATAAGTCCCGATGCCCTTGACGTGCGTGGAATGGGCAATGACGCCCCACGGGTAGTGCTTGTATTTGTCCCACTGTTTCAGGAAGAAATCGAGACAATGGTAGCCGATCTCCTCGATCAGCTTGCCGTGTGTCTCGGACACCTGGGTGATATGGGGGGCATAGATGATCACCTTACCGCCATCCGCCACCACGGGTTCAATCTTGTACATGCACTTGCCGCCGGTCCACAAGTCGTCGTACATGACCGGCGCACAGGAGAGCACGGTGTTGAAGGGCTTGTCGTAATACTGGATGTGGATCCTGTTCGACAGGTCGGCCGCCGCGCTCCAGGCTTCCTCGGCGGTCCCGTAATAGAGGCCCGCGAGATCGTGTCCCTTGACCACCATGCACAGCGCCCTGATCTCCACCGGCAGCAGCCTGGCCGCCTGGTCCACGGTTCTGCGCACTGGCGTCCACTTGTTGCCGATGATGACGGGGTTCGTGATCACCGCGCCCAACCAGTGGAAGAAGTCGATGATCTCCTGCCCCGACACGCCGGGGAACAGGTACTTGTTGCCGCCCGAAAAGCCCACCACCTCGTGCGGGAACACGGGGCCCATGATGACGGTCACATCATGCTCCAGCACCATCCGGTTGATGGTAATGGCCACATCCATCTCGAACCGGCCCTCGGTGATCGTGTTGACCTGCGCCTTGGTCAACTCCCCGACCTTCACCAAGGCCGCGGGGTTCCTATACTCGTGATTGAAAAACTGGGCGCGCGGATACTTGCTCTTGTGCTCCGCTTCCGTAATGCCGACCAGTTTGTAGATCCGGTCCATCGGCATGGGCGGATGGGTGCCCAGCGCCACCAGCACATCCAGGGACTTCACGCGCGGCGCCAGCTTTTTGTAGGCCATGCGAAACATGAGCGGCAACGGACAAGTGCGGGTGTGGTCCGGCACGAGCAGCAACACCTTCTTGCCGTCGAGATCCCACGACGAAAACGCCTTGTCGCAAATCGATGCGACTTCCACATCCGATAAAGGAAGATCCGTACGGCCCAAGCCTTGGATATGACTCATGAAGAACTCCTGCGTTTCGAGCGATTAACTATAACTGATGGAGGCGCGACTCTACAAGCATCGATTCACCACCGAAATGTTAGGGATGGACGGGTAGATCGTGACCCCCCTTGGGGTTGAAGGCGGGAGTATAAT
>CAZSUH010000128.1:0-7759 GCA_964609905.1 uncultured Verrucomicrobiota bacterium
CCCTCATGCCATCCTTCCCGCGCCTCCCAGTTTATGCCAACAGCGCAATCGGCTCTGAACGGCGCCCGGAAGCGGGCGCAACGGCCCGCCACGGCTCGAGATTTCAAAACCATTCGGCGGGGGTTGCATCTTTTCTGAAAGGGTGTAGACTGTAATGGAATAACTGCAAAGCCGGGTTTCGGCAAGGAGGTGTTCAATGGCTCGTCCCAAAAAATCAATTCCGGCTCCCGCAACCCCCCAGGCCGCCGTCGAGGTGCGCAAAACGCCCCCGCCCCTTCCATCGCGCGAGGACTTGTACAAGATGATCCAGACCGCGTCCTATTTCAAAGCCGAAAAGGATGGCTTCCGGAAGTCTCCGGCTGTCTATTGGAATGAGGCGGAAACCGAAATCATGGCCCGCTACCGTTAACTGGCAGCAAGGAAACTCCGGCATGACTCTCTCGCTCTCGTTTCTCGGCGCGAACCGCAACGTCACCGGCTCCTCCACCCTCCTGGAGGCCGGCGGCAAACGGGTGCTCGTCGATTGCGGCATGGTGCAGGAACGCGACCTGGCCTCCCGCAACTATGACCCGTTCCCGGTCCCGCCCGAAACCCTGGACGCCGTGTTGCTGACCCATGCCCATCTCGACCACTGCGGGTTGCTCCCCAAGCTGATCAAGGAAGGCTTTGCCGGCCGAATCTACGCGACCGTCGCCACGGCGGAAATCGCGAAAATCGTTCTCCAGGATGCCGCCAAGATTCAGGCGGAAGACCTCGCCTTCAAGAAAAAAAGGCACCAGAAGGAAGGCCGCGTTTCCCCGCACCCGTACGAGCCGATCTATACCGTGGAGGATGTCGAACAAACGATGGCCCAGTTCGAGCCCGTCGATTTCCGGTTGCCCTTTTCACCCGCGCCGGGAATAACCGCCTCCTTTTTCGAGGCCGGCCACATTCTCGGGGCCGCCATGATCCGCGTGCAGGCCGGCTCGGGAGCGGCCCGGCGCACCGTGCTCTTTTCCGGAGACGTGGGACGGACGGATATGCCGCTGCTGAACGATCCCGCCCAATTCTCCGAGGCGGATTACGTCGTCTGCGAATCCACGTACGGCGATCGGGAGCACGGTCCGGAAAACGGGGTGGACGAGGTGCTGGTCCGCGTTGTTCGCGAGGCGCACGGGGCGGGCGGCAACGTGCTCATCCCCAGTTTCGCCGTGGAGCGCTCGCAGGATCTGCTCTACCGGATCAGCGCGCTGTTGCGCGACCGCAAAATCCCGCCCACCCGCGTCTTCCTGGACAGCCCGATGGCCATCCGCGTCACGGAGGTGTTCCGCAAGTATCCCGAACTGATGGACACGGACACCCGGGCACGGTTGCGCAATGGCGACCGGCCCTGCGCGTTCCCCGGCTTCGTCTCGACGAACACCGCGAACGAATCCAAAGCCATCAATCATCTCGCCGGCACGTCGATCATCATCGCGGGTTCCGGCATGTGCACCGCCGGCCGCATCAAGCATCACCTGGCGAACAACCTGGGCCGGCCCGAAAGCACGGTTCTTTTTGTCGGTTACCAGGCCCGCGGCACCCTGGGCCGGCTCCTCCAGAACGGGCTCAAGGAAGTCCGGCTCTTCGGCGCCATCGTTCCGGTCAAGGCGCGGATCGAAACGGTGAGCGGCATGTCCGCGCACGCCGACCGCACCGAACTGGTTCAATGGCTGTCCTCCCTGCAAGCCCCCCCGCGCCTGCTCTTCGCGGTCCACGGCGAAGCGGAAACCGCCGAGGCTTTTTCCCGATACGTCCAGGCGAAACTGGGCTGGAAAACCCATGTCCCCTCCTACAAAGAAACCATCATGCTCGATTAACACGAGGCCCATCATGTCCCTGAAAGCCTTCAACGTCGGCCCCTGCACCCTTCGCTCCATGCCCTTCTGGTGTGTGGGAAACCCCCTCGGCGATCCGTTCGGCGGTCCCGTGTTGCCCAAGATCGACTCCCTCGACGTGGCCCGACTCCTGGCGGAAGCCGCGGCCGATCGCCTGATCGAGGCCACCAGTTTCCATGACGACGACCTGATCCCCTGGGATCCCGCCCGCCCGGAGGACGATCAGGACCGCGCCAGCCCGGCGGCCCGGACACTGCGCCAGATCAAGGCCATCCTCGACGATGCCGGACTCCAGGTCAACACCGCCGCCTGCTCGCTCCACAGCCACGTCATGTTCCGCAACGGCGGGCTGACCAATCCCGACCGTAAAATTCGCGCCATGGCCTGCCGCAAGGCGCATCGCGCCATCCGTATCGGCCGCGCGCTCGGCGCCCGCTATTTCACCTACTGGGTCGCCCGGGACGGTTTCGAGGTGCCGGTGACCGTGGATTGGGCCCATGTCTACGACTGGCTGGCCGAGGGATTGAACGGCGCCCATGACTACATCAAGGCCAACCGCTTCACGAATTACAAGGGCTGCTCGATCGAACCCAAGCCCAACGAGCCGCGCGGCCACATGTTCCTCCCCACCGCCGGGCACGCGGTCGGATTCATCGCCACACGGCTCAAAAACCCCGACTTCTGGGGCGTCAATCCGGAACTGCTCCAGCACGAGAGCATGGCGCTCATGAACAGCGTGCTCACGCTCGGTTACCTCGTCTCCTGCGGCAAGCTCTCGTTCCTTCACTTCGGCAGCCAGATCAAGGCGCAGTTCGACAACGACTTCCCGCCCCTGACCGGCCCGGAAGGGCTCAAGGAAACGGCGCAGATGTTCTGGGCGCTCCAGCAAACCGGCTGGAAGGGCGTGGTGGAATACGATTGCCACATGCTCCGCACGGAAGGCGATCCGGAGGACCCCATCGGATGCCGGCGGCGCTTCATTCGCGACTGCGCCAAGGCGCTCAGCATCTCCCTTGAACTCGCCGGGCGGATCGCGGGCGCCAAGCTCAAAGGCCTGCCCCAAACGCAGGCCGATCACGCCGCCATCATGGCCATGTGCAAACTCAACGCCCGCGATATCGCCGCCCAAACGGAAAAACGGTAAAGACGCGCGCGGAGCGTCAACCGGATCGCATTGTCCCGGACGACGATATACGCGTTTCCACGTGGCGCGCTCAATTGCGCCAATTGAGGATGTCGTCGATCAGGGGGTCCAGATCGCCGATGAACGCGCCGATCTTTCCTGAATTTTCGAACGCACTGGCCGTCACCGTCGCGGAACCGACGCCTTTTCCGATACCTGGATCGCCGCCCATCAGGAACGAATAGTCAAACGGACTGCCGAGCGTGGGAAACTCGTCGTCCATATCCCAGTCGGGCGGAATATCGTCAATCCATTCGGAGTCCCCGAAAATCGTGCCGTTATTCTTTCCCGTCACGCGGTTGACGGCGAAATTCACCGATTTCTCGGCATAGGCGAGACCCACCAGGGCGCCGCCGCGGTTGTCGTCAAACACGCAGTCACTCACTTCGACATTGATGTTGTTGCCCACCAGGGCGAACAGAACCGCGGGCACGTCCGGCGTCTTCAACACGTCCTCCCGCTTGGACGGGGAATCGAGGGTGAGCCAATCCGGGATCGGGATATCCCGGCCGGTTCCCGCGAACCGGTTGCCGCTCAGCAGGAGGTTCACATCGCCCGGCTCTTTCGATTCGGAGGGGGCTCTTTTGAACAGTTGATCTGCCGCCCAGACCGCATTGGCCTCGATCGCGAGCGCCGTCAACTGGCAGCCCTCGAAGTCGTTGTCGGCGATCACGGCGTTCAGGGCGCCGTATTCCTGCAGGATGCCCATGCCCACCGTGTGGTTGCCCCTGACCGTGTTGCCGATCACGGCCGCATTCATCGGGCCGTCGTAATTCCCGATCAGGGCCGCCACGCCAACCGGCAGTTTGTCATTGTTGAACGAGTTGTCCGCCAGCACCACGTTCAGGCCGCCGCCGATCTGGGCCACGCCCACGCCGAGCAGGTTGTCCTGGAACGTGTTTCCGATGATCGACACGTTCGCGGGAATCTTCGGAAAATCGTCCAGTTCCCTTTTCGCCGTCTTGGTGTCGTTGAGACCCGCGGCCGGGAAACCGTAACCAAGGCCCACGGACAGAACGCCGATGGCGTTTTCCTCGAACCGGTTCTCCGCCACGATCAGGTTGTGCTCCGTATGCTTATCCATCGGCGGCGGGAGGATCTTCCCGCTGCTCGTGATTGTCGCCAGTTCAAGCGGCGCGGCAATGTTCAGAACCCCGATCGATTTGCCGCGAAACACGTTCCCGGCCACCGTCAGGTTGTTGGCGTCCCAGCCCATGATGGCCGACAACTGGACTCCGGCGTTGAGCAGTATTTCAATCGGATCGATGTCTTTCGATGCGAACAACCCCTGACCGCTGAGATCGCGGCGCAGCATCCGCAACACCTCATTCGGCAAGTCACCCCAGAACGAAAGGCCGGAAATCAGCACGTCATCCGCCTGGACATTAACCGTCGCATACGGAATCTTGACCGACGTCGTGCCCTTGGGAAGCAGATCGGCCAGCGCGGGCCCCTCCAAAAGCGGATAGACCCCGGACGCGAACCGATAGCCGCCGTTGGCTTCAAGGCCCGTGCCCGAGCCGATCAGCGACAATCCATCGACATCGATCACGACCGTCTCTTTGTACGCCTTCGCGGAATCCCACACGTATACGGTGTTCAGGTTGCCGCCCGCTGCGGCTATTGCCTTGCCGATCGTGCTGAACGGATGCTCGAACGTGCCATCCTCGATGCCGGACACGTTGTCCTTGTCCACGTAGATCAGGGAATCGTTCACCGTGTCAAAAAGTTTTTTCTGGGTCTGCTCCAGCAACTCCGACACGGTGAAGGGGGTAATCGCGTGCGGCTCCGTCAGCCGGGTCTGCACGCGGGGATCGCGCATCACCATCTCGGTCAGGCGGGCGTCAAACGGCCGGCCGCCACGCCTGGTCGGCTTGAAGCCGTCCAAGGTGCCCGCGAAGGGATTTTTCCTGGAGCTCCAGGCGGCCAGGTCAAAGGGCGCCTGCAGACGGGCGCCGATATAATAGGAACTGCCGTTCAGGTCGTCGTCTTCAAACAGTTCCGCATCCACCAGCAGGGCCGGCAACGCCCGCACTTCCAGCCGTCCCTTCCAGCCGTCCACCACGCTGGAAAGGTCGCTGTCATACCGGTAATAGCCCGCGAACACCTTCACGTCGCTCCAGTCCTGGACCACGGGAATGGGCAGGCGGACGCCCACTTCGCAATCGAATCCTTCCAGGCCTTGCTCGTACTGGATGAACTGCGTATACGGCGTCACGCGCGTGCGCGAATCCACGCGAAGGCCCCGCTGATAAACCGCATTCCCGGCGCCATAGGGCGCGTCCCAGTCGATCGACCGCTCTGAAAACTCGGTCGGCTCCCCGCTCACCGTCGTGATGATTTTCTCTTTGCCGCCGTCAGGCAGGTAATAGTTCGCGCGGGCATCCACCCACTCGCTGAGGAATTCGAGGCCGAAGCCCGCCTGATTGAACCGGTTGTTCGCTTCCGTTTCGCGCCGGTCGTAATAGGCGTTGATCCCCAGGATCATATTCCGCTCCGCCAGCAGGTGACGATACCCGACGCCCAGGTTCATTTCGTTCTCATCACCGCGAAAGGAGGTGCGCGGATTCAGGAAAAGCAGGCCGGAACGCAGGGAATAGACCGGCAGCAACAGATCCCCGATCCCCTCGACATTGTCGTGCTCCCAGGCCCGAAACCCCACGCTGACCAGGGCCGGTTGCAGGTTCGACAAGGGCGAACCCGTCTCCGCCGCCTCGGCTTCGCTTCGCTCCGCTGAGGGCGCCTGCGCCCAACCCGTCGTCACGGCCGCCAGCATAACGCCCAGACTCACGATTCTTCTTTCCCAACTCGCTTTCATCGTATGCCCTCCTTCAGAGTTTTCAAAAGCAAATCGCGTCCCACAAAACAAATCGGTTTTTTGGAATCATATTACCGATTTCAGCGCCTGTCACCATTTTTTAACTTTTTTTTATCTTTTTCTCAGGCCGGAACAGGCGCCCATGACCGTGACCTCGCGCCGGTCATGGTACAGTTGCCGAATCCGGAACCGGACGCCCGGCTCCTCCGCCAGAAAGGTTTCGACCGGTTCCAGCACCGGATCCGGATGCTGCTGGGGGATTTTGAAATTCACCACAAACCGCCGCATGCGCCTTTCCTGTATCCAGCGCTTGAGCAGACCGAAGGTTTGGCCGGGAGGCACCAACATGTCGCATACCAGCCAATCCGCTTCTGGCCAGTCACGCGGCAGACGGAAGCCGACGCCATCCACCCGCAGGTGGGAAAGCCGGCCGCCGGAGGGGTGCCGGTCCGATATTTTCATCGGTCCGCGATCCACGGCCAGCACCTCGCATCCCCGCTTGAGCAAGGCGTAACTCCACCCGCCCGGTGCGGCGCCCAGATCGACGGCCCGCTCCCCCCGGCGGGGCTGAACCCCCATCACATCGAACGCTTCCTCGAGTTTGAGATAGGAACGGCAGGGCGCTCCCGCGTCAAACGCCATCCGGTGTTCGCCGCCCGGATGCGGATCCAGCAGATCGCTCCCCTGCATGACGCTCCACCAGGCGCCACGCGGCGTCAGGAACAGGTGAAACACCTTCGCGCCTGCCCCCGCCCGGCGCGGGGGACGATACCGCGCATACAAGTCCGGCGTCCGTTCGGCACAGGCGGCCAGCAGGGCATCCCCCAGCACACCGGCGGCCTTGGACGGCGCCTCACCGTCCGCTCCGCCCGACGCGAACGCATGGAGTGTCCAGGGGCCGCCGCCCCCTGCCAGGCATTCCAACCCGGCCATCAGGCCGGCATCCGGCGGCGCGCCCGGGCGCCCGAGAGGCGCCAACGCCGGATCGCTCATCCACTGGGCGGCAAAGATCAGCGTTTCCCGGCCTTCCCGCCACGCTCGGAGCGCGGCGTCAGGCCCGATCCGCACCAGGTCCGGTTCTGCGCCATCGGCCGACATCACGGCGGCGACCCCGAATCGGCGGCACACCTCCTCGCGCAGCGCGGCCCCGTACCCGGAGCGCGCCATCAGCATCAGTTCACGCATCGGGGCTCCTGATGGAAGAGAATGGGTCAGTGCAGATACTTGACCGCCGCAATTCCGCCGGCGGCGAGCAGCACGAAGGCCAACGTGAGCCAATTGAAGTACCGTTCAATGAACGGCTGAACCTTGGGACCGAACAGCCGAACCAGGCCGGCCACCAGGAAAAACCGGGCGCCGCGACTGACGATCGCCGCCACCACAAACGGCATCAGGCTGACCTGAAACACGCCGCCCGTGATGGTGATCAATTTGAACGGGATCGGCGTGAAGCCGGCCGTAAAAACAATCCAGAAATTATGGGTTTCGTAAAGGACTCGCACCTTCTCGAACGCCTCCGGCGTGAAGCCCGGCACATAGTTGAAAAACAGGGAATTCACCAGATGCCATAATTCCCGACCGATGCCATACCCGGCCAGCGCCCCAAGCACGCTTGCGATCGTGCAGATCGTTGCCAATCGCAACCACTTTTTCGTGTTCCCCATCACCAGCGGGATGAGCAACACATCCGGCGGGATTGGGAAGCAACTGCTTTCCGCGAAACTCAAGCCGAACAGAGCCAGGCTGGAGGAAGGGCGATGCGCCCAACTGAGTGTCCAGTCATAAAGCCGCCGGTGCAGATGCCACCAGGGAACAGGGGGAACGCCGGATCGGTCCGTCATGATTGCCGCCTCTTGGTTTGGAGCCGGAGAGTGTGGCCGATCCCGGGCTTTCCTGCAAGCG
>CAZSUH010000129.1:0-7746 GCA_964609905.1 uncultured Verrucomicrobiota bacterium
CCTCTATGTCGTCTACCCGGCCACCCCGGCGGACGCCAAGGGCATGCTCAAGAGCGCCATCCGCGATAACAATCCCATCATGTTCGTCGAATCCCAGCTCCTCTACAGCGTCAAGGGACCCGTGCCCGAGGGCGAACGCCTGATCCCGCTCGGCCAGGCCGACATCAAGCGCGAAGGCAAGGACCTGACGATCGTGGCTTGGGGTCCGGCGGTCTATGACGCGCTCAAAGCCGCCGACCTGCTGGCCAAGGACAAGGTGAGCGTGGAAGTCGTGGACTTGCGCTCACTGGTGCCGCTGGACATGGAAACCGTGCTCCGCTCGGTGAAGAAAACCGGCCGCTGCGTGGTGGCCAGCCAATGCATCGATATCGGCAGTTTCACCGGCGAAATCGCCTCCCGCATCATGATCGAGGCGTTCGACTACCTGGATGCCCCGGTCCAGCGCGTGGGCGCCAAAAACGGCATCGCCCCGCAGTCCCACATTCTCGAAGCGGCCTTCCTGCCGAACGAGAAGGATATCGTCGCGGCCGCCCGCCGGATTCTGTAACGCAAGGAGTCAGCCATGGCCCAGATTCTCGTGATGCCCAAATACGGGCAAACCGTCGAGGAATCGACGATCGTCAAGTGGCGGGTCAAGGAAGGCGACGCCGTCCGCAAGGGCGACATCCTCTTCGAGATCGAAACGGACAAGGCCACGATGGAGGTCGAAAGCTTCTTCGAAGGCACGCTCCTCAAAATCCTCGTCACGGAAGGCCAGACCGTACCGGTCACCGCTCCGGTGGCGTTCATCGGCAAACCCGGCGAACCCCTGCCCGAACTTCCGCCCGCCGGCGGAAGTTCAAGCCCTTCGCAGGCCGAGCCGAAGGCGACAGGCGTCGAAGAGCCGACCCCGGCCCCCGTGCCAAAGCCGTCAGGCGAAGCCGGTCGCGCTCCGGTCCCATCCCCCGCGGCCCCGAGTCTCCCCGTCTCCGCGTCTCCATCTCCCAAGCGCCTTTTCGCTTCACCGCGCGCCCGCGTGCTGGCGAAAAACTCGGCCGTTGACATCGCGCGCATCCCCGGCTCGGGACCCGACGGGCGGATTGTGGAAAAGGATGTGCAGGCTTACCTGGAGAAGCACCAGGTGGCATCGATCAGGATCACGCCGTCGGCCAAGCAGAAGGCAATCAAGGAAGGCGTGGACATCCTCACTGTGCGCGCGACCGGCGACGGCGGCCGCATCGTAACCGCGGACATCGACCGCGCGATCGAGGAGCGGCCGAAGACCATGAGCAAGATGCGGCAGATCATCGCCGAACGGCTCTCGCGCAGCACCTCCACGATTCCGCATTTCTACGTGACCGTGGCCGTGGACATGACGGCGCTGCTGGCCTTCCGCACGGGTCTCAAGGCCGCCGGCAAGTCGTACACGGTCACCGACTTCATCCTGGAAGCCGTCATCTTGGCGCTCGGCGAAAAGCGGGCGTTCAACAGCAGCACCGACGGCCAGAGCGTGAAGTGGAACAGCGCCGTGAACCTCGGCATGGCCGTGAGCCTCGAACAGGGACTCGTGGTGCCGGTGATCCGCGACGCCGCCCGTCTCTCGCTGGCCGAACTGCACGACGCGGCCCAGGCCCTCGCGGCCAAGGCTCGTGACGGCAAGCTGACGCCCGATGAGATGACCGGCAGCACGTTCACCATCTCGAACATGGGCATGCTGGCCGTGGACAGTTTCACGGCCATCATCAACCCCGGCGAGGCGGCCATCCTCGCGGTCTCCAGCACCTTCCCCACCCCGGTCGTCCGGGACGGCAAGGTCGTGGTCCGCGACATTATGAAAATCACGCTGTCATCCGATCACCGGATCATCGACGGCGCCCAGGCAGCCGGATTCGCCAATCTCATCAAAACCAAGCTTGAGGACGTGGAGCTATGGAAAAGTTTGACGTAGTCGTCATCGGCGGCGGACCCGGCGGCTATCCGGCCGCGATCCGGGCGGCCCAACTCGGCGCCAAAGTAGCGCTCGTGGAACGCGAAGCCGTCGGCGGCACCTGCCTGAACTGGGGTTGTATTCCCACCAAGTTGCTGATCGCCGGCGGCGAGGCGTTGGCCGGAGTCAAGGCCGCCGAAAGCTTCGGCGTCAAGGCGTCCGGCGTGTCCTTCGACTACGGCGCGCTCTGGGCGCGCAAAAACGAGGTCGTGGGCAAGTTGAAGGACGGCATCAACGGTCTGCTCAAAGCCAACGGAGTGACCGGCATCAAGGGCGCGGGCTCGTTCCTGGATCGGAACCGGATTGTCGTGTCGGGCGAAAAGGGCCAGCGGCTGCTGGAGACGCGCAAAACGATCATCGCCACCGGCTCCCGTTCGGTGGTGCCCCGCTTCTTCCCCGCAAGTCCGCGCATTCTGGAAAGCAAGGCGTTCCTCGACCTCCGCGCGCTCCCGAAGAGCCTGATCGTGGTCGGCGGCGGAATCATCGGCTGCGAATTCGCCTGCATGGCCGCCCGCATGGGCGTGGCCGTGACCGTGGTGGAAATGCTGCCCGACATCCTGGCCATTCTCGACGCCGACGTGCGGCGCGAGGTCAAGCGCCACATGGAGAAAAGCCTCGGCATCCGGATCATGGCCGGCGTCGGGATCGGCGACATCGCCGACACCGGCTCGGCCGTAACGGGCAAGGTTGGAGAAGTGGCCGTTTCATCCGATCTGATGCTGGTGGCCGTGGGCCGCGCACCGGTGACCGACGGGCTGGGCCTGGAGAAGGCCGGCCTGGCGACGACCAAGACCGGCCACATCGAGGTGGACAACCGGGCGCAGACACGCGTGGCGGGCATTTATGCCATCGGCGACGTGACGCCCGGGGTCCAACTGGCGCACCGGGCCACGGCCGACGGTCTGGTCGCGGCGGAGAATGCCACGACCGGACACACCGCGAAAGTGGAAACGCTGGTGCCCTCCTGCATCTTCACATCCCCCGAGGTGGGTAACGTGGGGCTGACCGAAGATGAAGCCAAGAGCAGAGGGCTGGCCGTCCACGTCGGCAAATTCCCCTTCGCCGCGTTGGGCAAGGCCATGGCCGGCGGTCATACGGAGGGATTTGTCAAGTGGATCGCGGACGCGTCCACGGACCAATTGCTGGGCGCGCACGTCGTGGGGCATGGCGCCACGGACCTGATCGCCGAAGCGGCGGTTGCGATTCGGGCCGAATTGACGGCCGCGGAGTTCGGGAAAACCATTCATGCCCACCCCACGCTGGCGGAAGCCTGGATGGAAGCCGCTCACGCCGTGCACGGCATGGCCATCCACACCGTCAACCGAAAACGGCCCTAAGGATGGGCATTCGGATACGCGCGCGGATAACCGTGGAGCGTCCGCAAGAAGAGTCGCATCATTCCCGGCGATGGATGAATCGTTTCGGGCCGGCGTCACCCTCTCGCCACCGTGGCGACCAGCACGCGCCAGGCGCCGGCTTGCTTGAGCGCCCGGGAGGTCTCCCGCAACGTGGCCCCGGTGGTCATCACGTCATCGACGAGCAGAATGGTCTTGCCTTCCACCCAGGCTGATTCCGTCACCCGAAACGCGCCCTTCACGTTTTCCGCCCGTTCCGCCATATGCAGCCGTGTTTGCGTGCCGGTATCCCGGATACGCGCGACTCCCCGCAACACCGGTTTACCGTAGCGTCGCCCCAACCCTTCCGCCAGCAAGCGAGACTGGTTGTACGAGCGTTCGCGTTCACGGCGGTGAAACAGGGGCACGAACGCCGTCAGATCAACCTGGCCGGGATCGTAATGGGTTTCCACGCAGGCCGCCAGCAGTCGCGTCAACTCGCCCGCAAGGTGTGTGCCATCCCGATACTTGAACTGCTGCATCAGGGGCTTGACCGGACCACGATACCGAACCGCCGACCGGGCCAGGTCAAAAGCCGGCTCCAACCGGGCGCAAAGCGAACACTCAAAACTCTTGCCGGCCACGCCGTCGATGGGATCGCCACACCGCACGCAGAACGGGTCCACGACCGGCTGGATGGCCAGCATGCACTCGTTGCACAAGTGGCTCCCCGGCTCCTCCACCGGCCCCTCGCAGGCGCCGCAGCCGCGAGGAAACAGGAGGTCGAGCGCCGTTCCACAGCATGACCGAATGAGGGCGCCCCACCCCGCCGAACCATTCCTGGTGTCCATCATGCCGGGAGGTATTTTCCGATTATGGGCGAGAGCCGCTGCCGGGTTTCCGCCGGAATCGAGGAAGGATGCGTCATGATCGCGTTTTTCAGCGACTCGCCGCATTGGCAGAGGGTCGGTTTTTTCCCCAAGGCGGGGGGCAGCCGGATCAGAATTTTTTTAGCCAGCGCGATATTGGCATTCAGATGGCCGATGATCATGTCCACGGTGACCGGCTCTTCCGAATGATGCCAGCAGTCGTAATCCGTGACCAGCGCGATGGCCTGGTAACAGAGTTCCGCCTCCCGGCACAACTTCGCCTCCGCCAAGCTGGTCATGCCGATCACGTCGAAGCCCATCTGCCGATAGGCATTGGACTCGGCGCGGGTGGAAAAGGCCGGGCCTTCCATGTTCACATAGGTGCCCCGGTCGAAAAGCCGGCTGTCGCTGCGCTCTTCGGCCAGGGTGGTTCGGATCAGACCCGCAATCGTCGCGCGCAACGTCGGACAGGTCGGCTCTCCAAAGCCCACATGGGCCACCACGCCATGGCCGAAAAACGTGTGTTCGCCGCTGTTTTTCGTCCGATCGAAATACTGGTCCGGCAGCACGACGTCGCGCGGCCGCATCTCTTCCCGGAGGCTGCCGACGGCGCTGATCGACACCACCGCGTCCACGCCCAGCCGTTTGAAGCCGAAAATGTTGGCCCGGTGCGGTATTTCAGCCGGGAGCAGCCGGTGCCCACGCCCGTGCCGGGGGAGGAAATAGAGCTCGTGCACGCCCAGTTTGCCGCACACGTAGGCGTCGGAGGGATCGCCAAAGGGTGTTTCGACCCGGCGCATGGTCACCCCCGTCAAACCGTCCAACTCATACAAGCCGCTTCCGCCAATAACACCCAACTTGATCATGACCCACTCCCCGTTTTCTTCACCGCGGCATGCGCGTAAAATGGAAAATCCTCCGCGCGCCCGCCCGATGGTATATATTTCCACCGCCGATACATCCATAACCATTGCCCGGGCCTGGCCCGGATTTCGGCCTCGAACGCGTCGGCTATTTTCTGGTTGATCGCGTCCGCGCCACCCGGCAGATCCGGCTCGATCGGGGGAAGCGCATACCCCCGGTAGTATCCGTCCGGCTCGGCCGCGCAAAACGCCGGAATGACCGGCGCACCGGTGCGGATCGACAGAACCGCCGCCGCGGGCGACATGGTCGCCGCTTTTCCGAAAAAGCGGACGAAGACGCCGCCTTCGGAAATCCGGGTGTTCTGATCCATCAGCAGGGCCACTCGTCCGCCGTTTTTCAAGGCGCGAATCAGCGATTTGAGCGCGCCTTCGCGGGCCGCTATTTCCATGCCCAGCCGCTCGCGTTTTCGCGTGATCAGACGGTTCAGCCGCTCGTTCGGAAACATGGCGGCCACGCTCACCGTGGCGGCTCCCTTGAGCGTGCCCGCCTGGCCCAGCACTTCCCAGTTTCCGAAATGCGCCGTGACGAAGACAGCCGGCAAACGGTTCATTTGCGCTTCCAGCGACGGCTCGTACCGGAACCACCGTTCGACCCGACGCCGGGAATCGCGCGAAAACCAGATGAAATCGAGAATGGCCCGGAAAAACGACTGGAAGGATTCCCGGGCAAGCGCCTTCTTGTCAGCCGGCGCTTTTGCATCCCCGAACGCCAGGTCGAGATTGGCCAGGGCCACCCGCCGCTCCAGCCGGGAGACGCGGAATGCCAGGGCGCCCAGCACCCGGGCCAGGCGCAAAACCGCGCGCCGCGGCAGGCGGGGAACCGTCCAATAAATCGGAAAGGCGCACAGCCAGAGACACCCGTAGAGGAACGCTTTCATGCGTGGCGAAGGGCGAAACAGTCTTTTCCTCATGCTCCCATCGCCCTATTTTCGGGTTAACGCCGCGATGGCCGCGCGACTCCTTTTCACGGCGCACAGCGAACCGCACATCGTGCACACCTCAGGGTCGTGCGGCTTGGAGGAATCGCGGTACGCCTTGGCCTTGCACGGATCGAGCGCCTGTTTCATCATGCCGCTCCAGTCCAGGGCGCCGCGGGCGCGGCTCATCTCGTGATCCCACTCGATCGCGCCCGGAATCCCTTTGGCAATGTCGCCCGCATGGGCCGCGATGCGGGCCGCGATGATGCCCTCCCGGACGTCTCCCAGGTCGGGCAGGCGCAGATGCTCGGCGGGCGTGACACAACAGAGAAAATCGGCGCCCGAGGCGGCCGCCAGCGCGCCCCCAATGGCGGACGTGATGTGGTCGTAGCCGGGCGCGACATCCGTCACCAGCGGGCCAAGCACGTAAAGCGGCGCGCCATGCGTAAGTTTCTTGGCGACCTGCACGTTGGCGGCCACCTCGTGCAGCGGAATATGGCCTGGCCCTTCGATCATCACCTGCACGCCCGCCGCCCAGGCCCGCTTCGTTAATTCGCCGAGCAGAATCAGTTCCTGGAACTGCGACGAATCGGTGGCGTCGTGCAGACAGCCGGGCCGCAGCCCGTCGCCCAGGCTGAGGGTGACGTCATGCCGCACGCACAGCGCCAGGAGCCGGTCGAACTGTTCGTAAAACGGATTCTCCCGCCCGTTCGCCTGCATCCAGGAGAGCAACAGCGCGCCGCCTCGGCTCACGACACGGGTCAGCCGCCCCCCTGCCGCCAGCCGGTCCATGCACGTGCGGGTCAGGCCGGCATGAATGGTCATGAAGTCCATGCCGTCCTCGGCATGCGCCTCGACGGTTTCGAACAACTGGTCCGCGGTCAGGCTTTCGAATTCCCGGCCAAACTGGTGCGGCGCGTCATAGACCGGCACGCTGCCTAACACGAGCGGGCTTTTCCGGGCCAGGTCGGAACGAAAACGGCGGGAGTCCGGGCTGAGACTCAGATCCATCAATGCCTCGGCGCCGAGCGCGAGGGCGATCGCCGCTTTTTCCATTTCGCGATCCCAATTGGCGCAATCACCCGAGACGCCGATATTGACATTGATCTTGGTGCGAAGGCCCGCTCCTATTCCATGCGGAACGCGACCGCGCCGGCCGCGGTTGGACGGAATCACCGTCCGCCCGGCCGCCATGTCGCGCAACAAGTGCGCAAGCTCGAGCCCTTCCGCTTTCGCCACGGCCTCCATCTCGGGGGTTGCCGCTCCCGCGCACGCCGCCTGTCGTTGGGTCAACTGTACGTCCATTCATCCTCGTTGTGGATTCGTCATTTCCAATTCTGAACATCCTACTCAAAACCCGTTCCCGTGTCTCGACAAAAACGGGGAAATGACATAGATTGTCTGTTCATCACAAGGAGACCAGCATGACTGCCGCCAAGAGTGTTGCCGCCGATTCCATGGCCGATTGGGAGAATTCCGCCCTCACTCACCGCAACCGCCTGCCCGCCCGAGCGTATTTCACCCCATGCGCGGACGCCGAGACCGCCCGGCTCGGCAATCGGGCCAACTCCTCGCGGTTTCTGCTGCTGAACGGCGCCTGGTCTTTTCACTTGGCGCCGACGCCCGCCGAAACGCCCGCCGGTTTCGAAAGTCCGGCCTGCGATGTTTCCGCCTGGGAAACGATTCCCGTGCCCATGAGCTGGCAGATGCGCGGCTACGACAAGCCCCACTACACGA
>CAZSUH010000130.1:0-7719 GCA_964609905.1 uncultured Verrucomicrobiota bacterium
GGCTGAGCACGAAGTTGTTGACCAGCACGGCGCCGATCACCAGCAGCAGATAACGGGTCATCGGGGACTCCCTTCAGCCGCCCGGCGGGACAGGACGGACGGTTTTCTTTTCTCAGGCAAAACAGCCAAAAAGAATATCATTTCCACCGGCCGGAAGAAAAGTGAAAAAACGACCATCCGAAAAACAGGATCAAGCCCAGAACAGGTTGCGCACGTAATCCTGCAGGTCGACGGTGCCGACCAGGCGTTTGCCCTCCATCACCAGCACTTGGCGCCGTTCGTCGAGCAGGAACAGCTTGGTCAGTTGAATGGCCGGGGTGTCGGGCGCGATGGAAAGGATGTCTTCGCGCATGAAGCGGGTAATAGGGGATGCGGACTCCCGCTTGAGCAGTTCGGCGAACGGCTCGAATCGCAGGATGGGCGTCAGATCCTCCATCCAGCGCAAATGGACGGGGAGGGCGAGGCGGAGCAGATCCTCGATGGCGATGGAACCGAGCACCTCGTTTTGGGCGCCGACCACGGGGATGTCCATAAGCTGGTTGGCGCAGAAGAAGTCGATGGCGGCGCCGAGGGTGTCGCTCTCGCGCAACGCTTTGGGGGAGGTATTCATGACGTGGCGGGCCAGAAGCACATCGGGCAGGTGCTGGGCGATACCGAGCACCTCCAGAACCGCGTCCGGGTGGCGGGCGGCGGCGATCCGGCTGATGGCCTGGGGGGCGTTGAGGGCCTTGGTGACGGCCGCGAGGAGGCGGAGGTAGAGGTTGGGATCGCCGCTGGGGATGAGGGTCAGGACCACGACCTTGACCGGATCGGCGTCGGGGACAGGGAAGCCGGCCGGGCAGACACCCACGGCGAGGAGGGGTTTGGGCAGGTTCGGGAGCCGGGCATGGGGCATGGAAAGCTCGTTCGCCACGATCACGGGCAGCACTTTTTGGCGGGCCAGGACGGCGGCGGTGGCGGCTTCGGGGTCGAATCCGCCGTGCCGGCCATGGATATGGAGGACGAGCCGGCGGATTGCGCTTTCCACGGAATCGGCGCATAGGGGGAGGCAGACATCCTCGGGATGGAGGAATTGCGTGATCGGAGCGGGAGGAATGGCGCTCATAAACACCTCTCGTGTTGGCCGGTTTCAAGGTAAATTTAGCGGAAGGGGAGGCAGGACGCAAGCGTGAAGCGCGTCGAGAGCAGGGATCACTCCGCCGGCTGGGCGCCCGGTTCCCCCGCGGGTTGGAGCGCCATGCCATGGACCGGCGCGGGCGCGGTTTCCGGCATGCGGTTTTTGAGGAGCACGATCGCGCCACCCGCGAGGGCACAAGTTATGACGGCCGAAAGGAGGCCGACTTTGAGCCATTCCATGAACCGAATCTGGGTGCGGGCCTGTTTTTCCAGCATACCCAGGGCCACGATGTTGGCGGTCGAGCCGATCAGGGTGATATTGCCGCCGAAACAGGCGCCAAACAGAAGCGCCCACCACAGGGGAGAAACGGCAAGGCCGGCGGTTTTCAGGCTTTCGATGATGGGCGCGAAGGCGGCCACGAAGACGACGTTGTCCACAAAAGCCGACCCCACCGCGGAGGCGGAGATCACGCCGCCCACCAGCAGGTTGTAATTGCCGCTGACGATGCCGGTGTATTTCTGGGCCAGCACCGCGGTGACGCCGCTGTGTTTGAGCGTGCCGGCGATGGCGAAAAACATCATGAAAAAGAGCAGCGTCCACCAGTCCACGGAACGTTCCACATAATGGCGGGCGCGATCGCGGCGATACAGCATGACCAGGGCGGCGCAAAAGATCGGGGCGAGAAAGAGAACGGCATTTCTTTCGATGCCCATGACGGTTTCGGCTTGATGATGCAGGGCGATGCACAGAATGGTGACGCACAGGACGAACAGACTGCGTTTGAACGGCAGCCGGACGCGGGGTTCGGCGGCGCCGTCGGACGTCCAAACCGTCAGGGCCTTGTCGAAGTCGGCGAGGGAGTGGCGGAACACGAAGAAGGTGAGGCCGATATTGGCGGCCTGGCAGACGAGCATGACGGGAAACGCCCAGACGAGAAAATCGCCGAAGGTGAAGCCGGCCTTGGCGCCGATCAGGATGCCCACGGGATTGCCCACCATGGTGCCGGCGCTGCCGATGTTGGTGGCAATGACCGAGGCGATGATGAAGGGCGTGGGTTTGATTTTCAGGCGGCCGCACACCTGGAAGATCAAGGTCGCGATGATGATGATCGACGTGACCTCGTCCACCACACAGGCGAGAAGCGCCGCCACCAGGCTGACCACGGTGACAAACCGCCTCGCCGACATGCGGGGCAGGGAAATGATCGATTGGACCACCCAGGTGAAGAAGCCGAGATCCTCCAGGCAGCCGAGGATGATCATCATGCCCACGAGGAACAGGATGATGGGCACTTCAGCCGACTCGACGTATTGGCCGATCGTGAGCGAGCGGGTGAAGACCAGAATGCTGATGCCGATAAAAGCGACGCTGAGACGCAGGTTCCAGAACAGGAGCGTGCCGAGAACGGCGGACATGAAGACGCCCAGCGCAATCTGCTGGCGCTGGTCCAGGCCGGCTCTTCCGCCCAAAAAGGCCGCCGCCACGCTGACGCCGATCAGCAGGAGCACCCGTTTCAGAAAGGCGGCTGTGGACAGGGACGGGGAGGCTTGTTCTTCGTGTGGCATAGGGTTAATCCCAGAATAGTTTACGGACGTAATTGTGCAGGTCGATGGTTCCAACCAGGCGCTTGCCCTCCATCACCAGCACCTGGCGCCGTTCGTCGAGCAGGAACAGCTTGGCGAGTTGGATGGCGGGGGTGTCGGGTGCGATGGCGAGGACGTCCTCGCGCATGAAGCGGGTGATGGAGGAGGCCGCCTCCCGTTTGAGCAGCTCGGCGAAGGGTTCGAACCGGAGGATGGGGGAAAGGTCTTCCATCCAGCGCAGATGGACGGGGAGGGCGAGACGAAGCAGGTCCTCGATGGCGATGGAGCCCAGGACGTCGTCCTGGGCGTTCACCACGGGGAGATCCATGAGCTGGTTGGCGCAAAAAAGTTCGATGGCGGCGCCGAGGGTGTCGGCGTCCCGGAGCGTGCGGGGTTCCGTGTTCATGACATGGCGCGCGGTGAGGACATCGGGCAGATGCTCCTGGGCGATGCCGAGCACCGCCAGGACCGCATCGGGGCTGGCGGCGGCGGCGATCCGGGCGATGGCCTGGGGGGCGCGGAGGGCCTTGGTGACGGCCGCGAGGATCCGGAGATAGAGGCTGGGATCGCTGCTCGGAATGAGGGTCAGCACGACGACCCGGACGGGGGCGGCGCCGGGGACGGGAATGCCGGTTGGGCAGACGCCGACGGCGAGAAGCGGTTTGGCCAGGTTCGGGAGCCTGGCATGGGGCATGGCGAGTTCCCGCTGCATGATGACGGGCTTCACCCGTTCACGGGCCAGAACGGCTTCGATGGCGGCGGCGGGATCGAATCCGCCGTGAAGACGGTGGATATGGCGGACGAGACATTCGATGGCGGCTTGGGAAGACTCGGCGCAGAGGGGGAGGCAAATGTCTTCCGGTTGGAGGAAGGCCGAAATAGGAGAGGCGGGTGCTTGCATAAAACCTTTCAAAAAATAAACATCTATGCTAATGGACTCGGGAGTAAAAAAGCAAGAAATAAACCATTTTTCGATGCGAAGGGGGAGCTGACCCGATGCCGAACAACCGATTCCCGGAGGTGGACCGCCTTCAAAAAAAGGTTCCCCAGTTATGGATCAATTCGCGCTGGCTGCCGGCCCGGGAAGCGCTTCCGGCCCTGCCGCTCGGCATGAAGGAAATCGAGGGCGCGTCCCAGCGGCTGGACCGGTTCGCCCCGCTGCTGGCTGACCTGTTTCCCCAGCTCGAACCCGCCGGAGGCATCATCGAATCGGGGTTCCGCCGCCTGCCGCGGCTCGAAAAGAGCGGCTTGTCCGACGGCGCGCCTTTTCCCGGCACGCTCTGGATCAAGGCGGATCACGAGCTTCCCGTGGCGGGGTCGATCAAGGCGCGCGGCGGTTTTTACGCCGTACTGGTGTTTGCCGAAAAACTGGCACGGGGGAACGGCCTGCTGGCTCCGGACGGCGACTATCGGACGCTGGCCAGCCCGGCGTGCCGGGCGTTTTTCGGGCGCTATGAACTCTCCGTGGCCAGCACCGGCAACCTGGGGCTGAGCATCGGCATCATGGGCGCGGCGTTGGGTTTCAAGGTGACCGTGCATATGTCCGTGGAGGCCAAGGCTTGGAAAAAGGAGCGGTTGCGCAAACGCGGGGTGCGGGTGGTGGAACATGCGTCCGATTACACCCATGCCTGTTCGGTGGCCGCGGAGAACGCCCGGCGCGACCCGTTCAATTATTACATCGACGACGAAAACTCGGTGGACCTGCTGCTCGGTTACAGCGTGGCCGTGTTGCGCTTGAAAGGTCAACTGGCGCAGGCGGGCGTGGAGGTGTCGGCCGCACGGCCCCTCTTTCTTTATCTCCCCTGCGGGGTGGGCGGCGCGCCCGGCGGCATTACCCTGGCCGCGCGCCACGTGTTTGGGGATCATGCCCATTGTTTCTTCGCCGAACCGACCGCCGCGCCTTGCATGTTCCTGGGGCTGCTGACGGGCAAGCACGACGCCATTTCGGTGTATGACATCGGGCTGGACTTGAAAACGGATGCCGACGGGCTGGCGGTGTCGCGGCCGTCGCGGCTGGTGGGGCGGCTGGTCGAGCGGTTGGTGCGCGGCGCTTACACCTTTTCGGAAGAGGAAATGGACGAGGCGCTTTTGGCGATGTACGAGCAGGATGGCGAGCAGGTGGAGCCTTCCGCGGCCGTGGGCGCGTTGGGGCCCCGCCGGATCCTCCAAAGCGAGGAAGGCCGGGCCTGGCTGGCGCGGGAGCAAATGGACCTGAACCGGGCCGCCCATGTGATCTGGACCACGGGCGGGAGCCTGGTTCCGCCCGAGCAGCATGCGGCGTTTCGCCAAAAGGCCATGGCCCGAAAGGGATAGGTTACGCGAATCGGGTGCCCTTCTTGACCGTGGAGATGACCTCCATGACCGCGAGGGCCTCGTCGAGGGTGATGGGGTAGCGCTTGCCCTTGCGGACCGCCTCGAAGAGGTAATCCCAGACGGATGTCATGGAGCATTTCAGCTTGGGGGCCACCTCGATTTCACGTTCGATCCAGGCGAGGTTGTCCGTGCTGCCGAAGCCGCCTTTCGGCGTTTCGGGGGAAGCGACCCGCTTGGCGGGTTTGACCTTGGGATCCCAATACCGCAGCACGATCTTGTCGCCCGTGGCTTTCAAGCCGCCCTTGGCGCCGGCGATCAGGTATTCCGGCTCTTCGATGGCGCTGCCGCCGCTGATTTCCAGGTCCACGACGAGGCCCTTGGCGTTATTCATGACGATTTTGAGGTGATCCTCGCAATTGCCGCAGGCCGCGACCTGCTTGAGATCGCTCCAGATGCTGACGGGCGGAGTTTTAAGGAAGCGCAGGGCGTGGTCGATGATGTGGGGGCCCCAGTTCAGGAGCTGGCCGCCGCCGAATGGGCGAAGGGTCTGCCAGTCGTCGCGCCGGCTGAAACTGTTGCGGCGGAGCTTGATTTCGAACACCTCGCCGAGGATGCCGGAGGCGATGATTTCGCGGATATGCTGGAAGGTGGGCTCGAAGCGCCGGTTGTGGCGGATAAAGAGCGCGTCATGGTGTTTGGCGGCCTCGGCGCGGAGCTTTTTGGCCTCGGCCAAGGTGAGGCACATGGGCTTTTCCTGGAAAACGAGCTTGTCCGCCCGGAGGGCCATCATGGCGTGCTTGAAGTGGTCGCAGGAGCGGGTAGCCACGCTGACGAGTTCGATTTCCGGGTCGGCGAGCAGGTCCTCGACCCGAGCATAGGTTTTGCAGCCGTGCGCGGCGGCGGCTTTTTCGCGCCGCTCGGGAAGGACGTCGCACACGGCGGCGATGCGGAACTGAGCCTCGCGCCCCTTCAATTCATTGGATTGCATATCGCAACCCGCGCGTCCGTAACCCAGAATACCCACTGCGATCGGTTGTGTCTTGGCCATGATTGTGCTCCCGTGAAAGATTCATGAAAAACTTAATAATGGCGGCGGTGTGACTGAAAGTCAAGAAGGCGAAGGCGTCCGGCGCCTCCCCGCCGGTGCGAGCCCCGCCACGAAAAGAGCCTTGCCCTTATGCAAATAAACGCATATAGTGGACGGCATGAATCACGAACAGGCCGTTTTACGCGCGACCATTCTCAAGGCCTTGGCCCATCCGGTCAGGGTTTTGATCGTGGATGCGCTCACGACTAACGATCGGTGCGTCTGCGAGCTCAACGCGCTGGCGGATATCGACCAGTCGGGGCTCTCGCGCCACCTGGCGATCCTTAAAAAAGCGGGAATCGTCCGCGACCGGCGGGAGGGCATGAAGGTGTTCTACCACCTTGAAACGCCCTGCATCCTCAAGGCCCTCGCCTGCACGCTGGAGGTGGTGAAGGCCGACACGCGGCGGACGACCCGTTTGCTGAAAACAGGTTGAACCATGAAGAAAGAACTCAAAATCCTGCTGGCCTTGCTCGCCGGGTTCGGCGCGCTCTATTTTCTGCCCATCGAGGCCGTGCGGTTCCAGGGGGCTTTGATCGAGGCGGTGAAACTGGCCAAGTGGTATGCCCGGGAGCACGTCTTGCTGTGCCTGGTGCCTGCGTTTTTCATTGCCGGCGCCATCGGCGTATTCGTGAGCCAGAACGCGGTGATGAAGTATTTCGGGCCCAAGGCGAAAAAATGGCTGTCCTACTCCGTGGCGTCGGTTTCCGGGACGATCCTGGCGGTCTGTTCCTGCACGGTGCTCCCGCTGTTCGGCGGCATCTATATGCGCGGTGCGGGACTGGGCCCGGCCATCGCCTTTCTGTATTCCGGACCCGCCATCAATGTGCTGGCGATTGTGCTGACCGCCCGCGTGCTGGGCTGGCAACTGGGCCTGGCGCGAGCCGTGGGTGCGGTGGTATTCAGCGTTGTTATTGGTTTGCTGATGCACCTGATCTTTCTGAAGGAGGAGCGGGCGAAGGCGGCGAAACCGCAAGAGGTGTTTATCGGCGACGACGAGAAAGTCGGGCGGCCGCTTTGGCAGACGGCGCTCTATTTCCTGTCGATGGTCGGCATCCTGGTGTTCGCCAACTGGGGCAAGCCCCTGGAACAAACCGGGCTCTGGTTCGCGATTTACAAGGCCAGATGGCTGATCACGGCGGGTTTCGGCGTGTTGTTCGCCGCTTGCGTGTGGCGCTTTTTTCGGGATCCGCGGGAACTTCGCGAGTGGCGCGATCAATCGTGGGGCTTTGCGAAACAGATTCTGCCGTTGCTGTTCATGGGCGTGCTGGCGGCGGGGTTCTTCCTGGGCAGTCCGGACAGCCAGGATGCGGGGATTGTGCCGAACATCTGGATTCAGGCGCTGGTCGGCGATTCGCCGGCTACGCTGTTGAGTCTGATCGGGTGGAGCGGCGGGGACATTCCGGGATGGCTTTCGTCGATCTGGCCGGTGTGGACCAATTTGTTCGCCTCCTTGACGGGCGCGCTCATGTATTTTGCCACCTTGACGGAAGTGCCGATTCTGCGCGGCCTGCTCGACAGCGGCATGGGGCAGGGGCCGGCGCTTTCGCTGCTTCTGGCGGGACCGGCGCTGTCGTTGCCGAGCATGCTGGTGATCCATTCGATTTTGGGTCCGAAAA
>CAZSUH010000131.1:0-7581 GCA_964609905.1 uncultured Verrucomicrobiota bacterium
AAATAGCCGCACCCCCGCACGCGTTCCGACTCGGCCAGCAACTGCCGCCGTTCCCCCGTTTTCGGATTGAACGCCACCATGTTCCGGCGCTCCGAGCCGATGCCCAGGTAGATCCAGCCCTGGGCGTCCTCGACGATATAACTGATGTATCGCTGCTGGGGATCCATGCGGCCGTAATCGGTGATCTGCCGGGTCCCGGGATCGAACGCCAACAGGCTGCAGGAGGGATAGGCGGCGAAGAGGATCCGGCCGTCAGCGGCTTCGGCCATCCGAAACGCCATGTACAACTCGGTCGGCCAGTCCTTGGTATAATAGGTGAAGGCGGCGGCGGCCGGGTCGTATTCCATGAACATCTTGCCCGCGCCGGTGTAGAAAAGACCGCCGCTGGAGCCCAGCGCGGCAAAGGGCGCCTCGTCGTGGTGGCGTTCCGGGTACAGCGTCTGGCGCACGTCCTGGGTGCGGAGGTTGACGTTCATCACATACCCCTTGGCGCAGATGACGAAGTAGGTTTCGCCGTCCCTCGCCCGCACCATGGCCGCGCTGACATGCTCGTCCGCCTTGATCAGCGTGCCGTAAGAAACAAACCCTTCATCGGCCATTGTCGCGATCCCCTTTTATTCGAACAACGTCCCTTGCCGGGGTTTGGCGCCTTTGGCCGCATTCGCCTCCGATCCGCCGGCCTCGGCCCCGTTTTGAGCAGGTTGATTTTTCCCCAGCAAATCGACCAACTGCCGTTCGTCCAGCACCGCCACGCCAAGCTCGCGGGCCTTGTCCAGCTTGGAGCCAGCCGCCTCGCCCGCCACCACGTAGTCGGTTTGCTTCGACACCGATTCCGCCACCGTGCCGCCGGCGGCCCGGATCTTCGCCTTGGCCTCGTCTCGCGTCATGCCCGTCAGCGTGCCGGTCAGCACGAACGTCTTGCCCGCCAGCGGCGAACCGGCCTCCGCCTGCCCGGAGCTTGTCGAACGGCCGCGCGGCGCAATGCCCAGCGAGGCCATCCGGTCCAGAATCGCGCGGCCCGCCGCCGACCCGAAATAGGCCATCACGCTCTCCACCACCTTGGGCCCGAACACCAGAAGCCACTCGCGTGTTTTGTTTTTCGCGGCCGACGGTTTGGCCGCGCCCCGTTCCTCCAGGAACCGGGCAATGGCCTCCCGCTCCGCCAGGGCCGCCGCATGGCCTTCCGGATCCTCGTTCTTCTTCGGACGCGTGGTGTCCAATTCGTAATAGCGTTTCATGGCCCGCAGCAGCGGTGACGCGGCCAGTTCCGCCAGATCCTGGTGCAGCCGGCCCAATTCGTACGCCGTGCTCTCGCCCACCTCGGGAATGCCCAGCGCGCCAATCCACCGGGAGAGCGGCCGCGTTTTCGCCGTCTCGAGCGCCTGCATGAGCTTATCCGCATTCTTCCGGCCGAACACGCGGGGTTCCGTGTCCGTGCCCAGGTTCAACGCGCCCAGCTTCACCGGATCCAGGCCATAGAGGTCGAGCGGCTCCCGGATCAGCCCCCGCTCCACCAGCGCCTCGGCCACCACGTCGCCGAGCATCTGCAGGTCGAGTGCCTCCCGCATGGCGAAGTAGCGGAGCCGCCGCACGTTCTGGGCCGGACATTGGGGATTCTCGCACCGCCACGCCACAAACTGGGGGTCGCGCACGATCGGCCCGCCGCATTCCGGGCAGCACCCGTTCAGGTGGCGCTCCATGTCGAACGGTTCCGCGCCCGGAAGACGGCTCTCCTTCCGCACGGCCACCACCGCCGGGATCACCTCCCCCGCCTTCTTGATCTCCACCTCGTCGCCCACCCGGATATCCTTGCGCCGGATCTCGTCCGCATTGTGCAGCGTGGCGCGGCTGATCGTGGAACCGGCCAGCGTGACGGGCACCAGCTCGGCCACCGGCGTCAAGATGCCCGTCCGCCCGACCTGCACCGTGATGGCCTTGAGGCGGGTGAACGCCGTCTCCGGCTCGTATTTGTAGGCCATGGCCCAGCTCGGCGCCTTGGCGGTGTAGCCCACCGCCTCGCGCTCGGCGAAATCGTCCAGCTTAATCACCGCGCCGTCCGTGTCGTAGGGCAGCCTGGGGCGCCAGGCATCCAGCTCTTCGACCGCCTTCCACAGCCGTTCGAAATCGTTCGCCATCCAGGTTTTTTCATGCGTGGGCAGGCCGAATTCCCGGAACCGTCGAAGCAGCCCGTCTTGCGTCCTGATCGTCACCCCCGCCACCTCGCCCGTGGCGTAGAACAGCATGCGGAGCGGACGCTGCGCCACAATGCGGGGATCCAGTTGCTTGAGGGAGCCGGCCGTGGCGTTGCGCGCATTGGCGAACGGCCTCTCCCCCGCCGCCGCCTGCTTCGCGTTCATTCGCGCAAAATCCGCGCGGGTCATGAACACCTCGCCCCGCGCCTCGAAAACCAGCGGCGGATGGGGTGCGGCGAGCCGCAACGGCACGGACCGGATGGTCCGCACATTGGCGGTCACATCGTCGCCCGTCTGGCCGTCGCCCCGCGTGATCGCCCGGGTCAGAACCCCTTTTTCGTAGCGGATCGACAGGCTGACCCCGTCGATCTTGGGCTCCACCACGAAGGCGGCCGAGGACGATCCCAGCCGGTCGCACACCCGCTTGAAAAACTGCGCCAGCTCCTCCCGGCTGTAGGTGTTACCCAGGCTCATCATGGGCACGGCATGGGCGACCGAGACGAAACCGGCCAAGACCCCGCCCCCCACCCGCCGGGTCGGAGAATCCGGTTCCATCAGCTCGGGATGCCGCCGCTCCAGTTCGTCCAATTCCTTGTACAACGCGTCGTAGTCGCGGTCGGCGATCTCGGGACGGGCCTCGATGTAATACAGGCGATTGTGCCGTTCGATCTCCCCGCGCAGGAATCGAATCCGGGCTTCCGCGTCAGCCCGGTTTCCGGAACCGGTCATGGCAACCCCTCCACGTACCGCTTGAATGCGGGGCCCAACGCACCCGCCTGGGGGACCAGCGCCAGTGCCCGTTCCTTGGCCCCGCCCTTCAGATACAACAGAATCCGGGCAACCGCGTATTCCGGACCTGAACCCGTGGCCATCAGCCGCGCCTGGTCGGAAAGCGCCAGGTTGCCGACCGGAATGCTGACGTGCTTTTGAACGGAGAGGGAACCGGACATCGTTTGCTCGGTTATGATCGCGTTCCTGCCCTCGATGCGGTTCACCGTGGCCTCCGTCATGCGGCCGTTCATCTGCAGGGGGATCGTCTGCCCGACCCGCTGTTGAAGTCCCTCCAGCACCAAGACATCCGTATCCCCGCCCCGGTCCAGCACACGGCGCAGGCCGTTCAGCTTCTCCTGCTCTCCGGCCCAGTCCGCCGACCGCGCCGCCATATCCACGGCCAGCATGGCATTTTCAAGCTCCCCGGCGGCCAAGCGGCTCACCACCCGGTCGGCCAGCTCATCGAAGGGCTCATGGATCGGCCGGAAGTCGGTTGCAGCACGGTCGGCCGGGACGGACGGCGCAAGCCTGGCGGACGGCTGGCGCGTCACCCGCACGCGCGCGGACGGCCGCTCGTCCGCATCCAGCCGGAGCGCGGGACCCGTCACCTCCATCGCAGGCGGTTGCGCGGACATGCCGGGCATGGCCGGCGGCGGCATTTCCCACAATCGCCAGCCGATCCAGCCCCAGAAAATCAGGACCAGCAGAATCACGGCCGGCGTGGTGAAGTTGAAAGACGGCGCGAATTCCGCCGGTTTTGGCGCGGCGTTGGCAGGCTCTTTTGTGTCGGCGACTCGCGGGCGCCCGGTCGGCGGCAGGAGGATGGTACTCAAGCCGCCTTTCTTGCCGCTCAACAGAAATTTGGCGCCACCCAGAACCTTGTCCATCTCCTGCATCACGGACAGCCAGCCGGCATACCGGTTCGCCGGATCCTTCATCATCAGCCGCGAAAGCAGTTGGTTCACCGGCAACGAGGACTCCTTCAACAGGGTCATGGGCGCCGGCAACTGGCCTTTCACGATCAGACTCAGCATCTGCTCGGAGGAGTACCCCTCGAACGGAGGCCGGCCGGTGATCATGTAGTAGAGCAACGCTCCGACCGCGTAAAAATCGGCCCGATAGTCGCAGGTCGACTGGCGCTGAACCTGTTCGGGAGTCAAGAAGGGAAGCTCCGCAGGCGAATACCCGATATGCTCAAAAATATCGTGGAATCCAAAGCCCAGGATTTTGACCTGTCCTCCCGCGTCGATCCAGACATGGTCGGGCGTCAGGGCCATGTGCACCAACCCCGTCTTCTCATAGACGTGGCTCAACCCCTCGGCAACCCACCGGGCAACGGTCACCGCCTTGGCCTCCCCCACGGCGCCCCGCTGGCGCACATAGTGGCGCAGCGTGACGCCGGTCAGATGCTCCACCACCACCACCAGGGCCGCGTCCAACTCCAGCACATCGTACACATGGAACAGCGCCGCATGCTTGAGCCCGGCCACCACCCGGATATCCCGCAAAAAAGAGCGCCGCGCTTCGGGATTCGCGACCACATCAGGCCGCAGCAACACCAGGGTCACATTCCGGTTCAGCGACTGCTGGAAGGCCTGCCAATAGGAAACAAATCCGCTTTCCGCGATCTTTTCGCATTTCTCGAAACCCGGAATCTCCATGTTTCGTATGCTCCTTGCGATAATTGAACGTCATCCTATCAAAGGAGCCTCGTTTCGTACAGACCGACTTCGGACAAGGGATATGGCCTTGTTCATCCTTTTGTATCGGATCACCCCGATCGTGCCAGCCACAATTCCGGAGGGAAGGCAGGCGATGCCAACGGCCCAGAACCAGCCTTGCTGCGAGAAGTGCATGATCGTGACGCCGGCGAGCAGCAGGGTCACCCCGGAACGCAGATAGGCAAGCAGGGTCCGTTCATTGGCCAGGAGCGTCCGATCGATCGCCAGTTCGTCCCGCAGGATCAATTCCGTGCCGTCGAATTTCGAATAGGTCGTGCCGGGCATGTCAGGATCCTTTCGTGATGGCGGCCGCATGGGCCGACCGCGTGATGGTATACAAACTGACGGTCGTGGGAGAGGCCGGATTGGGAGCCGGCACCCGTCGAACTTCCCGGACATACCGGAATCCCGCCGTGCGCAAAGCCTCAAAAAAACCGCTCGCTCCCGCCCGGTCCGGTTCGCCCAGCCAAATTTCCCCGGCCGGTTTCATCAACCGGTCGAACGCCTCAATGACCGGCTCGTAAAACCGTTTCTCGTAAACGATGTCCGCCGCCAGGATCCGGTCAAACGCCGCGCCGAAAACGGGCGCGCGCCAGTCCATCACGACCACGGAGGACGGGCCGCCGACATTCGCCGCCCAGTTCAACGCCGCGAAACGAGCGGCCCGTTCGTCGTAGTCGCAAAGCACCACCCGGGCCCCGCAACGGCCCGCCGCCACGCCGGTCAGGCCCAGGCCGCAACCCAGATCCAACACCTGGAGCCCCGTCAGCGCCGAGGGCTGCTCGAGCGCGCGCTCCGCCACCGCCAGCGCCGAGGGCCATAGTTCGGTCCAATACGGCAGCCGTTCGTCCCGCACGGCCGGATCGTCCGGCCCGGCGTCAATCAGCGCGTTCAACAGCTCCTCGCCGTTCACGCAGACCGCCAAATCAAGCCGGACGCCCGCCACCCGCACCGTCTGCCAATGCACACGAAACCGCGCCGCCAAGGCCTCGACGCGCCGCTTCACCTCTTCGCTCTGGTCCAGCATCCCCGTCATGTGGGCGTATCATGCGCCACCCGCGCCCGGCGTGCAAGTCCTACTCCGTTTCGTCCCGGAGCGCGTGACCCCGCAATTATCCTCGCCTCCCGCGTTTACCTCCGGTATAATTCTCCCGCATGAGCCGCTTCTTCCTCGTCGTTCTCCTCCTTTACGCCCTGCCGCACGTCGTTCTCTACGCCCGTCTCCGGCCGATCCTCCGGCCCCACGCCCGGATTCCCGCCCTGTTCGCCATCCTCAGCCTCATGTCCACGTTTTTTGTGGGATTCAGCCTGCAACGGTGGAACAGCACGATCGGACGGCCCATCCTGCAAATCGGGTTTTTCTGGATGGCGTTCATCTTCTGGAGCTTCTGCGCCGGACTTCTGGTGGATGCCTGGAATCTCCTCCTTCGCCTGATTCCCGCCGCGCACCGGCCGCGCAGGCTCGATACGCATGCCCAACTGCGACTGATCTCGGGCCTGCTCATCCTGGCCTTTTCCTGGAGCGCCGCGGAAGGCCGGCGCGTTCGCCTTCGCCATCTCGTGGCGCCCGGCTTGACCGCCTCCCGGCCCGTTCGCATCGCGCTGGTCTCCGACCTCCACCTCAGCCCCTTCGGCAACCGGACCGCGGCGGACCGCGCCCTCACGCTTTTGGAAACGGCGAAGCCGGACCTGATCCTGAGCGGGGGCGATCTGGTGGACGCGCCCGCCGCGGAAATCGCGGAGGAACTGGCCCGCTTCGCAGCCTTGAAACCGCCTTTGGGCAAATATGCCGTACTCGGCAATCACGAGTTTTACACCGGGCTGGACCTTGCCCTGGCCGCGCATGAATCCGCCGGATTTCAGATGCTGCGCGAAACCCGCGTGGAACCCCTTCCCGGACTGGTCATCGCCGGGGTGGATGACCCGGCCGGCACTCCCATGGGGGGACGTGCCCGGACCAACGAGGGGGCGGCTCTGCCCGAGCCGACGCCGGGCGCGCGCACGATCCTGCTGAAGCACCGGCCGACACTGACATCCATCGCGACAGAACGGGCCGATCTGCAACTTTCCGGCCACACTCACGGCGGACAGCTTTTCCCCTTCAACGGGTTGGTGCGGCTGATGTTCCGCCACCTGAACGGTCTGCACCAGGTGTCTGAACGGACGCGGCTGTATGTCTCGCGCGGCGCCGGAACCTGGGGGCCTCCCCTACGGCTCTTCGCGCCCCCGGAGGTCACGCTCATCACGGTGCCGGCGGCCGATTAATCCTGGCGCCCCTCGATCGCGCCCAGCAACACGGCCGCCGCCAATGCCTCTTTCTTGGCGCGACTCCAGCGCTTGAGCTGTCGTTCGCGGCGGATGGCCAGGAGTTCGGTGGAAAAGGATTCGGAATAAAGGATGGCGGATGGCTTGTTCTGGGCCGTATGCCGGGCCCCTTTGCCGTGTTGGTGCAAGGAGAGGCGGGCGGAAAGGTCGTGAGTGTGACCGATGTAGTAGCTATGGTTCGAGCAGGAGAGGATGTAGACGAAGAAGGGCATGGGATGAAAAGAGCTTCTCCGCCTACGCGCTGCGGCCTCAAAGCAGGCCTTGCGCTTCGAAGGGCGCCATCCTTCGCTCTGCGGCTCTTGTGCAAAAGGTCGGCAGACCATCCGTAGCTCAAGGCGAAGCCGCAGAGCGAAGGATGGCGGAGGGGGAGGGATTTGAACCCCCGTTACGCGTAGCGTAAACATGATTTCGAGTCATGCGCATTCAACCGGGCTCTGCCACCCCTCCGCGGGGGTTATTCAATTGACGGAATAACGTATCATGCCGTTTCATGCCCGTCAAGGAAGACCCGCCTCGCTCGAGCCGATTGCGCTGTTCGCATAAGCCCATGCCTATTGAGTGATATGGGAGGA
>CAZSUH010000132.1:0-7554 GCA_964609905.1 uncultured Verrucomicrobiota bacterium
CATGAGCGGCTCGTCGTTCAGCACCTCGCGGATCGGCCCGTCCGCCACCACCCGCCCCTCATCCAGCACGATCGCGCGCGAACACACTTCCAGCGCCAGTTCCAGGTCATGCGTCGCCAGGATCCGCGTGTGCTCGAACGCCCGCAACAGCTCGATCAGCCGCCGCCGCCCGCGCGGGTCCAGGTGCGACGACGGCTCGTCCAACACCAGCACGTCCGGCTCCATGGCCAGCACCGTGGCGATCGCCGCGGCCCGCTTTTCGCCCGCCGACAGCTTGTAGGGCGGACGGTCCGCGATCCGGCTCATCCCCACCCGCTCCAGAGCCGCCGCCACCCGCCGCTCCGCCTCCGCCGGCGGCATTCCCGCGTTCAAGGGACCGAATGCCACGTCCTCCGCCACCGTGGGCATGAAAAGTTGATCGTCCGGATCCTGGAACACCAACCCCACCGCGCGCCGCACCCGTTCCGCCGTTTGCGCCGTCAACGGCACGTCGCCAATCCGCACTTCGCCGGTCGCGGGCAACAGGCAGCCGGCCAGGTGAAGCAGCAGCGTGGATTTCCCCGCGCCGTTCGACCCCGCCACGGCGACCGCTTCGCCATGCGTGATCCGGAACGACACCTCCGTCAGCGCCGGCGTCCCGTCCGGATACACGTACCCCAGCCCGCGCGCCTCCACCACGTGATGGCTCATGACAGCCTCCCCGTCAGCAAGCGGCCCAACAGGTCCGCCAGATTCCAGAAACGGGCCGCCATGAAAAAGGCGGTCCATCCCAGCAGGAACGCCCAGTCCCGCCCGTTCATCGCCGACCGCCGCAGCAGCCGGATTTCGCCGTCGAATCCCCGCGCCACCATGCCGCGATAGACCCGGTCCGCCCGCGCCATGGACCGCAGCAGCAGATGCCCCAGGATCGAGCCGTACACCCGCAACCCCGGAGCCGCCGGCCCGGCCGCGCGCAACGCCATGCTCCGCATCACCCGGCCGCCTTCGTCCGCCACCACGAACAGATACCGGTGCAAAAACAGCAGTTGCACGGCGAAGACGCGCGGCATGCCCAGCCGTTCCAACCCCGCGCACAACCGGTGCATGCCCGTGCAGGCCACCAGGATCAGGGCCGCCCCCACGGTCAGCAGAAAGCGCAGCATCACCGAAACGAACGACACCCAGCCGCCGGAGATCGGTACGGATCCGATCGCCCCCAGCGGCGCGCGGTCGAAGAGCGGATTGAAAATCACGACGGCCAGCGCGAACGGCGCGGCCACCAGGATCTTACGGAACAGATAGCCGGCCGGAATCCGGCCCAGCGACAGCATCGCCAGCGGAAAGACGAAAAACGGAGTCAGCGCCGAAACCGTGTAGCGGGAAAAGGACATCACGTCCACCACAAAGGCCAGCGTGACCACGGCTTTGGCCCGGGCATCGATCCGCTGGGCGGGCGCCTCGCTCCGCGCATATTCCTCCATGCGACTGACATCAACCCACCGTCGAAGGCTCATGGCGCCCATTCCTTCCCCGCAACGCCAGTCCGATCGTAACGGCCAAAGCCAGTGCCAACACGCCTCCCACAAGACCGGAGACGGACGTCCCCGCGCTCACCGCGGGCCACGGTTCCGCCGCCGGCTCTTCCGCCGGCTCGGTTTCGGGCGCCGCCGTTTTGAACCCGTAATCGGGCAAAAAGGCCATTTTCTCCTGAAGCACCGCCAGCCGGTCGTGCGCGGCTCCGCCGGCGCCCTGGATCTCCTCCTGACCGGACACCCTGGCCATGGCCCATTCCAGGCCGTCGGGATGCGCGGAGGCGAACCAGCTCAACGCGCCGCCGATCACCACGGTGGCCGCCAGCAAGCCAACCAGCACCGGCCGCCAATCGGCGGCCTTCACGGACCGCGCCGGCCCGTCATAAAGCGCCTCGGGCCGGGCGCGCGCCACGAACGCCGCCACCGCCGCCGTGACCAGTCCCTCCACCAGCCCGATGGCCAGGTGGATGGGCTGCATCAGGAGCACGAACGTCTTGAACGGCAGCTCGGTCAGTCCCGACGCCTGAGTCTGGAGCACCACGCTGAAGGCGCCCAATTGCAGGCCCACGACGGACGCGACCATCGCGGCCAGCCAGGCGCGGCCGGGCTTGCGACCGTCCCCCGCGAGCGGCCGGTACAGCAGCGGGTACGCCAGGAAGGCGGGATAAAAACCGAGGTTGAAGATGTTGCAGCCCAGCGCCAGCAGCCCGCCGTCGGCGAAGAACAGCGCCTGCACGGTCAGCACCGACGCGATCGCGAGAAAGGCCGCGTGCGGCCCGAGCAGGATCGCCAGGATCAGCCCGCCGCCCAGGTGGCCGCTCGAACCCGTGCCGGGAATCGAAAAGTTGATCATCTGCGCGGCGAACACGAACGCGGCCATCACGCCCATCAGGGGCACGACGTTCTCCCGCTCGGCCCGTTTCACCCGCCGCCCGCACCAGGCGATCAGCCCGGCGCTCGCCGCCCACATCGTTCCGCCCACGGCGGGGGAAACCAACGCATCAGCCATGTGCATGCCCGCCTCCGCCTGTAGACGCGGGCGTTGACCGCGTCGCCGACCGCTTCCGGCCGTGGGCGTCCCCGAACTCCTTGCCGGTCGTCGTGACCGTCAGCTTGCCGTGCTTGACGCCTTTCACGGCGAGTAGCTTGTCGGCAAACGCCCGGACGGCGTCGGCCCGGCCGCGCACGGCGAGCACTTCCATGCAGTTGTGGTGGTCGAGATGGACGTGGAGCGCGGCGATGATCAGATCGCCGTGGTCATGCTGGATATCGGTCAACAGCGCCTGGATGTTGCGTTTGTGGTGGTCATAGACCAGCGTCAGCGTACCCGCGATCTCGTGGGCGCCCGACTGCCCGCGCTGCTCAACCAGGTGCGCCCGCACGAGCTCGGAGAGAGCCTGGGACCGATTGGCGAAACCCCGTGCTTTCGCGAGCGCGTCGAAGTCCGCCGCGAGCCCGGCCTCCATCGACACGCTGAACCGCCGCAATCCGCTTGTTTTCATGTATTACCTTTTTTTATATATGTAACACGATCGGCGGGGGGCGTCAACTGAAAACCGGAGGCGCGGCGGACTCGGCGGAAACGCTTGCGCTCGCCCGCGCGGACCGCTACACTCGGCAGCCATGATCATACCCGAAGCCGCAAATCCATCCCGCCCGGTTCGCGCCATCGGCTTGATCTCCGGCGGGCTCGACAGCCTGCTGGCCGTGCGCGTCGTGCGGGAGCAGGGCATCGCGGTGCTGGCCGTCTCCTTCGAAAGCCCCTTTTTCCACGCGGATCGGGCGCGCCGGGCCGCCGACGCCGCCGGAGTGCCGCTCCGCGTCGTCGATTTCACCCGCGACATCCTGGAACTCATCGATCATCCCCGGCACGGCTTCGGACAGGGGCTCAATCCCTGCATCGACTGCCATGCCCGCATGCTCCGCCGGGCCGACGAGATCCGGCGCGCCGAGGGCTACGATTTCCTCTTTACGGGCGAGGTGCTCGACCAGCGGCCCATGTCCCAGACCAACCGCACCCTCAAACTCGTCGCCCAGGAGGGCGGCGTGGAGGAGGTGCTCGTGCGCCCCCTCTCCGCGCAGGTCCTGCCCGAAAGCGCCGTGGAGCGCCGCGGCTGGATCGACCGCGCCCGGCTGCTGGGCCTGCGAGGACGCTCCCGCCGGGGCCACCGGGAGGTGGCGGCCCGGTACGGCATCACGGACCTCCCCGCCGTGGCCGGCGGTTGCTGCCTCGCCGAACCCAATTTCGCCGCCCGTCTGCGGGAACTGCGCCGCCACGGGGAGTCCGGGGACCTGGACGCCATCCGCCTGCTCTTCCACGGCCGCCACTTCCGCCTCAGTCCGGAAATCAAATTCATCGTCGGCCGCGACGAAGCGGACAACGCCGCGCTGGAGCGCCTCCGGCCCCGCGGCTATCTCCTGCTCCACGCCGCCGAGGGAAACGGCCCCACCTGCCTCCTGCAGGCCACGGCCAACGACCGCGAACTCGCGGAAGCCGCGGCCATTCTCGCCCGCTACCTCAAGGCGGCCGCCCGCGGTCCGGTCCGCATCGCCGTGCGCATGCCCGACGAATCCCGCGAGGAGGCGCTCACCGCCTCCCCGATGCCCGACGACCTCTTCCAGCGAAAACGCATTCTATGAAAGTGCTGTTCATCACCAGCGCCCTGCCCCACTCCCGCGTCTACAGCGGGTTTATCGTCATTCACCACCGCATCCGTCTGCTGGCGGAGCGCGGTTACGAGGTCGGCCTGGCCACGTTCTGCCATCCTGGCGAGGAGGCCGGCCTCGAGGAGGTGCGCGGCATGGTCGGCGAATGCGAAACGCTTTTCACCCCCCCGCCCCTCCCGCCCTTCAAAAAATTGTGGGCCCATGCATGCGGCCCCATTCCCTCCCCGCTCTACCAGTTCCAGGACTCCCGCATGCGGGACCTCGTCGGCCGCATGGTGTCCCGCACCCGTTACGACGTGGCGATCGCGGAGTTCACCGGCATGGGCCAGCACCTGTTCCGGAATCCGCACCTGCCCGCCGTGCGGCGCATCGTCTCCGTCCACAGTTGCGCCACCTCGGCCTTTCAGAAAGCCATCCAGGTCGCTCCCCGTTCGCTCGCCAGCCTCTGGAAACGCTTCGCCCTGCCCCGCCTGCGCCGTTACGAAATGGCCCTCTACCGCAGCGCCGACATGGTCGTCACCCTCACGGAGGAGGAGCGACAGGACATTCTGAAACTGGATCCCAACATTCGCATCGCCCTCTCCCGCTACGGGGTGGACACGAACCGCTTCCGCCCGCCCCCCGAAGACAATGGCAGCCGCGAGGAAAGCATCGTCTTCACCGCCTATTACAGGGACGAACCCAACCGCGACGCGGTGCTCTGGTTCGCCCATGCGGTCTGGCCCCGCCTGCGCCGCCTGTATCCCGCCCTGAAATTCTATGTCGTCGGCGCCGAACCGCCCTCCGATATCCAGGATCTCGCGCGGCGGGATTCCGGCATCATCGTCACCGGCGAGGTGACGGATGTGGCCCCCTACCTCGCCCGCGGCCGCCTCTATGTCTGCCCCATGCGCATGGGCACCGGCTTTCGCGGCAAAATTCTCCAGGCCATGGCCGCGGGCCTTCCGGTCGTGGCCACGACCCGCGCCGCCGAGGGGTTTCCCGTGGAGCCCGGTCACAATATCCTGCTCGCCGACACGCCCCACGTCATGGTGGAGGCCATTAGCCTGCTGCTCACCGACCGCGTGCTGCGCAAACGGCTCTCCGCCCGCGCCCGTGAGATGGTCGAACAGCGGTTCAATTGGCCCCATTGCGTGGACATGCTGGAAAATGCCATCCACGAAGTCGTGATCTGAGCCTCACGGCGCCACAATCCGAAGCCCTGCCGGAATCGGGGTGTCGGCCGACAGCGTCTCCGCGCCCCGGCCCGTCTTCACCGTCAGCGTCACCCGGGCCGCGGCGGGCAGGGCGCCGGCCGGCCCCGTGGCCCACGTTTCCACCCAGTCCCGCTTGGCCGGGTCATACATTCGAACGTCGAATGACGCCACGCCCGCCAGCCGGAGCCGCGTCACCCCCGCCTCGCCGGCGGCCCGCTCCGGCCGCGCCACACGCACCAGCGCGTCGCCCCCCCCCCCGCCCCGTTCCAGGCGCCAGCTCGCGCGCACCACCCGAAACCGGCTCAGCGGAAGCTCGGGTTCGGCCGGCTCCGGCGGCGCCGCCGTCACACACGTCAGTTCCGAACCCGTCGTCCCGACGCTCAACCGGAAAAAAGGCGCCTCTCCCTCGTCGGGGACCAGACTGCAGGCCAGATCCTGGATCAGCAGGTCCAGTCCGTCCGCAACCGGCGCCAGACCGTCCGCCCAGTCCGTTTGACGGTCGAACAGCCGCCTCGCGGTCAGCGTCAACGAAAAGCCCAACGCCGCCACCAGCGTCAGCGCCAGAACACCCAGCAACACCTCCGCCAGAGTCATGCCCCGCCGCGGGCGATGCGCGGAACGACGCGAATTGGGGAAACGGCGGATCAGACGCTCACCCACGGAAGAAGGAGGTGATGAATACGACGGAGGCGACCACGGCCAGCACCGCGGCCAGCATGATTAACGCCGTCCAGAACCGGTTGAAATCGGATTTCCCGCCGAACGGCGAGGCGCTTTGAAACGAATCCGGCGCCCGTGTGGCCGTTGTCCGGATCGACACCGTCCGGGATAAGAGCGTTTCCACGCGTTCTTCCTCGACGCCCGGCCACTCCGGATCGTCGAATTGAAACGCCACATCGCCCAGCGTGATGATGTCGCGCGGCTCCAGCAGAACGTCCCGCACGGGCTTGCCGTTGACCAGCATGCCGTTGGTGGAATCCAGGTCGCGAGCCCGGTACCGGGCGCCCTCGCGCAGGATCACGAGGTGCCGGCTGGAAACGGAGGGATCAGCGATGACAATGACATTTTCGTTCCGACGGCCAATGGTGACCGCGTCCTTGTCGAGCTCGAAACGGCGGTCTTGCACGGCATTCGTCCGGCCTGTCAGGAACGCCATGGCGCCTCCCTTATCTTTAAAACCGTCTTTAGTATACGTCCGGGTTTCAGGCCTGTCAATCCTGCCCCGCCCGGAACACCTCGCGGCCCAGCCGGAAGGTGCGGAGCACCCGCCCCGTCAAGGCCCACCCCTCGAACGGCGTGTTGCGGGATCGGGAAACAAACCGCGCGGAGTCGACGGTCCAGCGGGCCGCCGGATCAAAAATCACGACATCGGCAGGTGCGCCTGCCCTCAACGAAGGCGTCTCCAGCCCCAGCACCGCCGCGGGTCCGACCGTCCACCGCCGCACCCACTCGAGCGGTGCCAGCCCGGCGCCGGCCACGAGAACCTCGTGCGTCACGGCCAGCGCGGTTTCCAGCCCGATCACCCCGTTGGGCGCCCGGTCAAACGGAACGGCCTTGGATGCCGCCGTGTGCGGGGCGTGATCCGTGGCCAACACGCCGAGCACGCCCTCGCAGACCGCCGCTCGCAGCGCCTCGCGGTCGCGCGGCGCGCGCAGCGGCGGGCTCATCTTGAACCGGGTGTCGGGTCCGGGAATATCGGCGTCCGCCAGCGCCAGGTGGTGCGGCGTGGCTTCCGCCGTCACCCGGAGCCCCGCCCGTTGGGCCGCGCGGATCAGCGCCACGGATTCCCGCGCGGAGACGTGCTGGATGTGCAGGGCGCACCCCGTTTCCGCGGCCAACCGAATGTCGCGCTCCACCACGCGGGCCTCGGCGGCGGACGGAATCCCCGCAATGCCGAGCGCGGCGGAGCGGAGCCCCTCGTGCAAATGACCCCGGGCCGCCGGATCCAGCGCATGATCCAGCACCGCCAGTCCCAGCGCGGCGGCCTGGCGCATCGCCTCCCGCAACACGCCCTCGTCCGGCACCGTGGAACCGTCGTCCGTAAATGCCCGCGCCCCGGCCCGGGCCAAGGCAGCCAGGTCGGCCAGTTCCCGGCCGGCCCGCCCGCGGGTCAGGCAGGCGCAGGGAATCAGGCGGGCCAGGCCGGCCGCCTCGCCGCGCGCGAGGAGCGCGGCCACCTC
>CAZSUH010000133.1:0-7478 GCA_964609905.1 uncultured Verrucomicrobiota bacterium
GAATCAAAAAGAGTTGATTGCCACTCCTGATTCGCTATACTCAAAAATTCAATTTCGAGAGCGGATCTATCATTAAGGAGACAGGTATGAACACCCATTGGGCAAAGGTCGATTTAAAGCAATACCCCTCAATTGTCGCCCCGCCCCCGGGGCCCAAGTCCAAAGCCATGCACGCCCGCTGCTGCAAGCATTTCAAGGGGCTCAGCAGCCAGGTCAAGCTGTTTCCCGTCGTGTTCGAGTCCGGATACGGATGCACGTTGAAGGATATCGATGGCAACCGATATATCGATTTCTCGTCCGGCATTTACGTGACCACCCTGGGCCATTGCCACCCTAAAATCGTGGAGGCCGTCCAGAAAGCCACCGGCCAGTTGATGAACTGCCACGATTTCACGACGGAGATTAAAACGAAACTGGTCGAGAAACTGGCATCGATCATGCCGGGCGATTTAAAGGGCTTCCAGTTCTACGATTGTGGCACTGCCGCGGTGGAAGCGGGCCTCCGGATTTGCCGGGCCGGCACCAAGCAACATGAAATGATCTCCGGCTTCAACGATTTTCACGGCAAAACGTACGGCGCCGTTTCACTGGCCCAGATTCGATCCCCCGTGTACGGGCCGGCCCGCGCGCCCGGCTTCCACATGGTACCGCGTCCCGATCCCTACCGGCCGCACTGGACCAAGCCAGACGGCACCATCGATACGGACCAATACATCGCCTTCTACGAGGAATACCTCAACAAAGGAACCGCGGGCCAGGTGGCCGCGTTCGTGTTGGAACCGATTCAGGGGTGGGGCGGCTCCGTCATTCCGCCGGACGACTATTTCCCGAAGCTGCGCCGTCTGTGCGACAAGCACAAACTGCTGCTGATGGCCGACGAGGTGCTCACCAGCATGGGGCGGACGGGCAAATACCTGGCCATGGAGCACTGGAACGTGGTGCCGGACGTGGTGACCCTTGGCAAGGGATTCGGCAACGGATTCCCGGTGACGGCCGTGGCTGTGCGTGAAAACCTGATGGAGCATTTCGAGTCGATTTCGGCCTCCAGCAGCTATGGCGGCAATCCGATGGCCTGTGCCGCAGCACTGGCCTGCATCGAGGTCATTGAGGAGGAAAACCTGCTTGCGCGGGCAACGGCGCTTGGCGAACTGGCCATGACCCGCATGAAAAAAATGATGCGCGAACACAAAATTATCGGCGATGTCCGCACCAAGGGCTGCCTGATGGGCATCGAACTCGTCAAGGACAGGGCCAGCAAGGCGCCGTTTGACGAGGCCGGCAAACGCGTGTATCAGAAAGCGTTCGCCAAGGGATTAGCCTGGATTCCAGCCGGTCACATCCTGCGCATGAGCCCGCCGATCGTGATGGACGACGAAACCCTGCTGAAGGGCATGGACCTCATCGACGAGGCCATCGGCGAGACCGAAAAGGAGTTGCTGGGCGCATGAAGACCATCCGGTTCGGCATCATCGGGGCGGGATTGATGGGCCGTGAGTTTGCCAGCGCGATCGCGCGTTGGTGCCATCTGCTTGACACGGATTTTCAACCCGAACTGACGGCCGTGTGCGACAAGAATGACGCCATTCTGCCTTGGTACCGGGATCATTTCCCGTCGATCAAACGGCTCACCGGCGAGTATCGAGAACTCCTGGCAGACCCTCGTGTGGATGCGGTTTACTGCGCGGTACCCCACGTGTTGCACCAGGAGTTGTATACGGCCGTCATTGAAGCCGGCAAGCACCTGATGGGGGAAAAACCGTTCGGGATCGACAAAAAAGCCAATGAGGCAATTCTGGCCTGCATTCGCCGCCATCCCGGCGTGTTCGTGCGCGGATCCTCGGAGTTCCCTTTTTATCCGGGCGTGCAGCGGATCGGGCGCATGATCGAAGCAGGCGCCTTCGGTCCGTTGCTGGAAGTCAACGCCGCCTTCCGGCATTCCAGCGATCTGGATGTGAACAAGCCGATCAACTGGAAGCGCATGGTGGCGGTGAACGGCGCCTACGGATGCATGGGCGATCTGGGTATGCACGTGTGCCATGTGCCGTTCCGCGCGGGCTGGTTCCCGAAAAACGTCAGGGCCATTCTGTCGAATATGGTCAAAATGCGCGCCGACGGGAAAGGGAACACCGTTCCCTGCGAAACCTGGGATAACGCTACGCTGTTGTGCGAAAGCGTGGATCCCGCCACCGGCGAACCGTTTCCGCTGACCTTCAAAACCCAGCGGATCGCGCCCGGCGAGACGAACTCCTGGAACCTTGAGATCCTGGGCATGACGTCCTGCGCCCGGTTTTCCACTAAGAACCCGCGGCGCCTCGAAATCCTGGAATATGCCGGCAAGGACCAGGCCTGGCGGCAACTCGACATGGGCAGCGAAACCGCCTTCAAGACCATCACAGGCGGCATTTTCGAGATCGGGTTTTCGGCCGTTCTCATGCAAATGTTCGCGGCTTTCCTGTATGAGTTGACGCACGGGAAACCGATCGCTCGCTTCGCGGGTTGCGTCACTCCGGAAGAGACGGCATGGAGTCATCGTCTGTTTACGTCAGCACTTGAATCCCAGAAACACGCTTCCGTGGCAGCCGTTTAAGCGAACCCGACCGGTTTGCGAAAGTGGTGGACGGATAGAGACGTTTGCGCTAGTATGATGGCGCACAGGGGAGGTTCTGTCATGAGCGACGAAGAAGAAAAGAAAGACACGCTTTCCGATTTGGCGCCCCAGAGCACGGAAGAAACGACGATTCGCGAAAACGACATCGTCTTCGACTGTCCGTATTGCGGCAATAATTTGTGCATCGATTACAACGGCGCCGGTCTGATGGTTCCCTGCCCGGAATGCGAAAAACGCATTCAGGTGCCCATTCCGGAAGGCATGGACATCACCGACTTTGACAGCACGCCGGAAGAATTGCGGGTGCGGCTGATTCACATGCGCGAAGCGCTGATCGAGTGCCAGACTCGTTCGGCCGAGCAACAGCAGGAACTGGAGGGACTTCGCGAACGGTGCATGGCGTTCGAGCAGATTTTCGCGAACATCCGGGACACTTTCCGGTCCGTGCATGAGGACGCGTCCCGCATGAAACGCGATCTGACGTTGGTGTCCGGCACCCTGGATCGGGTTTCGAAAATGGCGGAAGACGCGATCGGCGAATCGCTTTAACCGGCCCCCAACATGAAGCAACCGTTCACCCTGTCCCGGCGCGATTTTATTCTCCTTGGCGGCGCGGCGACAGCCTCCGTGCTCACGGGTTGCATCACCAATCCGGTCACGGGGCGGAGCCAGCTCATGCTGGTGTCCGAACAACAGGAAATCGAGATCGACCGGAGTTCCGCGCCCCACCAGTTTTCGGCGGACTACGGACCGGCTCAGAACGCGGCGCTGAACGCGTACGTGGAGGAGGTGGGACGATCGATTGTGGGTGTGTCACACCGGCAGCAGCTTCCGTATTCCTTCCGCGCCTTGAACGCCGTCCACGTCAATGCCTACACCTTTCCCGCGGGCAGCGTGGGGGTCACTCGGGGGATCCTGCTTTCCATGCAGGAGGAATCGGAACTGGCCGCGTTGCTCGGCCACGAGGTGGCGCATGTCAACTGCCGGCACATGGCCAGCCGGCAGAGCAAGGCGATCGTGACGCAACTGGTGCTGATGGTCGGCGTGGGCGCCGTGGCGGCCACCCAATACTCGAAATACACCGTGCTGGCGGCGGGGTTGGGGCAGTTGGGCTCGGGCCTGTTGTTGGCCAACTACAGCCGGTCGGACGAACGGCAGGCCGATCAGTGGGGCCAGTCCTACATGCTCAAGTCGGGGTATCATCCCGCCGGCATGGCGCACCTCATGGAACGTCTGGTGGCCTTGAACGACCGGGAACCGGGCGTCATGGAGGTCATGTTCTCCAGCCATCCGATGAGCACCGAACGGTACGATTCCGCCGTGTTGCGCTCCACGACCGAATACGCGGGCTTTCAGAATCAGAAAACGAACCGGGAACGGTACATGGATATGACGGCGGGCGTTCGCGCGCAGAAGGACGCCATCGTGGCCATGCAGAACGGGATGGACGCATTGGGTGGAAAAAACGTGGTTGAAGCGGAGCGCCAATTCGACACGGCGCTCAAAATCCAGCCGCAGGATTACACCGGCCTGCTCCTCATGGCCAAGCTCAAATTGGCCCAGGAACGGTACGATCAGGCCCGGGAGTACGCCGCGCGCGCCAAGGCGGCCTATCCCGGCGAACCTCAGGCTCTGCACGTGGCCGGTCTCGCCTCGCTCAACACGCGCCAATACGAAGCGGCACTGGCCGATTTTTCAGCCTACGATCAACGGCTGCCCGGCAATCCCGTCATGGCGTTTTTCAAGGGCGTGACACTCGACCAATTGAACCGCCGCGACGCCGCGGCCGCGGAATATCAGCGTTTCCTGCAATCCGGTGCTACGGGTGAAGAGGCCGACCTGGCCACCAATCGCCTGACGGCCTGGGGGTACATCAAACCGCCACAGCCGCAGCAGGCCCCGGCGCCTAATCCGGCCACCCAGCCGGCGGGAAACAAGAAGAAAAATGTATCGAGCGTCAATGCGCGAAAGGCGAAGAAGAAAAAACAACAGGCTCGATGAGGAGAACGCCGGCCAGCGCGGCGGCCATGATCACGAGGAAGGCCGGAATCACATTCCGCATCAGTTGACGGCTTCCCGAGAACGCCACAATGGCGCATTTCGCGGCCATGCTGGCGGAGGCGGCAAGGATGACGCCCATCGCGGCTGTAACCGGAGAAATCATCGGTCCGGTCGCCATGTCGGCAAGAGACAGCGTGATCGCATCCGTATTGGCCAGGCCGGCTATAAAGCTCGATGCAAAAAGGCCGCTGGTGCCAAACGAACGCTGAGCGCCCTTGGCCACCAGCAGAACTGCGGCGAACAACAGGCCGAACTGGACGGCCGGCCACATTTCGCAGGGATTGGTAACATCGAGCGTGACCGCGTCGTTGTTCGTGGTTTGACGGGCTCTATTTTTCAGCCAGAGCGCCAGGCAGCAGACGACTCCCGCGGCGGCGCCTATGGCCATGGGCGTCAGCAACAGCAAGCCGACCGGTCGGTTCAGCACCAGGACGATGCCCAGGATGCGGACGAAGAGCAGGCTGCTGGCCAGGCAGAGACCGGTCGCGAATTCGCCGCTGTACTGCTCGTGAGCGCGGCTTCGGCGTGAAAATGTGACCGTCAGCGCGGTACTGGAAAGCAAGCCGCCGAGGAGGCTCATCACGCCTATGCCCCGGCGCGAACCCATGGCCTTTATCACGGCATAGGCGACCAGGTTGAATCCCGCCAGCAATACGACCATCCGCCAGATTCGGTAGGGATTAAGCGAATCGAGGGGATCCAGCGTGCGATTGGGCAACATCGGTAAAATGACGGCAGAGATGACCCCGAACTGGATCGCCGCCATGACGTCCTGACGCGCGATCATTCCGCTCAACCTCACGAGGGGGGGCTTGGAGGCGAGGAGCAGCACGGTGACCACCGTTAGGGCCACCGCCGGGACGAGATGGTCCCACCATACCAGAGCGCCGAACAGAAAGGCGAGCAGAGCGGCCACCTCCGTGGTGCCGCCTGGCCGCGCGGCCGTCGCGGAAATATGGTAGGAGGTCAGCAGGAAAAGCCCGATCACGGCGAAGGAAATGCCGAAAAACCAGGCATTCGTGTGGACGGTGATCATGGCGGAGAGACACCCCAGCAGGGTGATGAGCGAAAACGTCCGCATGCCCGCGAACAGGCTGCCTTTTTCCTTCTCCCGTTCCACGCCGATCAGGAAACCGAGCACCAGGGCGATGCCGTATTTTCGGGCCAATTCCATCCATTCCATGTTGGTGAAGTCATGCATGGATCACGCCTCCCGGGCCGGATGCGCCGCGATCCGTCGGCGGCGCACCTCGTAGAGCGCCACCGCGGCCGCCACGCCGGCATTCAGGGATCCCACTTGTCCGAGCATGGGCAGGCGGATGCGGAAATCACAGGTTTCCCCGACCAGCCGGCCCAGGCCGTCGCCTTCGCTGCCGATCACCAGGCCTATCGGGCCGTTCAGATCCGCCTCGGTGTAGAGCTTGGCATCCGGGCCCGCATCCAGCCCCGCCAGCCAGAGACCGTTTTCTTTCAGCTCATTCATGGCATTGACCAGATTGACGACACGCCTGACGGGGAGGTGCTCCGACGCGCCGGCGGAGGCGCGCACAACGGCGGGCGTGACCTCCGCGGCCCGGCGGTCGGGTATGATCACGCCCTGAACACCGGCGGCTTCGGCCGACCGGAAGATGGATCCCAGATTCTGGGGGTCCTGGATATGGTCCAGCACCAGGATGAATGGGGGTTCCTTGAGTAACCGGGCGCGAGCCGTGAACGCCTCCGCTTCCGCGTACGGATAGGGGCCGGTCTCCAGGGCCACGCCCTGGTGGTTGACGTCGCCGAGCTGGCCATCGAAGGCCGGGCGGGGCAGCATGCGGACCGCCAACTCCCGTGACCGGGCCAACGCCTGGATCGACTCCAGCAGATCGTCTTTTTTCATCCCTTCGGCCAGCACCAGTCGCACGTGGCGGCGCCGGCCGGCGCGGAGGGATTCATAAACGGGTCGGCGCCCGTATATCAGGTCCATGACGGTTCTCCTAATCGGCTTCGCCGGAGACACGCCGGCGCATCGTTTTTTTCTCGGACTGAAAGTGTTTGTCCGCCAGCAGGCGCGCTTGCTGGCGGCGGGACCGACGGCGTTTTTTCCGGCGGATCCGTTCCGCCTCCTGCTGGCGCTGACTGGCGGCGCCGCGTGTCCGCTCCTCAAGCCGATCGCATAGCTCACGGCGGGCCAGAAACCGGTTCAACTCGCGGGAACGGCTCTGCTGACATCGGATGTCGATGCTGGAGGGGCGATGTCGAAGTTGGACACAGGATGCGGTTTTGTTGATTTTCTGGCCGCCGGCGCCGGAGCCCAGGATAAAGGACTCCGCAAGATCCGACTCGCGGATGCCCAGCGCCGCCATACGGGCCAACAACTGTTCTTTTTTAGAGGGGCTAACCGGTTCCGTCATGGGAGGGGGTCCTGTTCGTTGACGCCAGTATGGCATGCGGCGAGCCAGACGTCACCATTATTTAGCGTTCATCACCCCGCGTATGCAGGAATGGAATGGAGCCGATTGCGCTGTAGCCATAAACGGGGAGGCGCGGGAAGGATGGCATGAGGGGGTCGGCGTTTCGGCCGCGGCCTGGCGCGCGCTTTTGCGCGCTACGGGGCTCCGGCTGGATGAGCCGGGACCATAATTCCACGTCTCATCGCCGTCGCCCCGTATCATCGCAAAATCGCATCGCCATGCCGCGGCTGATCGAAACGCCGCCCCGACCTTGCCTCGCGCGCCCGCGGCCCTCCGGGCACGCTGGGGCGGCGCGCGACGCGGTTCCCGCTCCACGCCCGCCTTTACGAACGCGTGAGCGCCTTGGCGATCGGCGA
>CAZSUH010000134.1:0-7315 GCA_964609905.1 uncultured Verrucomicrobiota bacterium
CTGTGGGTTCCATCAAGAAAAAACGCCGCGTCAAAATGTCCAAGCACAAATATCGTAAACGCCGTCGTGCGAGCCGCCATAAGAACAAATAGGCAGCGGCGGGCCCGCCCGGCGAAGGCTTGGCGGGCGCGCATTCTGGCGGGCGCGCTTCTGGCCGCGACCTCCTGTGCCACAAGCCGCGCCCCGCTTCGCGAAGCGGCGGATTCCGACATTCGCCCGCCGCTCTCCCGCGCCGAGGCCGATCGGGCCGAGGCGTTGGCCCTGTACAGCCGGTTTTTAATCCTCCAGGATCGCGAGCCCGAATCCCCCCGACTGACCGAACTTTTGCGCCGGGCCGCGGAAAAGGATCCGGATGAACTGGCGTTCCGGCTTTGGCTGGGTAATGCCTATCTGAGCCAGGGACAGGCCGCAGAGGCGATTCCCGGACTGAAAGACGCCGTCCGCCGATTTCCCGAGTCCGACGCGCTTTTTTTTCAGTTAGGCCTTGCCTACGAGGAAGCGGATCGGATTCCCGAGGCCCGGCGCGTTTACCGGAAGTTGAAAGCCCGCGCCCCCCGCCAGGGCGAGGCTTATGTGCGACTGGCCGGCTTGGCGTTTCGGGATGAGCAGCCGGCGCAGGCGTTCGCCTTTCTGGACGAGGCTCTGGACAAGGTCCAGGAACCCCTTCCGATTCTGGCCCTCTACGATCTCCTGGGCGAGCAGTTTCTGGCGGACCGGAAGCCGTGGCTGGCGTCGGTCTGTTTCAGCCGCATCACCGCCCGGCAGCCGGGCAACCTGGGCGCGCACGAGCGGTTGATGCGAAGCCGCCTGGCCGCGGGCGACCGGCCGGGCGCCACGCGGGAGTTGGAAGCGCTGGCCGCGGCCGATCCCGCGCAATCCTCCTGGGCGCATCTCCTCGGCGAACTGGCCGAGGAAGCCGACGATCCGGCCCGCGCGGCGGGCTGGTACGAAAAGGCGATAGCCGGAAACGCGTCGCGGCCCGACTCGTGGCTGCGCCTGGGGCTGATCCGGCGCCGGGAGAGCCTGGATGCGGCTGTTCAGACGTTGCGCGAGGGTTTTGAGCGCTTCCCCCAGGACATCCGGTTTCCCGTGACGATCGGCGCGCTGTTTCACAACGACGCGCGGATGAAGGAGGCCATCGCCCATTTCGAGCAGGCCGAGGCGCTGTTGAAGAAAGCGGTCGAATCCGGGCGGACCGCGCTTCCGGTGAGCCCCTATTTCTATTTCTGGTACGCCACGGCCTGCGATTCCGACGGCCAGACCGAGCGGGCCGAAGCGCTGTTCGAAACGTCGATCCGCCTGTTCCCCAAACTGTCCGAGTCGTACAACTATCTGGCCTTCCTCTGGGCGGAGCGGAACGTCAACCTCGATCGGGCGCTGGCGTATTCGCTGAAATCGCTTGAGATGAAGCCGGACGACCCCGCCTACCTGGACACGCTGGGCTGGATTCATTTCCGCCGGGGGAACCTTCCGGAGGCGGAGGCCCTGGTGCGGAAGGCGGTGGAGCGGGAGGAACATGCCGAGATGACCGGGCATATGGGTGACATCCTGGAGGCGCAGGGGCGGCTCGATGAGGCGTTGAACTGGTGGCGAAAAAGCGCGGCGCGAAATCCGGAGGGGCCGGCCGCGAAGAAACTGAAGGCGCACGGCGCGGCGGGGGAGGCGAACCCGTGAGGGGAATCCATCAATTCTCGGCCGGTTTCGCCCGGGGTGACGCGATCAGCAACGAGGCGCTCACCCTTCGCGGGGTATTCCGGGAATGGGGATATGCCTCGGAAATCTTTTCCGAGGCCCGGCGCATCCTGCCCGAGTTGCGCCAGGAGTGCCGCGACGCCGCTCAGGCCGCGGCGGTCGTGAAACCGGATGACATGGCGCTGCTGCATCTGTCGATCGGCTCCCCGGTCAACCTGGTTTTCCGGGACCTGCCGTGCCGGAAGGCGATCCTGTACCACAACGTCACCCCGCCCGGGTTTTTGGCGCGGTGGCAGCCCTCCACGGCCTGGGCCTTGCAGAGGGGGCTGGAGGAGGTGCGCGCGCTGGCCGGCGTGGCGGAGGTGAATCTGGCCGATAGCCGGTTCAACGCGGCCGAACTGGAGTCATTCGGCTACCGGGACGTTCGGGTGTTCCCGCTCGTGTTCGATCCCGCGCGGCTGGCCGAGCCGCCCGACCGGCGGGAGTTGAAGGCGTGGCGCGACGGGCGGGTGAACATCCTGTTCGTGGGGCGTTGCGCGCCCAACAAGAAGTTCGAGGATCTGCTCACCGCGTTCGCCTTCTTTCAGCGGACCGTGGAGCCGGAGTCCCGGCTGATCCTGGCGGGTTCGTGGGCCGGCAACGAGCGGTACAAGCAGGCGCTGGCGGCGCAAATCCGCCGGCTGGGATTACGGCGGGTGGAATGTCCGGGCGCGGTGCCGCAGGCCGCCCTGCACGCGGCGTACGCGGCGGCGGACCTGTTCCTGTGCCTGAGCGAGCACGAGGGATTTTGCATTCCGCTGCTGGAGGCCATGGCGCATGACGTTCCGGTGCTGGCATATGCGGCGGCGGCGGTGCCGGAAACGCTGGACGGGGCGGGCGTGCTGCTGGGGGAAAAGAATTACCCGGTGATCGCGGAATGGATGGGGCGGTTGACGCGGGACCACGCCCTGCGCCGGGCGGTTCTGGCGGGGCAGCGCGCACGGGTCAACCGCTATTTCAGCCGGGATTTGCGCGGCGAGTTGCGCGGGTTGCTGGCCCCGGTGCTGGCGGAGCGAGGCGGGGCATGAAGCGGATTGTGGAGACCCGGTCGCCGGCGGAGACGCGGTCGCTGGCGGCGTCCCTGTTAAAGGAACTCCCGGACCGGCGCGTCTACGCGCTGCGCGGCGAACTGGGCAGCGGCAAGACCTGTTTCGTGCAGGGCCTGGCGGCCGCGCTCGGCGTGGAGCAGGCGGTCACAAGCCCGACCTACACGCTGGTGAACGAATACGAGACGCCGTCTTTGCGGCTGGCGCACATGGACCTGTACCGCCTCCGCGGCCCGGAGGAAGCCCTCGACTTCGGGTTGGACGACTACCTGGCCGAGGCGGGGGTGCTGACCGTGATCGAGTGGGCCGAGCGGGCGGGCGACCTGCTGCCGCGCCACGCGGTATGGCTGTGGTTTTGCGCGGGCGAGCGGGACGGGATCCGCCGCATTGTCATCGAATGGGAATAAAAAAAAGGCCGCTTTTGAGGCGGCCTTTTTTCGAATCCGACGAGTGCGGATTTACTTCTTCGCGCCGAGGATCGCGTCCTTCGCGGCTTTCGCCACGCGGAACTTCACGACCTTCTTGGCGGGAATATCGATGATGGCGCCGGTCGCCGGGTTGCGGCCCTTGCGCGCGTTGCGCTTGACGAGAACGAGTTTGCCCAGACCCGGAATCGTGAATCCGTCTTTGGCGCCCTTATACGCCATCGCCACCAGCGTTTCCAGCGCGCATCCGGCCTGCTTCTTGGTAACTCCGAGCGCCTCCGCCATCTCCGCCACGATCTGACTCTTGGTTTTCGCCTTTGCCATAGAACCGCTCCTTTCGCTTCGATCCGCATCTATTGCGGACCTTCCTTATGCGTCAGAATATAGGGTTGGCCGATTTGCAATGCAACAAATAAAATGAGATTTTCGCTTTTTTTCAGGAAAACAGGACGACCCTCGTTCAACAGGCCATGGCGGCCAGCCGGGCGCCGGCGGAGGGCTGGAGCGCCAGCACGTCGCACGGTGTTCCGAATTCGGCTTCATACGCCCGTGAAAGCGCAAGGCCTGCGGCGGGCGCCTGGTCTTTTTCGACCAGCACCACGGCGCTGCCGCCGAAACCGCCGCCGGAGAGGCGCGCGCCGAGCACGCCGGCGGTTTTTTCCGCTCGGGAGACCAGGAAGTCAAGCTCGACGCAGGAGTTCTGGAAGTTGAGCCGGGAACTGGTGTGGGATTCGAACAACAGGCGGCCGAACCGGTCCGGGCGGGCCTCCCGAAGCAGGGCGGCCCCTTTGCGCACGCGCTCGTTTTCGCCGATGACATGCGCGGAACGTTTGGCCGCGGACGCGGGCATGTCCGCGGCGTGCCGTTCCCACTCGGCCATGGACACGTCGCGCAGGTGGCGGACGGGATGATCGAGACGGTCGCGGAACCAGGCGGCCGCGGCCTCGCAACTCGCGCGGCGTTCGTTGTATTCCGAATCCACGAGCTGGTGCTTGACCCGGGTGTTGCATGCCAGGAGGCAGACGTGCGGGGCCAGAGGCACCGTCTCCACCGCGAGCGAGCGGAAATCGGTCATGACGAGCGAATCGGCCTTGCCGAACAGACTGGTGATCTGGTCCAGCAGGCCGCACTTGACGCCCGCGAACTCGTGTTCCGCGGCCTGGCCGATCCTGGCCAGCGCGAGGGGCTCCAGGCGGAGCCGGTACAGTTCCGCGAGCGCAAGCGCGGTGCTGATTTCCAGGGCCGCGGAGCTGGAGAGGCCCGCTCCCATGGGAATGTCGCTGGCAATGACGCCGTTGAAGCCGGACCGCCGGGCGGGCGGCACGCCGAGCTTGGCCCACACGCCGCGACAGTAGTTGGACCAGGCGGGATCGGGAACGGGCTGGGGGTCGTCGGCCGGGAAGCGCGATTCCCACTCCGTGTGCACGGCGTCGGCCAGGTGGCAGGTGTTGTCGCTGCGCCGGCCGGCGAGAAAGAAGGTGCCGCAGTTGATGGCGGCGGAGAGCACGTAGCCCTCGTTGTAATCCGTGTGATTGCCCAGCACCTCCACCCGGCCGGGCGCGAAGGCGGCGACGGTGGCGGGCTTGCCGAACCGGGTCTCGAAATGGAGGAGGGCTTTTTGGAGCAGGGCGTCGTTCATGGCTCAGCTCCGGCGGGGCAGGACGTCGCGTTCGTAACGGCGAACGATATCGAGCCAGTCGGCGCCCGCGGGCACGCCCTGCTTCAGGCAGTGGTAATCCCACACCGCGCCGAGCGGCAGGAGTTTGGCCTGCTCCTGCAACGCGAGCCGCCCGGTGAAGTCGCCGTCCTTTTCCGCTTTTTTCAGTGCGGCAACGGGTTCGAGCAGCGCGCCGAGCATCATCGCGAGCGTGTTGCGCGAGCCGATGACCCACGCAGCGACGCGGTTGATGCTGGCGTCGAAGTAGTCGAGCGCGAGGTGGACGCGGTCCAGGTAATCGCCGGCCACGAGCTCGTGACCGATGGCCTTGAGGTCGTCGGAGAGGGTGACCACGTGGTCGCTGTCCCAGCGGACGCCGCGGCTGACGTGGACGAGGAGGGCGTCTGACCACTGGAGCAGGGCGGAGATTTTGTCCGCGATGCTTTCGGTGGGGTGGAAGTGGCCGCAATCCAGGCAGAGGATCTGGCCGTGGCGGAGGGCATAGCCCATGTAGAACTCGTGGGAGCCGACCACGTAGCTTTCGGAACCGATGCCGAACAGCTTGCTCTCGAGGGCGTCGAGCAGGTGCTTGCGGCTGAACGACGGCGCGAAGATCGTGTCGAGGGACTCGCGCAGCCGGTCGCGGGGGGCGCGGCGGTCGGCGGGGGTGTCCTTGTACCCGTCGGGGATCCAGACGTTCACGAGGCTGGGGGTGCCGAGCGCGCGGCCCATGGCGGCTCCGATGCGGCGGCAGGCGATGGCGTGATCGATCCAGAACGCGCGGGTGGCCTTGTCGGGGTGGCTGAGGGTGAGGCCGTCGGCCGCGCGGGGGTGGGAGAAGAAGGTGGGATTGAAATCGAGGCCGAGCTTGCGGGTTTTGGCCCAGTCGATCCAGTTCTTGAAATGCTGGGGGCCGAGTTCGTTGCGATCGACCTTTTGGCCGTTCAGTTCGGCGTAGATGGCGTGGAGGTTGACGCGGTGGCGGCCGGGAATGAGGGAGAGGGCGAGGTCGAGATCGGCGCGGAGTTCGTCGGCGGTGCGGGCCTTGCCGGGGTAGTTGCCGGTGGCGGCGATGCCGCCGTCGAGGGATCCGGCCTTTTCGAAGCCGCCCACGTCGTCGCCCTGCCAGCAGTGGAGGGAGAGGGAGAGGGCGCGGAGTTTGCGGAGCGCTTTTTCGGTGTCCACTCCCTGGGCGGCGTAGGTGTCGCGGGCGACGGCGTAGGCTTTTTCTATTTTGGCGGCGTTCATGAACTCCTCTCGGGTGATCAAGATTGGCCTGTACCATACCGGAAAACGGCGGGGGCCGTCAATCCCGCGTCAGCGGTTTCCGCCCCATCCCCGCGGCAGGAAACTTGAAACAATTAACACTTTATGGCCTGATAGGGGCGTTTCAAAGAGGAGCGTCCATGATTACCAGCCGGATTCACGACGCGCTCGGGCAGGTGGACCGGATGCACCGACAAGGGGCTGAGGCGGTTCGACGACTACCTGGGGTTCTGCCTGAAGCCGATGAATCCGCCGTGTCCGTCAGGTCGGGCGAATCATGACTGTGCATTCCTCAAAAGCCGGCCGGTCCTGCGCCATCCGGGAGATCGGAACGTTGGCGCTGAGGACGGGCTCCGCCTTCTACATCTAGAACTAGAGAGCCTTCTTCGCCGTTTTCGCCGGAGGCCGGGGCGCCAGGGCGATCATGGGATTGGCCGCGGAAACGGTGACCGTGGCGGTGGACTCCGCAAGTTCGGTCTCCAGATCCCGCACGGTGCCGTCAAAGGAATATTTGCTGCCGGGCTTGATCTCCTTGACGTCCGTCGGCAGGCCGATTTTGTCGAGGATGGCAATGAAGGGCTCGGGATCGAGTTCCTCTACGTTCACCATGGTCTTCGGGTCCCAGACGCCCTGGGCCACCAGCATGGCGGCCGCGACGGGCGGAACGCCGGCCGTGTAGCTGATGCCCTGGGACTCCACCTCCTCGTAACAGGCGTGGTGGTCGGAGACCTGGTAGATGAGCACTTCGCGTTTCTTGCCGTTTTTCAAGCCTTTGACGAAGTTGCCGATACAGGTTTTGCCGGTGTAGCCCGGCGCCAGGGTTTTGGGGTCGGGCAACAGCGCCTTGACGACCTTCAGGGGCACCACCTCCTGGCCGGTGGAGAGTTTTACCGGCAGGTGGGACAGGAAGCCCAGGGTCCGCAACACCGTGAAGACGTTGATGTAGTGGTTGCCGAACCCCATCCAGAACCGGATGCTGTTGGCGTCGATGTTTTTCGACAGGGAGTGCAGTTCGTCGTGCCCGTTGAGGTAAATGGGACAGGGTCCGGCCACCGGAAAATCGTAGATGCGCTTGACGGAGTGGGTGGGGTATTCCTTCCACTGCCGGTCGATCCAGGTCCAGACTTTGATGAATTCGCGGAAGTTGATCTCCGGGTCGAAGTTGGTGGCGAAATACTTGCCGTGGCTGC
>CAZSUH010000135.1:0-7250 GCA_964609905.1 uncultured Verrucomicrobiota bacterium
TTTCCCGGTCCCCGTCGGGCCGATCAGCAGGATGTTGCTCTTTTCGATCTCCACTTGGGCGTACGGATCGTCCTTGCCGAAAAAAGCCTGCTGCTGCAGCCGCTTGAAGTGATTGTGCACCGCCACGGAGAGGACCTTCTTGGCATACGCTTGGCCGATGACATAGAGATCCAGGAACGCCATGATCTCGTGCGGCTTCGGCACCTTCACCGACACGCCCTCGCCGGCGTCAGAGGCGGGCTTGTCCTCCACCTGCAAAATCTCGTTGCAGAGCCCCACGCATTTGTCGCAAATGAACACGCCGGGACCCGAAATCAGCTTTCCGGCCTCCCGCCGGGGCCGTCCGCAAAACGAGCATTTCGATCCGTTTTCTTCCTTGGCCATGAAAGCCCTTCCCTATTTTTTCCGGCCCGGCACTTTACGGCTCGCGACGACCTCGTCCACGAGGCCGTATGTCCTGGCCTCTTCGGCGGACATGAAATTGTCGCGATCCGTGTCCTTTTCGATGGTGGCCACCGGTTTCCCGGTATGGGCCGCCAGTATCTGGTTCAGGTTCTCCCGCAACCGCAGGATTTCACGCGCCTGGATGCTGACATCCGATGCCTGGCCCTGCGCCCCGCCCCAGGGCTGGTGGATCATGATCCGCGCGTTGGGCAGGGCATACCGCTTTTTGGGCGCCCCGGCCGCCAGCAGCATGGCACCCATGCTCGCCGCCTGGCCGACGCAGTAGGTGGCCACATCGCACTTCAGGAACTGGATCGTGTCGTAGATCGCCAGGCCGGCCGTCACCGAGCCACCCGGCGAATTGATATACAGGGAGATGTCCTTTTCGGCATCCTCGCTTTGCAGGAACAGCATCTGGGCGATGATCAGGTTGCTGACATCGTCATCGATGGCCGTACCCACGAAGATAATCCGGTCCTTGAGCAGGCGGGAATAGATGTCGTACGCCCGTTCGCCCCGGCCCGTCTGTTCGACGACCATGGGAATCAGAATTTGATTTTGCGCCTTCATTGGGGAGCGCCTTCCGTCTTGGCGACCGTCACGGCCGCGTTTTTAACGATGAAGGCCAGCGCCTGTTCGTTCCGCAACTCGCGGCGGAGTTCGTCCAGCCGGCCGTCCTTCTCCAGTTCCGCGCGCAGCTTCTCCGGGGTTTCCCGATTGCGCGCCGCCAACCGCGCCACCTGGGCGGCCACCGCGTCCTCGGGCACCTCGATCGTCTCAGCTTCCGCCACGCGGTCCAGGATGTAGGACAGCTTGACCCGCTCCCGGGAGGAGCGGGTGGCGGCGGTCAGAATGTTCTCGCGCTGATCCTTGATCTGGTCGGAGGATATCCCGCGCATCGTGTTTTCCCGCACGATGTTCATCACGATCTGCTGCGTCTCGCTGTGCACCTGGGTTTCGGGCAGACCGTCAATGGCCACATGCTCCAGCAGGTAGCGGGCCGCCGCATCCTGCCGCCGGGCCTCCTCGTTGCGTTCCGCCGACCGCGTCAGGTTTTCGCGGATCCGTGTCCGCAACTCCTCCAGGTCCTTCACACCGGCCAGTTGGAAAAACTCCCCGTCCAGTTCGGGAAGGGTCTTTTCCCGGATTTCCTTGACGGTGACCGTGTAGACGGCGCTCTTGTTGGCAAGCTCCTTCACGTGGTAGTCGGCCGGAAACGCCACCGGTATCTCGCGGGTGGCCCCGTTCTCCATGCCGGCCACGGCCGCCGCCACGCCGGGCAGGAACGTCGCATCCGACGCCTCCTCCAGGCGGAGCCAGAAATCCTGCCCCTTGCCGACATCCGCGCAGCTCGCGGCGATCTCGGCGACCGGCTTGCCGTCGCACAAGCCCGCGAAATCGACCTTCACAATGTCGCCCGCCTTCGCCGGCCGATCCTTGATCTCGTTGAACCGCGCCAACCGCTCACGGAACTGGCCGATGGCTTCCTCCACCTGCGCGTCCGTAACCGCGACGGTCTGGCCTTCCAGCGGGATACCCTTGTATTCCGGCATCGTGAAAACGGGCGGCACATCCAGCGTCACCTTGAACGAGAAGGGCGAGCCCGCCAAAATCGGGGATTCGTCCGTCACGTCGACCGCGGCCACCGGAGTCAGCTTCTCCTGGCGCACGGCGCCGTGATACCCGTGGGCCAGCAGATGTTCCTTCAACTCCTCGCGCAATTCCTTGGCATAATGACGCTCCACCAGGGCTGGCGGAGCCTTGCCAGGCCGGAATCCCGGGATTCGGGCGCCCCGGGCATAGAGTTCCAGCAGCTTGCGCCGTTGGCTGTCCACCTCGGAAGCAGGCACCTCGATGGCCAGCAGTTTGCGGCACGGTCCTGCGTTCGTGATCGTCACCTGTATGTCGCTCACCGGTCTTACTCCTTCATAGCCATTAAAAACTCAACATTGTTTTTTGTCTTTTTCAGGCGGCCCACGATCAGTTCCATGGCCTCCACGGCCGGAATGCCGCTGATCGCCTTTCGAAGAATCCATATCTTATTCAGCTCGTCCGGGTGAAGCAAGAGTTCTTCTTTCCGGGTGCCGGATTTTTCCACGTTGATCGCCGGAAAGATCCGCTTGTCCACCAGGGTCCGGTCCAGGCACAGTTCCATGTTGCCCGTGCCCTTGAACTCCTCGAAAATCACCTCGTCCATGCGGCTGCCCGTGTCCACCAGCGCCGTGGCGATGATGGTCAGGCTGCCCCCGTCCTCCGTGTTCCGCGCCGCCGCGAAAAAGCGGCGGGGCTTGTGCAGGGCGTTCGCGTCCACGCCGCCGGAGAGGATCTTGCCGCTGTGCGGCTGAAGCGTGTTGTAGGCGCGGGCCAGGCGGGTGATGCTGTCCAGCAGAATGCACACGTCCTTTCCGTTCTCCACCATTCGCTTGGCCATTTCGATCACCATCTCGGCCACCTGCACATGCCGCTCGGGCGGCTCATCGAAGGTGGAACTGATCACGTGCGCCTTCGTGTTGCGCTCCATGTCCGTCACCTCCTCGGGCCGCTCGTCGATCAGCAGCACGATCAGGTAACAGTCCGGATGGTTGGCCGACACGCTGTTCGCGATCTTCTGCAGCAGAACGGTTTTGCCCGTCCGCGGCGGCGCCACGATCAGCCCGCGCTGGCCCATGCCGACCGGCGTGAACAGGTCCATGACCCGCATCGAGATCTCCTCGGGCTTGGTCTCCAGGATAAACCGCCGGTTGGGGAACAAGGGCGTCAGGTTCTCGAACGGAATCTGAATCTTGGCTTTCTCAGGCTCAATCCCGTTGATCTTTTCCACTTTCGCCAGCGCAAAGAACCGCTCCTTGTCCTTCGGCGCCCGCAATTCCCCCTCGATCTGGTCGCCCGTACGAAGCGCAAAACGCCGGATCTGGGCCGGGGACAGGAAAATGTCATCCTGGCAGGGGACGTAGTTGTTCAGAGGCGAACGCAGAAAACCGAATCCGTCGTCCATGATCTCCAGCACGCCGCCGCTGAACATCGTCCCGTTATACCGGGCATTGGCCTTGAGAATCTCGAAAATCAGGTCATGCTTGCGCATGGCACCCAGTTCAACCAATCCCAACTCCTCGGCCAACTTGAGCAGTTCGGGAACGGTCTTCTGCTGAATCTCCGGCAAATCCAACCGCTTGCCCCGCCGAGGCGGCGGTTGGGACGGCGTGCCCGTCGGCACCCAGGGTTGCGGTTCTTCGCGCAGCGGCGGCAACCCCCGGATGGGCAGCACCGGCGGCGGCAACGGCGCGGGCCGGCGCATCATCGGCGGCCGCATGTGCGGCCGCCCGCCTTCGCGCGGCGGATACGGCCGATCCGCGCCGTTCGCCACAGGGCGGGGTTGAACCGGGCGCGGAACGGCCGGCGCCTGGGCCGGTGGCGGAGCCACCGGGCGAGCCTCCTCCGCCGGCGTCGGGCGGACGGCGGCGGACGCCTCCCGTTCCGGAGCCGGCGCCACGTCACCGGTTGGAGCCGGCTCCGCCGGCGGCGCGGCCGGTGTTTCGTTTTTCACGGGCTGGGCGGGTTCCGCCTTGTTGCGCCGGGGCGAACGGGTTCGCTTCGGCTTGCGCTCGTCATTGCTCTTGCTGTTCATATCGTCCATCGTTATTCCTCCACGATTTGCCGGAAAGCCATCAACACCTGTTCCTTCAGATTCTCGCTCGTGCCGTTGTTGAATATCACCCGGTCGGCGCGGTTCATCTTTTCCGCGGGCGAAAGTTGAGCCACCAACCGGAGGCGCGCTTCTTCCTCGCTGAGACCCCGCTCCAGAAGCCGGCTCCACTGGAGCGCACGGGAACTCGCCACACAGACCACGGCGTCCCAGCCCTCCTCCAGGCCTGCTTCGTACAAGAGCGGAATGATCACCACGGCGGCCGCCGTTTCGAGGGGCCGACTGTCCAGCCAGGCCCGGATGGCGTCCTTCACCGCGGGATGCACAATCGCATTCAGCTGTTTCCGCTTTTCGGCATCGCCGAAAACGACCTTGCCCAGGAGGGAACGGTCGATCTCACCGTCCGCGCCCAGAATGTCGGGCCCGAACGCCCGGACCACCGCGTTGTGGACCGGCCGGCCTGTGCGCATCAGGTCGTGCGCCAGGTGATCGGCCTCGCAAACGGGGACGCCTGCTTCGACCAGGATCGAGCCGGCCAAACTTTTCCCACAGGCAATTCCGCCTGTCAGGGCAATTTTTTTCATGAAATCTCCAGAAACCCGACAGGCGAATATGAATTCGCCGGTCCCCTGATCAGCCGGATGGAACGGATGATTGATCGTTTACAGGGTGAATGCAAAACAGTCGTTCGAAACGATCAAGTGGGAGAATTGTGTATACTCTACCCCATTCGGCCCGTTTCTGTCAACAGGAAAAACTCAGTGGATGTAATCCCGGTCGATTGCCCTGATTTTCTTTGCCCCATCTCTTGACAATCGCGGCTCTCTTTCTGTATAGTCTTCGCGTTTCACTTGCCCTGAAAAAGACGGGGAAGGGACTATCAACAAGAGGACATTCACATGATCGTGACCACCAAACAGCTCTTTCAGCACGCGTACGGCAAATACGCCATCGGCGCGTACAACATCAACAATCTCGAGCAGACCATGGGCCTGTTTCAGGGAAACGTGGCCAGCAAGGCCCCCTTCATCGTCCAGATCTCCAAGGGCGCCCGTTCCTACACGCACAAGCGGATGCTGGAAAGCATGCTGAAAACGGCCGACGAGATCTTCCCCGACGCCCTGTTCGCCATCCACCTGGACCACGGCGATGAATCCGCCTGCATGGACTGCATCAAGAGCGGCGTCTACAGCTCGGTGATGATCGACGCCTCTCACGAAACGTTCCAGAAAAACATCGAAATAACCAAGCGCGTCGTGGATGCCGCGCATGCCAAGGGGTTGGTGGTCGAGGCCGAACTGGGCCTGCTGAAAGGCGTCGAGGAGCACGTCAAGGCCGATGAACACGTCTTCACCGACCCCGCCGAAGCCGAACAGTTCATCAAGGCGACCGGATGCGACAGCCTGGCCTGCGCGATCGGCACCAGCCACGGCGCCTACAAGTTCAAGGGCGAACAGAAGCTCCGGTTCGACATCCTCACCGACGTCCAGAAACGGATGCCCGGCTTCCCGCTGGTCATGCACGGATCCTCCTCCGTGCCCGAGAACGAGGTCCGCCGCATCAACCACTTCGGCGGCGCGCTGGGCGGCGCCAAGGGCGTGGACGAGAACTGCTTCCTGGACGCCGCCAAGCTCGGCGTCACGAAAATCAACATCGACACGGACGGCCGCCTCGTCTGGACCCGCGTCCATCGCGAATATTTCACCCTCTACCCCGAGAACTTCGATCTTCGCCCCGTCGGCAAGGTGTTCATGGCGGAATACGCCCGGTTCATCGCCGGCAAAAACAAGAAACTCGGCAGCGCCGGCCAGGCGGACAGCGCCCGCGAGTTCGTCAAGAAAAACGCCTAACCCAAGCAAGGAACCCCTCTCATGTCCGATAAAACCATGATCATGGTCGACGCCAACGAGGCCGTCGGCATCGTCGCGCACGCCACAAACGAAGTCTGCGCCATCTATCCGATCACCCCCTCCTCCCCCATGGGCGAAAAGGCCGACGACCTCAGCGCCGCCGGCAAGAAAAACATCTGGGGAAACGTGCCGGTTGTCGTCGAACTCCAGTCCGAAGGCGGCGCCGCCGGCGCCCTGCACGGCGCGCTCTCCTCGGGCGCCCTGACAACGACCTTCACCGCGTCGCAGGGGCTCCTGCTCATGATCCCCAACATGTACAAGATCGCGGGCGAACTGTCCCCCACGGTCTTTCATGTCACCGCCCGCTCGATCGCCTGCCAGGGCCTCTCCATTTTCGGAGACCATTCCGACGTCATGGCCGTTCGCCAGACCGGGTTCGGCATGCTCGCCTCGAACAGCGTCCAGGAGGCCATGGACTTCGCGTTGATTTCCCAGGCCGCCACGCTCAAGAGCCGCGTGCCGTTCGTTCATTTCTTCGACGGCTTCCGGACCTCGCATGAAGTTCAGAAGATCGAGGCCGTGACCGAGTCGATCATGCGCGCGGTGATCGACGATAACCTGGTGAAGGCGCACCGCGAACGCGGCCTGACGCCCGACCGCCCCCGCCTCCGAGGGACGGCTCAGAATCCGGACGTCTACTTCCAGGGCCGCGAAACGGTCAACACCTTTTACGCCGCCACGCCCGCCATCGTGCAGGCGGAAATGGACAAGTTCGCGACGCTCACCGGCCGCGCCTACAAGCTGTTCGACTATGTCGGCGCGAAGGATGCGGAACGGGTGCTGGTGGTCATGGGCTCGGGCGCCGAGACGGCCCACGAAACCGTGGAACACATGGTCGCCAAGGGCGAAAAGGTCGGCGTGATCAAGATCCGCCTGTACCGCCCCTTCGACATCCGGGGCTTCATCGCCACGCTGCCCGCCACCGTCAAATCCATCGCCGTGCTCGATCGGACCAAGGAACCCGGCTCCATCGGCGAACCGCTCTACCAGGATGTCCGCACCGCCATCGGCGAGGCGCAGTCCGAGGGCTGGTGCCCCTTCAAGGGCTATCCCGTGGTCCTCGGCGGCCGCTTCGGCCTCGGCTCCAAGGAGTTCACACCGGCCATGGTCAAGGCCGTGTTCGACAATCTGTCCGGCCAGAAAAAAAACCACTTCACCGTCGGCATCGCCGACGACGTCAGTCACACCAGCCTGCCGGTTGACGCCAACTTCCACCTGGACCACAAGGGCCGCGTGGAATGCATGTTCTTCGG
>CAZSUH010000136.1:0-5076 GCA_964609905.1 uncultured Verrucomicrobiota bacterium
CGCCATCGCCGACGCCACCACCCTGACCGAGGCCGGCTACGTGGGCGAGGATGTCGAAAACATCCTGCTGCGCCTCATCCAGGCCGCCAACGGCGATGTCAAGAAAGCGGAGCGCGGCATCGTTTACATCGACGAGATCGACAAGGTCGCGCGCCGTACGGAAAACGTGTCGATCACGCGTGACGTCTCCGGCGAAGGCGTGCAGCAGGCTCTCCTGAAGATCCTGGAAGGCACGGTGGCCAATGTGCCGCCGCAGGGCGGCCGCAAGCATCCCCAGCAGGATTATATCAAGATCAACACCGAGCACATCCTGTTCATCTGTGGCGGCGCCTTTGTGGGCCTGGATGAAATCGTCAAACGTCGGATCGAGAAGCAGGCGCTTGGATTTGGCGCCGAGGAGGCGAAGTCCATCGGTTCATCCCATCAACTCGGCATCGCCTCAGAGGACCTGTTGAAATACGGGATGATTCCGGAATTCGTCGGACGTCTTCCCGTCATGGCCGGCTTGGATGGCCTGACGAAGGACGACTTGGTCCGGATACTGACCGAACCGCGCAACAGCATGGTGAAGCAGTATCAGAAGCTGCTGGCCATGGAAGGGGTTGCGCTGTCCTTCGACGAAGGCGCCCTGAAGGAGCTGGCCACGGTGGCCGCCCGGAAAAAGACGGGCGCCCGCGGTTTGCGCGCCATTCTGGAGCAGCTCATGCTTGATATCATGTTCGACGCGCCCCACGGGGATGGCACGCGCCAGATCAAGATTACCCGCGCCATGATCGCGCGGGAATTCGCTCCGAAAGGCCGCAATCGGGCCGCGTAGCGGTTCAGTGCCTGAAAATCGTCCACGCGAGCCAGAGAAGGAACGCGATCGTGACGGTGACGAGAAGGCGGCCGCGCATGCGGTGAACGAACGGCGGGGACAGGTGTTCGGGGATGGAAACCGGTTTCCCACAACCCGGGCAAAGGCATTCCGGCTCGCGCACTTCGCCGGGCAGCAGAATCATCTGCTTGCAGGCTTCACATTCGCAACGTACATATTCCATGGGTCGCTCCCGCCGTTAAAAAAACTCGACCGGCTGGTTCCGCGCGTTCAGGCAAAGCACCTTGGGCTTGAAGGATTTCGCTTCGCGGGGCGTCATCACCGCGAAACAGAGAATGATGACCCGGTCGCCCTTGACCCCTTTGTGGGCGGTGGCGCCGTTCAGACAGATCATCCCCGAACCACGCGGGCCCGGTATGGCGTAGGTCTCGAAGCGCGAGCCGTTTTCGACGTTGGCCACGAGAATTTTTTCGTGGGACAACAGGCCGACGGCATCCATCAGGTCTTCGTCGATGGTCAGGCTGCCGTGATACTCAAGCTGGGCATCCGTGACACGGGCCATGTGCAGCTTGGCTTTCAGCATGATCAATTGCATGGAAAACGGTCTCCAATTCTCGTTTCACTTTACCCGCTGGTGGCTGCTTTCGCAATCCCGAAGTTCAGGTCTTCAGGGAAAACGCATGGGGCAGCAACTCGCCCAGTGTGAAGCGTTTGGCCCGTTCCAGGCGGGTTGGGGCGGCGATCAGTATTTCGAGAGACGGTTTGGCAAACTCCGACAGGACTTGCCGGCATGCGCCGCAGGGCGCGGCTGGTTTTGACCGCGAGCCGGCCACGATGGCGATTCGGCGGAAGGCGCGGCACCCGGCTTGAACCGCGTTGAATACCGCCACCCGTTCCGCGCAGACGGTGAGGCCGAATGACGCATTTTCGACGTTGCACCCGGTGAAGACGCGGCCATCCTCCGCCTCCAGCGCCGCGCCCACGGGGAAACGGGAATAGGGCGCATGGGCGCGCGAGGCGGCATCCCGGGCGGCGGCCAGCAGCATGCGTTGCGGAGAGGTCATGGCGGTTCTCCTTGAAGGATGGGGGAAGCCGCCAGCCGTGTCCAGGCGGTCTCCAGCAGGGCGGCCAGCCGCGCCTGGGCCTCCGCCAGGCGTGCCAGCACATCGGCGTGGTTGGGGGGGACGTCGGTCAGGCCGGCCGCCGTGTTCGTGATGCAGGAAAGGCCCGCCACGGCGAGGCCGGCGGCGTGAGCCAGGATCGCTTCCGGAACGGTTGACATGCCGACCATATCCGCGCCAAGCGCGGCCAGCATCCGGATTTCGGCGGGCGTCTCGTAGGTCGGGCCCGGGAGGGCGGCATAGATGCCCGTTGTCAGCGGAATGCCGCGCACCGTGGCGGCGTCGGCCAGCAGGCGGTTCCATTCCGGGTGGTAGACGCGGCTGAGATCGGGGAAACGGGGGCCCCAGACGGGCTGGTGGGGACCTTGCAGCGGATTGGCGCCCATCAGGTTGAGGTGATCGCGGATCAGCGCCAGGGCGCCGGGCTCCAGGTCGGCGCGTATGCCGCCCGCCGAATTGGTCAGCAACACCGCGCGGGCGCCCAGTTTTTTGAGCAGATAGACCGGAATCGCCACCGGAAGCCAGCCGTCTCCCTCGTACCAATGGCGCCGGCCCTGGAAGACAAGGGTCTGAATGCCCGCGCACTCGGCCAGGATGATGCGGCCGGAATGGCCGGCTACCGTCGGACGGCCCAGTCCGGCAATGTCGCCGGTTGAACAGGAGGCCAGCTCCGTGAAACCCACGATGGCCGGGCCCCAGCCGGATCCCAGGATGATTCCGGCCCGGGGCGCGGCGTTGGGGAAAATGCGACGGCACGCGGTTTCCGCTTTTTCCAATTCGGATGCGGGGAGTAAGGGCTGTTGCGTCATGTCGGGCTGTTTCCCAGATCGGCGATCAACACGGGCCTGGTTTCGACGGGCTGGGGGGAGATGGCGATCGCGGCCTCCACCAGGGGGCGGGCGGATTCGAGCCGGACTGCGTCGGACGCATGGAGCGTCGCGAGCCGGCGCCCTTTTTCAACCGGTTCCCCCACTTTGACCAGCTTGGAAAGACCCGCGGCGGGATCGACCGGATCCTCGGTTCGGGAGCGTCCGGCGCCCAGGAGCACGCAGGCTTTTCCGATTCCCTCCGCATCCACGCGCGCCACCCAGCCGGCGGCGGGCGCGTTGATTTCCAGCGTGCCGGCGGCCGTGGATTCGATGGCGTCGGGTTCGTTCAGGAAATCGACGTTTCCGCCCTGCAGCCGCACCATGTCGCGGAATCTGGCTTCGGCCGAACCGTCCCGGATGGCCGCGTGAAGCCGGGGCATGGCGTCCGCGTCGCGCCGGACCAGGCCGGCGAGGCGGAGCATGCGGGCGGCCAGGGCGAAGGTGACGGTCATCAGGTCATCGGGGCCTTCGCCGCGCAGCGCGCGAATGACTTCGGCGACTTCCGGGCGGTTTCCGGCGCTGCGACCGAGGGGTTCGTCCATGCGGGTGATCCAGGCGGAGACGGGCAGGTTCATGGCGCGGCCCACCTCCATCAGCGAGCGGGCCAGCGTTTCCGCTCGTTCGCGGGTGGGCATGAAGGCGCCGGGCCCGCATTTGACGTCCAGCACCAGGCCGTTCAGGGATTCGGCCAGTTTTTTGCTCATAATGCTGGCGGTGATCAGGGGAATGGAGGGGACCGTGCCGGTCACATCGCGAAGGGCATACAGCTTGCGGTCGGCCGGGCAGAGGCGGGGCGTCTGGCCCATGATGGAGCAACCGCAGTCGGCCAAAACGGATGAAAATTCGGTGGCGGTCAGGTTGGTGCGATAGCCGGGAATGGACTCCAGTTTGTCGAGCGTGCCGCCGGTGATGCCGAGTCCGCGTCCGGCGATCATGGGCACGGCGATGCCGCAACAGGCGGCGAGGGGCGCGAGGAGGAGGGAGACTTTGTCGCCGACGCCGCCGGTGGAATGCTTGTCGATGCGGGGAGGGCCGTGCGGGGGGGCGTTCAGCGTATCGCCCGACTCGATCATGGCGCGGGTGAGGGCGGCCGTTTCGGCGGGGGACATGCCCTGGAAATAGATCGCCATGGCCAGTGCGGCCATCTGGTAATCGGGAATGTTACCGGTGGTGTAATTGAAGAGAAAATCGTGGATTTCGGAAGGCCCGAGGGGGCGGCCATCGCGTTTTTTCTCGATAATCCACTGAGGCATCATGCGGTCATGGTAGACGCGGCCAAACGGGTTGTCAATTGTGGAGAAACGCCATTCAAAAAAACAGTTGCTTTGAAAGAGGGACGGCGGGAAAATAGAGACCATTTGACAGGGAAAGGAGTTCGAACCATGAAGCAGGGCATGCGGTTTTTTACGATTGCGGGAATGGCGTTGGCGGCAGGCGGCCTGGTGTTGGGCGCCGAATCGGCGAAAGAGGATATCGCGCTTCTGAAGAAAGCGAGCCGCGGATTTTCGGAAGTCGCCAAGAAAGCGATACCGGCGGTGGTGTATGTCAAGGTGGAGCGCACCATCACCATGCGCCGCGCGCCCATGTTCGGCTTCCCCTTTGATTTGTTTGGCGAGATGCCGGATGATCCCTCCGGACGGCCGGGTCGGGATCGACAGAACGGCCCCCGGTTCCGGCAACAGGGCGAGGGGTCGGGTTTCCTGATCAGCAAGGACGGGTTCATCCTCTCCAACTGCCACGTGGTCGACGGGGCGGAGAAGATCAAGGTGCGGTTGCATGACGGCCGGGAACTGGATGCCAAGCTGATCGGGGCGGATCCCCGTTCCGACGTGGCGGTGCTGAAAGTGGACGGCAAGGATTTTCCGTTCCTGACGTTTGGCGACTCCGACGCCATCGAGGTGGGCGAGTGGGTCATCGCGGTGGGCAATCCCTTCGGACTCAACGAAAGCCTGTCCGTGGGCGTGGTGAGCGCCAAGGGGCGCCACGTGGGGCTGGCGGACTACGAGAACCTGATCCAGACCGATGCGGCCATCAATCCCGGAAACAGCGGCGGCCCGCTGTTGAATATCGACGGAAACGTGATCGGCATCACCTCCTCGATCTTCAGCCAGAGCGGGGGGTACATGGGCATCGGCTTTGCCGTGCCGATCAACATGGCGGCATCCATCCAGTCCCAACTCACGAAAGACGGCAAAATCGTGCGGGGTTACCTGGGCGTGTTCATTCAGGACATGACGCCCGAACTGGCGAAGTCGTTCGATCTGGATAT
>CAZSUH010000136.1:5086-7129 GCA_964609905.1 uncultured Verrucomicrobiota bacterium
AGCAGCCCGGGCTGATCGTCTCCTCGGTGGAGCCCGACGCCCCGGCCGCCAAAGCGGGGCTGTTAGCGGGCGATGTGATTCTGGAGCAGAACGGCAAGCCCGTGAAGGACACGCAAACGTTCCGGAACGAAATTGCGCTGCTGACCCCGGGTGTCACGATCAAGCTGACCATTCGCCGGGAAAACGCCGTGAAAAACCTTTCGGTGACGGTGGGACAGTTGCCGGAGGCGTCCGTGGCCGAGAAAACCCAGCCCACGGCACTGGCGGCCAAACTGGGCGTGACCGTGGAAGCCCTCAACCCGGAGGTGCGCAAGCAACTGGATCTGGCGGCGGAGGAGGGGGTTGGCGTGACCGCGGTGGAGCCGGGCAGTCCGGCGGCCGGCGCCGGCATTCAACCCGGCGACGTGATCCTCAGCGTCAACCGGCGGGTCGTGACCACGACGGATGATTTCCTGCAGGCGCTGGAGCGGTCCGGAAAAACCGGCCGGGTGCTGTTGCTGGTCAAAACGCCCCGTTTCACGCGTTTTGTGGTGATTCCGCTGGAGTGAGCCGAACCGGCGGTCCGGAAAGACGAAAGCGACGGATCGGGTGGCGGACGATCGGTGTTGAGGGGGGCTTGCCGACTTGTGGAGTTATCAACTTCCGCGATAAGGGTCAGCCGGAATCCCGACATCCGGTTATTCGCGTATCGTGTTATGCAGGCCCGTGGAATGGTTGTCCGCCAGTGTTCGCCAGGGGCCCTGCAGGACGTTGTCCGCCAACGTGAAGCGGTCGGTCTGCTCGTCGATATAGAAGGCCGGAGCGCCCGGCCCCGCCGGCTCTCGGGTTTCGATGATCAGGTTCCGGGCGAACAGGAAGTCCTCGTATCGGCCTTCCTGGGGGCTTTCGATCTTGACGGCCGGTGTGATGCCCGGCTTGCCGTTGTCGCACAGGATATTGTGGACGAAGGTGTTGGAGCGGCACGGGTGCGCGCGGCGGGCGACGAGGATGCCGCTGTCGCCGTTGCGGCTGATCACGTTGTGGGCGATCAGGTTGCGGTTGTCGAACGGGCCGATGAGCAGGCCGTTCATTTTGTTGTCGTAGAGATGGTTGCCGACGAAAATGCTCTCGGTGACGTTCCAGCAGATGTAGATGCCGATCCAGTCGTTATGGTGGGCGTGGCAGTTTTCGATCATGCACCGGGCGGAGCCCGTCGGCGTGCCGAGTCCCACATGGAAACCGTGCCAGACGTTGCCGTAGCTTTCGCAACCCCGGAAGGTGATGACTTCGCCGCCGCTGCAGCTGATGCCGAATCCGCCGCAGTTCCAGACGATACAGTCGAGGGCCTTGCAACTCGTGCAATCGGTGAACTGGATGCCTTCACATTCGCCGGAGCCGCGGGTTTCCGCCTCCGGCCGCGTGCCGTCCACGGCGAGATCCCGAACGACGACGTGTTCGACATGGCGCCCGAAGATCACCGGGAAGGCGTTGAAGACGTCGGTTGAGGGGCTTGCGGGGTAGGCGGTGGAGAGGGGTTGATCGAGCCAGATCGTGTTCCCCCGGATTTTCCGGATGCGGGGCGTGTCGTGAATGGGGGCTTTCGGCGGCGTCGTTTCCCGGAGCGCGATCTCCATGCCCGTCTTGAACGGCGCGGCGCTGTTCACCACGATCCGCGACGCGCCCGCGGCCGCGTTTTCGGCGAGTGCGGCCTGCACGAAGGGGGACCGTTTGAGAAGCGTGGCGCGGCCTTCACCTTGGAGCACGATGTGGCTCTTCATCTTCAAGCCGGCCTCGAGGTGGTAGGTGCCGGCGGGAAGGTAGACGGCGCCGCCGCCGTGCGCCGCCGTGGCGTCGATGGCGGCCTGAATGGCTGCTCCGGTCTTTTCCTGAACCACGCAACCCATTGAACGCTTCTGGGTCATCGCCATGTCCGCTCCCTGCGCCCGGCGGCGCGTTTGGTGAAAGGCGGGACGTCAGCGCTTTCGGGTATTTATAAAACGCCCGTATAGTGGCGGGAGCGACGGGACTCGAACCCGCAACAACCAGATCGACAATCTGGGACTC
>CAZSUH010000137.1:0-4016 GCA_964609905.1 uncultured Verrucomicrobiota bacterium
GGGGAGTTGAAGCAGCTTCAAGCCGAGAACTCCAACCTGGCGGCCAACTGGTTCGGCGCGTCCAAGTCGGACGCCGATCGCAGCCGGCAGCTTGCAGAAGAATGCGCGCGCCTGGAGGAGGCGCTGACCAAGATCGCCGCCAACCGCAAGGCGCTTGAAAAAGTGGCTTCCCGTCCGCTGGATTCGCGTTTTTACCCCGAGTTGCGCAAGCTGGAAGGTGCAGAATTTGACGCTCCCTTCAATTTTGCCTGGCGCCTCGATTACGCCGACATCTTCAATCCCAGACAGGAAGGATCACCCTTAACCCTGAAAGGGGAGTTCGGATTCGTCAATGAGACGCAAAAACAACAGGAATTGACGGCCAAGAAACGGCTTCCTGGCGGATTCGATCTCATCCTTGGCAATCCGCCTTTTGTGACGGCAAGGAATCCGGAAAAAAGGGAGCTCTACCGTGCCCGATGGAAACGGGTCTGCTCCGGAAAATACCTGCTCGTGTGTCCGTTCTTCGACCTCAGCTTCAACCTGCTCCGGCCCGGTGGTCAGCTTGGGTTCATCGTCTCCAATGCCTTTGCCAAGCGCGAATTCGGCAAGCCGTTGATCGAGGATTTCTTCCCAACCGTGGACCTGCAGAAGATCGTTGATTGCTCCGGCCTGAATTTTCCCGGGCATGGCACGCCCACTTGCATCGTCTTCGGCCGGAACGTGAAGCCAGACGAGAAAACGCCCATCCGCATCGCTGCCACGCTTCCCGGCGGTGGCGATCTTCGCGCCACGCCGGAAGAAAGCCCACTATGGCAGGCGCTTGAAAAGCATCATGATGAGCCGGGATACGCCGACAGCCGCATCACAGTCGCGGAACGGGCTAGGAAAGAGATGGGGAAATGGCCTTGGAATTTGGAGTCATTGGCTGAGGAGACTCGGCAGAATATGGAACGAGACAGGATTTGTTTGGCTGACCTGGTTCCTTTGGTTGGGCCGTCGACGCTGACCCGCAGTGACGAAGTGTTTATGCAATCCCAAGATGTCCTCAGGCGTGCAGATATTGAACTCGACCAGATTCGTACCGTCCTTGTTGGAGACTCTCTTCGGAACTGGACGGAAATATCGCCGGACACTCTTATTTTCCCGTATCACCGCGACTACAAGCGAATACGTCAAGCAGATGCTCCGCGAACTTTTGCTTTTTTGAAACCTTATCGTAATGTTTTGGAGAATGTCATTGTATTTGGACGACCTAAAAAAGAGACAGACAACGAATGGTGGGAATACACTGATCCTTACCCGGACAAGAACCTTCCGCCAGTATTCATTGCGTTTCCTGAGATAGTTACGCATTCCCACTTTATTGTGAACGAGCAAGACAGAAAGTTTCCACAAACTGCACCTGTTGTACGATGTCCTGAAGCTTGGAAATGCTCTGACCGTCATTTACTCGCTGGTCTACTCAACTCCAGCGCGGCTTTGTTTTGGCTCAAACAGGTGTGTTTCAACAAAGGAGCCGGCGAAGACGAGGAACGTGACCGGTTTGTTTATGCGGGTGGCAAGGTGCAGCAATTGCCCGTACCCGAGCTCATTGTTGCTTCTTTTTCCGGCAAAAACAATCCTTTGGCCGCCCAGCTATCCACGCTTTCCCAGACCTGTTGGAAGCGTGGACAACAAATGACGGCTTTGGCACTGAAGAAGTTATTCACTAAACCGAATGAGGCTTATCACGCCTGGAACTCCGCGCTGCCCGGTTATGTGCCTCCCGATCCGTTACTCGGCGATCCATTCAAGACGGCTGACGAAATGAATGCGTCGTTCAAGAAGGCGGTTGCGCTCCGGGAAACCCTCCGTGCGGAAATGATAGCCTTGCAGGAAGAGATGGATTGGCTGGTTTATGAGGCATACGGGTTGCTTCCGGAAGGTGGCGAGACGCTTTCCGCCGCGACCGCGAGCGGGGTAGAACCCGTCCCTCCCCTGCTTCGCGAACAGCGGCCGTTTGTGTTGTGGGCACAGGCGGGTGAGGATGATGAAAAAGCCGTTAGACTGATTCCCCCGGACTGGCCGGAGGCGCGCCGCGCCCTCTGGTGCGCGCGATTGGAGGCGATCCGGGACAACGAGCACATCCGGCGCATTGAACAGCCGGTATACAAGCGCCGGTGGGACGAGCAGTGGAAGGTCGGCAACCGCTGGCAATGCGGCCCAATCGCCTATGACGCCGAACTGGTCGATGCCTTCGACTGGTGGCTATCCGAGAAGGCGGAATACTGGCTGGAGAAAAAGAAAGCCGGCGGCCCTGTTGACCTGGACGCCTGGGCAGCGGCGCTCTGGGCTGATGCGCGTGTTCAGGCGGCCTGGCCGGTGGTCAAGGAGGCGCTTGAACGACTCGACCGCCGCGCCGACTTCACCCGTTATTTTGCGGTGCTGATGAAGGGCCAGAGCGTTCCTGAGAATATCCCCTTCGCTGTGCCGTGGGAAAAGATCAAGGTGCCGGTGCCGGCGTCGGCAAAACGGATACGCGGAAAGCTGAATGTTCCGAGGGAACGGTTTAGGGTGACGGAGGAAGGTGAGTTTAAGTGGGCGGGGGCATGAACACCCATTAGGCGTAATGCAGTCGTTCATCTCCTCTGCCCCCCCCTCCCCCCTCAGAACGCCTTCTTGAAGCTGGCGACTGTAAATAACAGGGGTACAAGGCACAAAATAGGTCCTTCCGGGCCGGAGGGTTCGCCCCACCTGCAAAACTAAAATGTCGTTTTATGCACGGGCTTACACGGGGAACCGAAGTCGCGCGCCGCCCATGGTCCACGGCAGTGGCCAGGGCGCGCGAGGTAAGCCGGTTGCGGCGTTTCGATCAGCCGAAACAGGACGAGACGATTTTGAGCCTCAGCCGGGTGACGGCGAGCCGACGTGGACTCGTGTCCCGGCGGCTCCAGCCGGAACCCGGATCAGGCCAAAAGCGTCCGACCGGTTTCGGCCGAAACGCCGCAACCCTTCTTCCCCGTCCGCCTCACGCCTTCAAATACGCGTCCAGCCGCCCGCACACGGCCGGCGTTTTATCCGGGTCCAGGGCGCCGCGCATCTCCAGCAGGGCCGCCCGGGCGCTCCGTTGCAACTCCGGCTCGAACTGGGCGAACAACTGGAACGAGGCCAGCAGATTCAGCGTCACATACTCGCTCACCGGCGCCAGTTGCGCCACCGTCTCCACGGCCCACGCCAACCCCGCCTCCGTCCATAAAACGCTGTTGTTCGCCGCCGTCGGCAGGAACAGCGACCGGCTGTGGCTGGGATGCGCCAGCTTGAAGCAGGGCCGCGCCGCCTCGCGCCGAATCGCCTCGAACACCTCCGGCCCGCGCGCAAAAGCGCCCACCGTGGCCAGGTATCCCGTGTAGGCCGACAGGTGGTCCTTCCACCGGCCGAACGCCTCCTCGAAAATCGCCTCGCGCCGCGGATGCTCGGACAACCCCACCGCCGCCAGGGCCGACAACTGGTCCGTAATGGACCACGCGGCCCGGTAATGCGCCTCCGCCAGCGCCTGCGCCGCCGGCGTGCGCGCCTCGGCCAGCAGGCGTAACAAAACCCCCTTCAACCGACGCGCTTCGATTCCCGCCCCCGGTTTCGCCTCCGGCGCGTAGGTGTCCACCGCCTGAAAGGCGTCAACCAGAGACTCGAAATGCGTCTCCGCCACGGCCTTCATCAGCTTCATCCGCGCCTCGGCCAGCTCGCGCACGCGCGGCAGCAGGGCCCTGTCCAGCGGCGTTTCGTCGATGCGCAACAGCGCGGATTTGAAGCCCGCCGGCAGCGTCCGGTCGCGGATCCGTTCCCCCATCGTGCCGGTCCACTCCGCCGACGGCTCCGCCGCGGGATCTGCCACCAGCCGCACCCGCTCCCGCTCGGTGAGCCGCCGCATGGCCTCCACGCGGTTGAACCGGTTCGGATCGAGGCGGATCTGCAGGCGCAGGTTCTCGGGCGTGGCGCTCCGATCCTCGAACACGCCGTAAAACGAACAGTCGCGGTTGAACGACACGAACGCGGGC
>CAZSUH010000137.1:4116-6915 GCA_964609905.1 uncultured Verrucomicrobiota bacterium
TCGCGGCGGAACGCGCTCAGGTTGCGGCCGCTCGCCTCCTCGAAACAGGCGAAAAACTGGTCCGTGTTGGCGTTGCCGCCCGCGTACCGTTTAAAATAAAGATTCTTGGCCGTTCGGAACGTCTCTCCCCCGAGCAGGAGCCTGAGCATGCGGATCACCTCCGCGGCCTTCACGTAGGTGACGCCGTCGATCAGTTCGTCGGGATCGTTGAAGCCCTCGCGCACGATCCGTCCCAGGTGCCCGGCCTGCTCGATCGCCAGTGGCCCATGCACCGGATCGCGCATGGCGTCCACCTGGTCCAGCCGGATGCCGTCCGGATCGAACCGGTCGGCCATATACTGCCGCTCCACATCCACGGTGAACGCCTCGTTCAGCCACACGTCGAACGGGGTCGCCATGGTCACATCGCTGCCGCACTGGTTGTGCTCGAACTCGTGGACGATCACGGCATGGGCGTAGAGCAGGCGCCGGTCGCTGGTGAACCGGTCGATCAGGGCCGCGTCCGTGACAATGGTGGTGTTGCCCACGTTTTCCATGCCGCCGAAGTTGCTCTTCTCCATGGTGATCGTGCGGTAGGCGTCCCGCGCATAGACATACTCCTGCGTGCGGCCCTGCCACAACACGGCGTCCTTGAGGATCGCCATCGGCCCTCGCGCGCCCGCCAGCCGGCCGGGGGGAACCAGGTATTCCAGTTTCACGCGCCGCCCGTCAGGATACACGGCCTCGTCCTCCAGCATGTCCCAGGTGCCCGCGCAACAGATGAACAGATACGGGGCCATGGGAATGGCGTTTTCGTAGGTGATGACCTGCCGGCCCGGTTCGCCCGGTTTCGGCTCGGGTTTGCCGCGCGGATTGCGGGTTTTGCTGATGTCGCCGTTGGAAACCAGGTGCGTATACCCCGCATCCGCTTCGATCGTGGTCGTGAACGTGCACTTGGCCGTGCAGTCGTCGAACACCGGCGCAATCCGCTGGAAGCCCCACTGCTGGCATTGGGACATGTATTGCTGGGGACAGCCCGGCGGCGTGGCGTCCTTGTAAATCCCCTCGAAAAGCTGGTCCGACGGCACACATACGGTGCGCGTGCGCACGGTCAGGACCGAACCCGGCTCATAGCGCGTGCCGAGCGCCACCTCCAGTTTCCGCTCCTCGGGTCGCATCGTGAAGGCCAGCGGCCGTTCCGCGCCGTCGCTATCCACCAGGGCCACCCCGAGCACCTCCAGATCGCGGGCGTCCAGCATCAGCCGGTCGAGGGGTTCGCGCACCGTCATGCGCAGGCTGTTGGAGACATCCACCCTGCCGTCGCGAAAATCGACGTAAAGGGTCATATGCTCTAATTTTACGGGAAGGGGCGCAAAGTCTTCCCGGCGAAAACGATGAACGGACATGGGGTATCCTCGCAACAGTCGATTGGCAGAAATTGGTGGAATCCGGTTATAGTACAACGATTAGCGATGTCTTGTCAAAATATCGCGTTGTATCAGGCGGGCCATTGAGGCATAATAGAGGTTAATTTATGCAACCTCAGATTATTTCCCGCAACGACCATGCGGTCAGCCGCGGCCTGATCAGCCCCGAAGCCCTTAAAGTCCTGTACCGGCTCAAGGAGAACGGCTGCCTGGCCTATCTCTGCGGCGGCTGCGTGCGCGACATCCTCCTGGGCCGCGAACCCAAGGATTTCGACCTCGCCACCAATGCCCGGCCCGAGGAGATCCGCCGCATGTTCCGCAACTGCCGCCTGGTGGGCCGCCGCTTCCGCCTCGCCCATATCATTTTCGGACCCGACAACTACGTCGAGGTGGCCACCTTCCGCGCCCTCTCCGACGGCAACGAGCCCGTGGCCCCCGCCGCCACCCACCGGCTCAAGGTGGACTCCGCCCGCTCCGCCCACGGCGTCATCGTCCGCGACAACGTGTTCGGCGACCCCGAGCAAGACGCCCTGCGCCGCGACTTCACGGTCAATGCGCTGTTCTATAACATCGCGGATTTCACCCTCATCGACTACGTCCACGGCCTCTCGGATATCCAGGCCCGCCTGTTGCGCTCCATCGGGGATCCGCGCCGCCGCTACGTGGAGGATCCGGTCCGCATGATCCGTGCCATCCGGTTCGCCGCCGGACTGGGCCTGACCATGGAGTCCGAAACCCTCGCCGCCATCGCCGAATGCCGGGACTACCTGGCCCTGGCCTCCTCCGCGCGCCTCTACGAGGAGGTGCTGAAACTCTTCACCTGCGGCGCCTCGGCCCGCGTGTACCAGTACCTCAAGGAGACCGGCCTGCTCAGCATCCTGTTCCCCGAACTCGCCGAGTGGATCGCGACCGACCACGGCAGCGGCGACGCCATGACCGCCGCGGGCTTCGCCTATCTCGACACCTGCAAGCGCGACGGCCGCTCACTCAACACCGCCACCCAGTTCGCGATCGTTTTCGGCGCGCTCCACGAGGCGCGCGCCGCCGGCCTGCTCGCGCAGAACCACCCCCACGAGATGGGCGCCCACATGGATGCCGTGGAGCAGCATGTCGCCAGCCTGCGCTCGCGGGTCATGGTGCCCCGCGGCGTGTCGCTCGACGTGGCCCACATCATGGCGCTCCAATCCCGCTTCGCCGACCGCCGGCCCGCCAACGTCAACCGCCTCATCCGCCGGCCGTGCTTCGAGGACGCCCTCGAATACAAGGCATTCAAGGCCCATTATGCCAAAACCGGCCTGGACGACGTCGCCTGGTGGAGTACCTGCGACATTCCCGAACCCCTGCCCCCCCGCGTTCATGACGGGCCGCCCCGCGGCCGCCGCCGCGGCGGACG
>CAZSUH010000138.1:0-6883 GCA_964609905.1 uncultured Verrucomicrobiota bacterium
CCCTATTCCGGCCGATCGCGTTATGCAAAACTCCGCGCACGGACTTCCCCCAGCCCCGAAAGGTCTTGTATCGGGCCGCTTAAACAGGGTAGCCTTACAGAACGATCAATCGGGAGCGGTTATGCGAATCATTCGGTATCAGGACAGGCACGGAAAGACGGGATGGGCGGCGGAGCAGCCGGACGGAATTGCCCTGGAGTTGGAGGGCTCGCCGCTGGTGACGCGCGCGTTGACGGGCCGCAAGGTGGAAGTGGCGAAGCGGCTCGCGCCGGTCGAACCCCCGGCCATTCTGTGCATCGGGGCCAATTACAAGCGCCACATCGAGGAGTCCCATGCCCCGATTCCGCCGCATCCCGTCCTGTTCATGAAGGCGGTCAGCGCGGTTCAGCATCCGGGCGATCCCATCTGGCTGCCCGTGGGGCTGGCCAGTCATAACGTGGACTTCGAGGCCGAGCTGGCCGTGGTGATCGGCAAACGCTGCAGGAACGTCAAGCCGGAAAAGGCGCTCGAGGTGGTGCTGGGCTACACGTGCGCGAACGACGTGAGCGCGCGGGACTGGCAGAAGAACGGCGGCGGCGGCCAGTGGTGCCGGGGCAAGACCTTCGACGCGTTCGCGCCGCTGGGCCCCTGCCTGGTCACGGCGGACGAGATCCCCGATCCCCAGGCGCTGCGGATCCGGGGTACGTTGAACGGGCAGGTTATGCAGGACAGTTCCACCTCCAACATGCTGTTCGACGTGCGGACCCTGATCGCGTTTCTCAGCGGCAGCACGACCCTGCTGCCCGGCACCGTGATCCTCACCGGCACGCCCGAAGGCGTCGGCATGGCGCGCACGCCCCCCGTCTGGCTGAAGCCCGGCGATGTCTATGCCGTGGACATCGAGAAGATCGGCACCCTCGCCAACCCGGTTGCGCTGGAGACGGTTTAGGGGTATGAGGAAGGCGGCACTGCGAATGAAACCGGCGGATGAAACAGGCAAGCCCGCCTTCGAGGGGCTCGGGGACGCGGCGAAGGAGATCGATGCCGCCCGCCGGTTTGTGGACGGGGTTCTCAAACGCAAGCACCTGAAGCCGGCGATCGTGAAGGGCTTGAACGCTATCCTGGCGGACATCGCCCGCCTGCCCGGAAAGCGACCGGCCAACAGTTGCGCCATCACCATTTCGTCGGGATACGGGGACGAGGATATCGGCGGGACGGAATTTCACACGTTCCTGCTGGACGACACCCATTTCGAACTGGTCAGCGGCGGCACCTCCTACAGCGGCCCCGTGGATGTCGAGGAGTCCATCGACGCCTTCCGTTTTGTCGCGGAAGCGGACGGTTATATCCTGCGGAAAATGGACGTCACGGGCTGGATCGCGGAGGTGGAGGCGTGCTGCGCCGATCCGGCGTACCTGCTGGAGCTGAAACTCGACACGGACGTATAAAACCATGGAAAGCCTGCTTCAACTGGATCACAACCTGTTTTTCTTCCTGAACGGCATGGCGGCCTGGGAGCCGCTGGGAATAGCCGCGGAAGCGCTTTCGGATTTCGGCCGGTATGCCGTGGTCTTGTTCGCGGGCCTGTTTCTGTCCGTCGAGGGGGGTGCACTCTTGCGCCGGCATGCGTTGGCACTATTGCTGATTGTGCCGTTGGCGTTAATCCTGAACCTGGGTTTGAAACACGCGGTGAACCGGCCCCGGCCGATGGGATATTACCGGGAAGCGGTGGCCCAGGGAACCGTGACGATCGTGGACCTGGAGCCGATCACGCGCCGCTCCTTTCCCTCGGGTCATTCCATGCTGGCGTTTTTCGCCCTGGGCTACCTGGCCCTGGCCCGGCGGCGCCATGCGGCGTGGGCGCTGGCGCTGGCCGCGGGTGTGGCTTGGTCGCGTGTGGCGGTGGGAGCTCATTTTCCTTCCGACTGTTTGGCCGGCGGCGCCATCGGGATGGCCTGCGCCGGGCTGGGTTGGCGGATGAAAAAGCACCTTGATAAGGAACAATGGACAACGCGAATCGAACGAAGAATGCCGACCGGACCCTCTTCTGGTGCCTGCTCGGGTTGCTGACGATCGGACGGCTCTGTCTGATCGGCTGGTTTGGTTTCAGCACGGATGAAGCCCATTACGTCATGTATGGGCGGCATCCGGCGTGGGGCTACTTCGATCATCCGCCGATGGTGGGCTTTCTCGCCAGGCTGGGAGGGTATTGGGGCGGTGGGGAATTCGCCATGCGGCTGGCGCCCGTCCTGTGCGGGACCGGGGCACTGGCGTTCATGGGTCTGTTGGCCCGCGATCTCTATGGTTGGCGACTGGCTGTGCTGGCGTTGGGCGTGAGCGCCTGCGTGCCCATCCTGCTGGCGCTGGGCGTTGCACTCCTGCCCGACGCACCCCTCAACCTGTTCTGGTGCGCGGCGCTCTGGGCGGGTTGGCGGGCCGTGCAACGGGGCGGCTGGGGGTGGTGGCTGATGGCCGGCGCGTGCATGGGCGGCGCGATGCTCAGCAAGTATCACGGCATCCTGCTGCCCCTGCTGCTCGGCCTTTACCTGCTTACGTCTCGCGCGGGCCGGCTCTGGCTGTGTCGGCCCCATCCCTATGCAGCCGCCGCGCTCGCGGCCCTGGTCGTGCTCCCCAACGTGATCTGGAACGCCCGCCACGCCTGGGTCTCGTACGCGTATCAGCTCGGGCATGGCGGGGGAAAGGGGGTGCTGACCCCCTGGAATGTGGTTGCCAGTCTGGGCGGTCAACTGGCGGTGGGCACGCCGATCCTGTTTGTCCTGATGACGGTCGCCGCCGTGGCGCTGATCCGTAAACCTCAAGGGGAAGCGGATCGGTACCTGTTCTGGACCAGCCTTCCGGTTTTCATTTTTTTCTGCGGCATCGGATTGTTCGGCAAGGTGTTGCCCCATTGGCCGGCGCCGGGCTGGTGGGCGGGACTGATTGCACTGGCGGCGGTGGCCGCGCGGCGGCTGGCGGACGACGGGGTCCCGGCGCGGCGCTGGCGGCGCTGGATCCTGGCGGGCGCCGGGCTGGGGCTCGTGAGCGCCTTTCTGCTGCCCCTGGCCCTGATGCTCCCGCTCGGGGGCTGGGCGTACGGGAAGGCCCAACGGGCTTCCGAACGGCTTCATGCGCGATGGCCCGCCGTAAGTCCGCTCAAGCCGTTCAGTCTGAAATTCGACATTTCCAATGACGTCGTCGGCTGGCGCGAGGTGGCGCGGCGCGTGGAGGAACTGCGGAAGGCCCTGCCGGAGCCCGGTCGCACTTTTGTGGCCGCCGGCCGTTTTTACGGCCTTGGCCAGACCATGGCCTATCTGGATCCCGCGATCCCCGCCTGGGCCGTGCGGCCGGACGTGAACCAATACACCTTCTGGTTCGATCCGCCAGCGTACAAGGGATGGGACGCCATCCTGATCGAAGACACGCGAGATTCCAAGCCGGGACGGGATGTGGAGCGGTTCCGTCCCCTGTTCGACTCCCTGGATCCGGAGCCGCGGGAAGTGGCCGTGGACCGGTTCGGCATTCCGGCCCGGCGGACGCGCTTGTGGATCTGCCGCGGTTTCAAGGGCGAAGCACCTTAAAAGATAGGACGATCATCATGTCAAAGGGAAACGCCTTCACCATCGACTGCGAAAACAACATCCGTCTCACGCTTCGCGCTTTCGAAAACGGGATCGTCCGCATGACGGCGTCCGGATTCGACTCTCCCGATCCCTCGCTGCTCGAACGCTACGGAATTGTCGAAGAGCCCGCGCCTGCAAAAGCATCCCTCCAAGGCGGCACGCTCGCATTCGGTGAATTCGAACTCGCCGTCCGCCCGGACGCTTCCTGGGAACTCCGCCGGAACGGCGAACCCGTCGCCGCCACCGCGGCCGGCCACGCGCCCGCCACCGCGCCGTCCGAAAAAGGGAACATGGGCTATCGCGTCTGCATGCGGGTCACGGACGGCGAACGGTTCCTCGGACTTGGCGACAACCAGCGCAAACAGCTTCTTCTGAACGGGCTGTCCGGCGAACTCTGGATCCAGAATCCCGTCTGCCACATCCCCGTGCCGTTTGTCATGAGCAGCCGGGGCTACGGGATCTTTTTCAACACCACGCGCAATCTGGTCTACAACATCGCGGCCACCGATCCCGGAAAAGCCCTGTTCGCGGTCGAAAAATCGTTTCTCGACATTTACATCCTGACGGGAGAAAGTTTCGCCGACCTGATCGGCTCGTTCACGCGGCTGACCGGCCGGCCGCACCTGCCGCCGATGAAGTCGTTCGGGATCTGGGTCATCATGTACTACTGGTCCACCTCCAACGACGTGCAGAGCGTGGCCGCGGCCATGCGCGAGCGCAAGATGCCGTGCGACAACATCAGTCTCGAACCCGGCTGGATGGACAAGAATTACGATCACAGCACCGATCGCGACTGGAGCGAGCACCGCTTCACCGCCTGCCCCGCTCCTTACTGGCGCGGCGCCGTCCAGCACATGATCCAGTGTCTCGGCTACGCCGGATACAACCTCGGGCTCTGGCTCTGCTGCCGCTGGGATCTGACGGGGGAGGAGGAGCGCCGTGCGAAGGCGCGGCTTGGAGAGGAGAAGAAGAGGAAATCCGGCCTCATGAATGTGGACGGCGTGGAATTCCAGCTGCTCGACCGCAACATGACCGGGGAGGTGTACCTCGACACCGTCACGAAGCGCGACCAGGCGTGGTTCGATCACCTCAAGAAATTCGTCGATGACGGCGTCAAGTACTTCAAGCTCGACGGGTGTGCGCTTATGAGCGAATTTCCCGATCGCTTGTATGCAAACGGAAAGACCGACGAGGAGATGCACAATCTCGCGTTCCTGCTCGAAGCCAGGCAGACCTTCGAGGATTACGAAAAATACACGTCCAAGCGGTCCTATGGCATCTATCCCTGCGCCTCGACCGGCGTGCAGCGCTACGCCGGAACCTGGTGTGGCGACACGGGCGGGGGACGCCAGCCGATGATCGGGCTGCTGCAGAACTGCCTCGTCGGGCATACGTTCTGCACGTGCGATGTGGAGAACGACCACATTCCCGGCATTCACATGGGCTACCTGCTTCCGTGGACGATCGTCGACTGCTGGGCGGCCCCCCATTATCCGGGCTACCTCAGCGAGGAACTCAACACGATCGGGCGCGACTATTCGAACCTGCGAATGCGGCTGGTCGAGTATTATTATTCGCTCGCGTTCCTCGCGTCGCAGACCGGCATGCCCGTCATGCGCCCGCTCTGCCTCGCGTATCCGGGGGAGGAGTGGGCGTATGCGCAGGACATGATGTTCATGATCGGCGAGTTCCTGCTGGCGGACGTCTTCTCGGACGATACGGTGCGGCTCCCGAGGGGCAAGTGGTATGACATGTGGTCGGGCAAAGTCTATGCGGGGAACGGGGAGGTCCAGTCGATTCCGGTCCCGAAGGACCGCGGCGGGCATCTGTTTGTGCGGGAGGGCGCGCTCATTCCGATGCTGCCCGTGCGGCAGTATGTGGACCCGAAGGCGGTCACGGAGATCGAGTGGCTGGTGTTCCCTGGGCGGGAGTCGAGTTTTGACCTTTATCTCGACGACGGCGAAACGCTCAAGCACCGTGAGGGCGAGTATGCCGTGCAGACCGTCACGCTCCACGGTCGCGAGTTGGAGTCCGGTCCCATCCGCGGCGGTAAGCCGGAGTTCTTGGCGAAGGTCAAACACACCGTCAAAATCGTGGGGGCCTGAGCGCCGGCCTTCGGAATAACAGACCCGTCACACACGCCTGTGAATCTGCCGGGGATTCAAGGGCCACGTGATCGAGGAACGGGAAGCAAGCCTCGATACTCCCGTCATTCGGCTTTCGTGAAAACGCGGGAGAGGACTTCCGGAAAACCGGCGCTTACGCCTTGGCCAGGCGATCCTTGAGCCCCTGGAGTTCCGCGCGAAGCGCGTAGGGGAGCTTGGCCCCGTAAGCGGCGTAGGACTCCTCGACGCTGGCAATTTCCTTGAGCCAGCCTTCTTTGTCGACCCTGAGCAGTTCCTGCATCTCTGCTGGGGTTACCTTGCAGCCGGACAGGTCGATGGCGTCCGGCGTGGGCAGGATGCCGATGGGGGTTTCGACGGCCTTGGCGACGCCTTCGATGCGTTCGCAGATCCACTTGAGAACGCGGCTGTTGTCGCCGTACCCCGGCCAGAGCCACTTGCCGTCTGCGGTTTTCCGGAACCAGTTCACGAAAAATACCTTGGGCAGCCTTTCCGGATTCGTGCGCAGGCCCATCGAGAGCCAGTGCAGCAGGTAGTCGCCCATGTGGTACCCGCAGAACGGGAGCATGGCGAAGGGATCGCGGCGCAGCACGCCGGCTTTGCCGAGCGCGGCGGCGGTGGTCTCGGAGCCCGCGGCGGAGCCCATGAACACGCCGTGGTTCCAGGAATAGGCCTGGTTGACCAGGGGGATCGTGCTGGGCCGCCGGCCGCCGAACAGGAAGGCGGAAATCGGCACGCCCTTCGGGTCTTCCCACTCGGGGGCGATCACGGGGCACTGGCCGGCCGGCGCCGTGAAGCGGGCGTTTGGATGGGCTGCCTTGACCGCCTTGCCGTCCGCGTCCTTCATGTCGGGCGTCCAGTCCTTGCCCTTCCAGTCGATCGCATGGGCCGGCGCGGGGACGCCCATGCCTTCCCACCAGATGTCGCCGTCGTCGGTCAGCGCGCAGTTCGTGAAGATCGAGTTCTTCGTGACGGTGAGCAGGGCGTTGGGGTTGCTCTCCATGGAGGTGCCCGGTGCCACGCCGAAGAAGCCGTATTCGGGATTCACGGCGTAGAGGCGGCCGTCCTCGCCGATGCGCATCCAGGCGATATCGTCGCCGATGGTCTCGACGGTCCAGCCGGGCAGTGTGGGCCGCATCATGGCCAGGTTGGTCTTGCCGC
>CAZSUH010000139.1:0-6847 GCA_964609905.1 uncultured Verrucomicrobiota bacterium
AAAAAGATGTTGTGAGCCATTGACAGGAATGCTTTTTTCTGGCTCAATACTGGATTCTTACCGGATAACAAAGGTCTCCGGTCAGCCTGTGGGGGATTAGCTCAGTTGGTAGAGCGCTTGAATGGCATTCAAGAGGCCAGGGGTTCAAATCCCCTATCCTCCACCAACCCGCGGGTTGCCGACTCTGGACGCCGATGAACCGACTTCCCGTCAGCGTTGTGGTCACCACGTTCGAATCCCCCCGCACCCTGCGCCTCGTGTTGCTGGGGCTGGCGCGGCAGACGATCCCTCCCCTGGAGGTCCTGGCGGCGGATGACGGCTCTTCCTCCGAAACGGAGGCGATGCTGCGCCGCACGGCGCCGGAACTGAATTTCCCGCTGAGCCGGGTGTGGCAGCCGAACGAGGGATTTCGCGCGGCCCGGAGCCGCAATAACGCCATCGCGCGGGCGCGAGGCGGAATCCTGGCGTTTCTCGATCAGGATACCGTGCCGCATGCCGGCTGGCTGGAGGCGCTTACGGTGGGGGTGGATCCCGGCCGCGTGGCGCTGGGCGATGCGATCGCGTTGGCGGAAAACGAGGCGGCCGGGCTGGATGAGGCGGCCGTCCGGTCGGGCGCATTCGAGCGGGCCGGATCGGAAGCCGCCCGGCGCCGTCTGGCGGCGCTTCAACGGAAACATCTGTTTTACGCCTGGCTGCGCCGCACGGGGCTGGCGATCAAGGCGAAGCCGCGCCTGCGTTCCTGCAATTTCGCGATCACCGCGGAGACGATCCGGGCGGTGAACGGATTTGACGAAACCTATGTGGGCTGGGGCCAGGAGGATGACGACCTGGGCCGCCGCTTGTACAAGCGGGGCGTGACGCCCCTGATTCGAGCCGCCGCGGCGCGGGTCAGCCATTGGCCGCACCCGCCGCGCCGGCCGACGGATTGGAATGCCGGCGAGAATGCCCGGCGTTATCGGGCGGGCGCCTCAGGCCCCGCCTCTTGCGAGGCGGGCTTGTCGCATCATCCTCATGCGGATGTGCGCGTGACGGTCATTTCGGCCTGACCGGCATTCGGGGCCGACGCGGCGATCGCGAGCGGCACCAGCGCGACCAGGGCGAGGCGAAGCCGGTTGTCGGGATAATCCCCCAGGCCGTAGGCCAGGAACAGCAGCAGGAGCAGCGACACCAGCGCGATCCGCAGCCGGGCCTCCGGATCGGCGGTCCGGCCCAGGGCGCGGATCAGCCGGCCGGCCAGCAGCAGCCAGAGGGCGGCGTGCAGCACGAGCCAGGCCCGGCCGCCCTGGAACAGCACGAACAAGGCGTACTGGTGGGGATGCGGAAAGAAGTGGGGGGACGGGGGGGGATTGGATTCCGCATACACCTTCTGGAACGTTGGTTTTCCATACCCATAGCCGAACCAGGGATGAGCCTGCGTGAGCGTGTATGTGTGGCGCCACACGACGGTCCGGCCGGAAAACGGATCGCCTTTCTCCAGAAAACGGGCATTGATCCGCGGCAGATTCGCGCCGATCAGAAGGCCGGTCAGCAAGGCCAGGCCGGTGCCGGCCAGGCGCCCTTTCCAGGTGCGGGGGACAATCCAAAACGCGGCGCCGACCGCGCCGGCGAAGGCGGCCTGCGGCGCGCGCGACGCCATCACGACCAGGTAGGCGAGGGCCAGCAGGGCGCCGAAGCCGAAGGCGGCGCCGGCGGGGCGGCGCCGGCGCGTCCAGGCGCCGTAAGCGGCGATCAGGCCAACGGCGGCCGCCAGCAGGCTGGACACGTTCGGGTGGTTCAGGGCGTAGGGCTTGCGGTAGCGCGCCGCTTCCAGCAGGGCCGGACCGAGCGCCCAACCCAGCCGCGCCAGATCCAGCGCGAACACCGGCAGGAGCGCCACGGCCGCGATCAGCAGCGTCCGTTCGATCCGGACTGGTTCCCGGGCCGCCACGGACAGGGCGAAAGCCCCGGCGGCCAGGCGCAAATCCCGAAGCAGAACCCCGGCCGAAGCGGCGGGATCGAGGCACCAGGCCAGTTGGATGGCGGGGTAGAGGGCAACCAGGAGCGCGGCCAGGCCCGGGGCGGAGAGCCAGAGCGAGGCGGCCTGGCGACCGCGCGGAAGCGCCCATAAAAAAGCGCCCCACACGAGCGCATCCGTCACGACCGACGAGGGGAACAGCCAGATGAGCCAAGCCGCCGCGAGTCCCGGGAGGGCGCGGAAAGCGGGATGGCGCCATCCGAATTCGGGTTTCATGTCTGCGCTCAGGGCTGGTTTTGCCGTGGCCACGTGTTGCCGTTGAATTCCATCAGGTTCGGGAACAACTGCCTCAGGCCCATGGGGAAATGATCCCGGCGCATATCGCAGTACAGGATTTCGAGCGGGGTGTCCCGCAAGGACGGCAGGTTTTCGGGTCGCAAGCCCTCGCACCGCAGTTCCCGGAGCGGACAACGGGCCAGGGGCCTGACATTGGAAACTTTCGAGTAGGAGAGAACGACTTTCCGAAGCGGCATTTCGGCCACGGGGGTCAGATCCGAAAGAGGCGTATTGGCGGCTTCCAACTCGGCCAACGGAGCCCCGCGGAGTGGCGTCAGATCGTCGACCAGGGAACCGTTGCAGGAGAATGACTGAAGCGGCATGCCGGCGAGGGGGGCCAGATCCTTGATCTTGCAGTTGTCGATCCGCAGCGTCGCGAGCGTGAGACCCCGTAACCCGGCCAGGTCGCGGAAGGCGTTTCCCGAAAGGTTCAGGTTGCGCAGGGTGGGCTGCCGGAGCGGGGACAGATCCGTGATCTTGGAATTGGCCAGGCTGAGGGTATGGATCGGAAGGTCGGCCAGGATGGACGCGTCCCGGAATCCGGTGTTCTCGGCCAGAAAAACCGCCAGCTTTTGGTAGCGCCGCAGGATTGTGAAATCGAACACCTTGGTTCCGGAGAGCGTGAGTTCCGTCAACGGCATATCCCGGATATAGGAAAGATCGCCGAACTGGGTGTTGGCGAGGTTGAGCCGGGTCAGACTCAAGGCGCGCAAGGCGTCGAAGGCGAAAACGCGGGTGTTGGCGATTTCCAGTTCCCGCAGGGGCATGCCGCGGAGCGGCCCCAGGTCCTTGATGCGGGTGTTGTTCAAGGCGAGAAAGTCGAGGCGCAGATCCTTCAGCGGCCCCAGATCGGCGAGCGGGGTGTCCGACAGATCGAGCCGCTTCAGGTTGGACAGCGACGCGAGCGGGGCGAGGCTCGCGACTTGGGTTTTGGGGAGATACAGTTCGGACAGGCTGGGGGCGAGCGCGCGGAAGGGCTCCAGGTTTTGCAGATAGCGCGAGTTGCAGACCACCTTGATCACGCGCTCCAGGGAATCCTGTTCGCAGGCGATCTCCCAGGCGGTCAGGCCGCTGTTGGCTTTGACCAGCAAGGCCGTGAACGCCTCGGCTGACACGACCGGGCCGGCGGGGGTTGCGGGAATCGCGGTCTCGACGGGGGCCGGGCCGGAATCGCGGGCCGCGCGGAGTTCCGCCTCGTGGCGGTCCAGCGCGGCGAGCAGGGCGGCGCCGAAGTCGCCGGGCACACGGGAGAAGCAGGTTCTCGCGTTCTCGAAGTTACGGGTCAGGGCGGCCGCATTGCCTTTCCAGAGGGCCACATCGGGTTCGGTCTCCGCGCCCATGCGTTGCAGTCGTTCGCGGGGGGCCAGTTCGTCCAGCGTGAACGTGATCTTGACGATGGCGGCGGCCACGCCTTCGCCGACGGTGACTTTCTGATCGCCCTGCACGACCGAGTTGGCCGCGGAGGAAACGACCAGCGTTCGAGGGCCGGACGCCAGTTGCACCGTCACCTCCTTGCCCAGTTGGGCGGCGAAGGAGTCCATGATTTTCCGATCCATCGAGGCGGCCTGGCGGATGAGGGCGGAAACGGTTTTCAGGGCCGCCAGGCGGGGCGCCAGCATCGCGCGGCCTTCCACCTCGGCCAGTACCGCCAGCGCGTTGGTCAGGGGGTTCTGGATGGCGGCTGAGGCGGCCTGGTCGAGCGCCTTGGCGTAGAGAAGCTGGGCCTCCTGCTCGCGCGCCTGGCGGGCGGCGGTTTCGCGGGCGTCCTGTTCGAGCAGGGCGCCGGCCCTGGCGTTCCGATCCCGCGCCGTTTCTCCGGACAACGGGCCCGAGTAGGCGGTATAGACGGTCGCGGCATCCTGGAACCGTCCCTGGGCGGCCAGCGGATCGGCCGTGGCCTTGAGCTGGTCCATGATCTGCAGGGATGCGGCGTCCCGGGCCTGTTTGACGGACCGGATGTCGTCCAGGGCCATCAGCGCAAACGGGGTTCCCTGCGTGTCGCGCGAGACTCTCTCGAAACGGTCGATCGCCTCCTGGTAACGGCCGGGATTGTTTTTCCACCAGGTGCGCGCGAAGGTCAGCATCTCCGATCCCCGCGACTCGGGAGTGGGGCGCGTGGGAAGGGCGGGCTGGGTCAGCGGCGGGGCGGATGGAACCGGCGGAGCGGTTTCGGCTTTCCGGATTTCGGAATAAATATAGAACGTGGTGGCGCCCAGAGCCGCGAGAATGGCGACGAGCAGGAGTGTGCGCAAGACCGAAACGGGGCCGGTTCGGGCGGCGGAGGTGGGGGTCGGGACGTGCGCCTGGGGTTTCTGGCGTCGGGCGCTGCGTTTCATGACGCTGGCGCCGGGGGAAGGAAAGGGAGCGGCGGGAAAGTGGCGGCGCATGAGCCGCTCGACGTCGAGCGTGACGGCGGGCCAGTCGGCATGGCGCTGGTCCCGGCTGCGGGCGAGCATTTTTTCCGTCATCCAACTGATGCGGGACGAGAGGGCGGGGACCAGATCCATGACGTCGGGCGCCTGGCCCTTGAGTTGCAGTTCGAGTACGTCGTCGTCCGTCGCGCCCTCGAAGAGCATGCGGCCGGCGAGCATCTGGTAAAGGGTGGCGCCCATGGAGAAGATGTCGGTCCGGCAATCGAGCTTGGGCTCGCCTTGAATCTGTTCGGGCGACATGAACTGGGGCGTGCCCATCACCTCGTCAGACTGGGCGATGGAGGTCATGGCGCCGATGGTCGTGGCCAGTCCGAGGTCGGTGACCTTCACCGAGCCGTCGGCATCGATCAGGATGTTATCGGGCTTGATGTCGCAATGGATCAGGCCGGCGGTTTTCCAGGCATGGCCGAGGGCGAGGGCGACATGTTCGAGCACGAACAACACCTCGTCCTCAGTCATCTTTTTTTTGCGGCGAATCCGTTCGCCGAGGCTTTCGCCGGCCACGTATTCCATGATCAGGCAGTAGAGGCCTTTGTGGACGACGGCATCATAGACCTGGACGATGCCGGGATGCTTGAGCATGGCGGCGGAACGGCACTCGGTGTGGAAGCGCTCGATGTCGGCGGGATCGCTGGCGATGCGGGGGGAAAGCACCTTGATGGCGACAAGCCGGTCGAGGGAAAGCTGTCTGGCCTTCCAAACGGTGGCCATGCCACCCTGGCCCAGCTTGCCCAGCAGTTCGAATCCGGGTAACGACAACGGTTCCATATCCCTGTTTTCCAAGAACGGCCACGGGCGCCGTGTTTTTCACATGATTCCGTAAATCACGCGCAAAGTCAAGGCGTTGCGATCAAAACCGCGATCGGGAAACCGGCCAAACGAAGGAAAATGCGGCTACCGCACCACGATCACGGCGCCCAGCGTCCGACGTGACAGGGAGGCGCAAACCGTACCCCCATAGGCGCCGAGGTTGATGCGCCCGCCGTTCGGCTTCGGCTCCAGTCCAACCGGGTCCCCGGGATCACCGGCATCGATGCACGGACTGGTTTCCGGATCGTGGACCCAGGCGGAGAGCGCGGGCTCCCACCGGCCCTGCCGGCTTTGGAGATGCAGGTCGGTGGCGCCGACGAACAATGGATCGTTCGTGATGATGTTCGACAGGCCGACCGTGCCCGTCACCAGGGGGGCGTTCGTTCCCGGGAGGACGCAATAGGCAACGGTCAGCGTGCCGTTGGTGCGATAGAGTTCGGCGCCCGTGCAGCCGTCGGCCACGGCGTTGGTCCACAGAATCGAGTTTTTCAGCAACAGGGCGCCGTTGACGAGATGGATGGCGCCGCCGTCGCCCTCCCGGTTGTGATTATCTTTGAACGTGCAGTTCACGACCCGAGCGGCCGCGGCCGCGTTCAGGTTCAGCCACAGGGCGCCGCCGTAACCGGCGCCCCAACCGCTCACGCGGCACTCGTTGCCCCGGAAGACGCAGTTGGTGAACGAGGCGGTTGTGGCGGCGCTGTTGCCGAGGCACACGCCGGCGCCGCCGCCACCGGTGTTGGCGGCGCCTTTGTTGTCGAGGAAGTCGGTGCGAAGGACCGACAGCGTGCCGTTGTCGAAATAGAGGCCGCCCCCACTGACCCCGCGCGTGTTTCCCACGCCGCCGGACGAGTAGTTGTTCGAAATCACGCAATCCACCAGGCGCAAGTTGGCGCCGGCGGCGTAAAGGCCGAGCCCTTTATCGAAATAATAGGTCCCGGCGTTGTTCGCCACCACGCAGTTGGTCATCAGGACCGAGCCGCCGGTGAAAGCCCCCCCGATCCCCGACATGTAGCCGCCCGTTCCGGTGTGGTTGAGAATACGGCAGTTGGCCAGGGTGAGAGTTCCGGAGCCCCCCTTGGCTATCCCACCGGCCGCCCCGCCGTACGCATTGCTGATCACCAATCCGTCGAGCGTGACGTTCGTGCCGGTCACGGTCACCACGCGCAGGTTCTGCCTCAGTCCGTCCAGAATCGTCGGATAGGCTTCCCCGTCGCGTTGCTCCCGCCGGATCATGCCGACCGTGAAACCGCCGCGGATCGTGCAGTTGGTCCGCACCGTGAAGGTGGCGGAATTCGTGTACACGCCTTCCGCCAGC